>JAOTRX010000006.1 GCA_030247675.1 Desulforhopalus sp. | reverse complement strand
CGCTTATCATCCTGTTGCTGCCGCTGCTTCAGTTCCTCAGCCTGCTGGCGCTGCCCATCTTCCTCCTGCTGGCGCTGTCTTTCCTGCTTTTGCCGGACCTGCTGGACTTCCTGCTGTTGCCGCTGCAGATCCTGTTCCTTACGACGCTGATTATCCTGATTCTGTCGCTGTTGTATCTCCCGATCATCCGGCTGCTGGGGTAATTTTACTGTCGAATCCTGCCGACGCTCTGGCGGCCTCACTGCCGAATCCTGCCGTCGCTGCACCTCCTCCTGCGGGAAATGCTGCCTTTCCTGCTTTTGCCGGATCTGCTGATCTTCCTGCTGTTGTCCCTGCAAATCCTGCTCCTGGCGTCGTTTATCATCCTGCCGCTGTGGCGGCTTTATCTCCTGATCCTTCGGCTGCTGGCCTTCTTCCCGACGCTGCCGCTGCAGTCTTTGTTCCTGTCGCAAGCGGATTTCTTCCGGTGGCCGAATCCGTTCCTCGGATGGAGTCACCTGTCCGGCTTCCTGTCGCCCCTTATCCCTCGGAGATCTGAGCCGAGGCTGGTCATCCCTCGGCCCGGCGATCTGGTCGCGCTGTAGCCCCTCTTCCCGCGGCTTTTTCCTCTGCAAGGCTTCGGGCCTCTGTGGGGGTTCCAGTGGAGACTGTATGGTTTCCTGCTGCGGCGTCCTGGTTCTTTTTTCCTGCGCGTCCCGGCCTACCTCCGGTGGTTGCAATACATCGCGTTTGCGGTTCATCTGCTCGACAGTCTCACCGCGAAAACCCGACGGCAACTTGCTCCTGCCTCTATCCTCCTGGACAACCGGTTCACGAGGCTGGTCGACTTTCTCCCGCTCAGGCGACCGTGGAGGCCGTCTTTTATCCCCGTCAAGCCGCCGCTCACGCTCCTGCGGCTTAATGTCCTTTTGCTGCAAGGCCAAGGTTTTGATGGGTTTGGCAATGTTCTCGGCAGGGACAAGCTTGGGAGTAAGCATCGGCCTTGGTACCTCGACCCTTGTTGGAGGCTCCGATCGCGGCCGGAAACGGCTCAAATCCCGCTCAATTCGCTGACGATTGATGGGCTCGATACCCCTGCTCGTTCGATGATTGTCGTGAATCCGGTTAATGACCGATGTGTGTGGTTTACGGGCCACCTCCACATCGTTATAGGTAAAACGGTGCCGGTTGATCTCGAAATTATTGATGACCGTGTTGTTGATGACCGTGACTGGTCGATAATTGTTTATGATGATGTCTCTATTGAGGTTTCGCTGGACAATCGGTGCGTAAGTGCTGCCTCTATAGAAATGGTCGCGATTGACCACGACGGCTTCATCGAGATAGCGATATCTGCCAATATTAATAGAAATGTTGATAATAGGACTGTGGGTGACGACAACAGTTCGACGGCCCCAGGGGCGATAGCCATAGTATGGCTCGCTCGGGGCAAGCGGCACCCAGCCGATAGAAGGCCCGCTGTGTATCCATCCCACCCGCCCCGGAAACCAGCCAAAACCGATAAAGAACCCGGGTACCACAACCGCAAACCGCGGTGCCGGGGGGGTCCAATACCAGACCCGAGATGATTCAATATATATCCAGGAACCATAATGGTGGGTTACATAGCCGAAAGGCTCGTCGGGAATCCAGCAGTTATCACCGTAGTAGACGGTCCACCGGCCGGCTGTGAACGGCCGCCACCCCACCTGAACCCGGGTGGGCCGCCACATATCGCGATACTCTCCCTCGTAATAGACACGTTCCCAATGGCCATGTTCTTCAAAAACATGGGACTCTTCGCGAATGGCTTCGGGTAAAAAGGCCGCCGAACGTTCGCTTTGCTGGAGGCGCCGCGCCCAGAGGTCGTCCCGCTCGTCATTCCAGTCGTCCCAATCGGCGTCGACGGTACCATTGCCGCGGGCGACCTCACCTTCGTTGGCAATAATCGACGATTCTCCCTCCCGCACCTCGTATCTGGCCGAGGAACCATCGTGGATGAAGTCGACGGTACCGTGAACGGCAATGACCTCCAGGGACTCATCGCCGACATAGAGGTCAAAGGCCGCGCCGCCGGGAGCGACGACGGAGCCGAAGGGCGTCGATACCTTGACCATGGCATCGTCACTTTTGTTGTACAAACGGGCGAGACCGGATGCGACATCGACGGTTGTTGTGTCGAAATTTAGTGCTATCAGCTGAAGCTGCGTGTTCTCTCCGATCCGCAGCCAGGTGCGATTCGGCATAATAAACTCGGCCTTAGTATCTTCACCTGAATACAGCGCATCTTCGAGGCCAAAAGGCGCGTCCTTGACCGTTACGACCCAGTCCTTTTCTTCCTCAATGTACCGCAGAAGCTTCCCTTCAACGTGCGCAATCCGGCCAACGAGAATTTCCTCCTCATTGTCAGTCGCAGCGACCGCAACACCGGCAAGTAACACCCCGCCGGCAACGAACAAAAACAAGAGGTTCAGGTAACGCATAACGTTCCCCATGGCCAATCTCCTTGGTTGATAGTTGTCCTCTTTGGCAGGGCAAAAACCTGTCATAAGTTTCGTTTCTGCAGGAAAACCTGCGCAACCTAGCTTTTATCTCCTATTTTTACTCCCCACAACTTAATATCCTTCATTGTTAGCCATTGTCAATTCCTGCCGTTGTAAAAGAGATTTTTCTCGCCGGTATCGGCTTCACCCTGCATTGAATCCTGCCAATGACTGTGATACATCATAACCAGACAATTTTACGCGAACTCAACAGCAACCACCAACCACCCATGACAGACCAACCGGCACTGACAATCAATTTCCCAATCATTACCAGCCTTTTCGCCGAGGCGGAGATGCAGGGTCGCCATTTTCTGTTTGAATACGAAACCTATCAGCTGCTTGCCGGTTCCGGGGCGGAGACACCGCCGCGCACCCAACTGTTGCCGAAGGGCAGCCGCTTGACCGATAAAGAACTCCTGGCCATGCCGGGGAACAAGGTGGTTTTAAAGATCGTCTCGCCGACCATCATCCACAAAACGGAAGTGGGTGGGGTCAAGGTGGTCGAGAAGATACCGGACAAGATCCGTTCCGCCTGGCGACGGATGCTCTACGAGGTCCCGGAAGCCTATGCCGCGGCCATCGAACGGCGCAGCATCCATGCCCCGGAGGGATACCTGGGTTTGACCGGCGAAGCGCTCCGCCAGGCCATTACCGACGATATCGTCGGCGTCCTGCTGGTCCAGTTCATGCCCCCCGATTCCGAGGCCTTCGGCAACGAGATGATTGTCGGCATCCGCAACACAAGGGAATTCGGGATGATCATCAGCGCCGGACTGGGCGGCACCGATACCGAGTTGTACGCCGAACGATTCCGCAAAGGCCAGGCCATCGTCGCCGCCTCCACCGCCATGACCGACGGACCGGCCTTTTTCAATATTTTCAAGAAGACCATCAGTTACCAAAAACTTGCCGGACTGACCCGCGGCCAGCGGCGCATCGTCACCGACGAGCAGCTGATCGAATGTTTCAGCTCCTTTATCGCCATGGCCAACTTCTATTCGGCGGCCAATCCCCAGGCGCCCTATGTCATTGAAGAACTGGAGATCAACCCCTTTGCCTTCACCGATTATCTGATGGTGCCGCTCGATGGCATGTGCCGCTTCTCGCCGCCCGGCAGGCGACCGGTCGCCAGACCCTACCAAAAGGTCAGTCGCCTCCTGCATCCGCGCACAATTGGTATCATCGGGGTCTCAACAACGCGGGTTAATTTCGGACGGACCATACTTGACAATATCCTCGCCAACGGCTTTCCCAGAGAGGATATCCGGATTATCAAGCCGGACCTCGACAGTTTTGCCGGGGTTCGCTGCGTCCCAAGCCTCGCCGCTCTTCAGGAAAAAATCGATCTCTTGGTCGTGGCAGTGGATGCCGGCCAGCTGCCGGAACTGGTGGACGAGATCCTGACCAAGGATGCTGCCGAGTCGGTAATGCTTATCCCCGGCGGCATGGGCGAGACCCACGATAGCGCCGGGCGGGCCCGGCAGGTCATGGCGAAAATCAGTGCCGCCCATCTGACCGGCGACGGCGGTCCGGTGTTTCTCGGGGCCAATTGCCTGGGGGTGATTTCCCATCCCGGCAGATACGACACCATGTTCATCCCCGAGGCCAAATTGCCGAAGCGACGCGGCTCCTACAAACGGGCCGCTGCCTTTGTCAGCCAAAGCGGGGCCTTCATGATAACCCGTCTCAGCAAACGCCCGGAACTTGACCCAGCGTACATGATATCGGTCGGCAACCAGAACGACCTGACCCTCGGCGATATCATCAAATACCTGAGCGACAATCAGGACCTTGCCATCATTGCCGTGTATGCGGAAGGATTCAAAGACCTGGATGGCCTGGAGTTCTGCCGCGCCGTACGAAAGGCAGTGCAGGCAGGCAAGGATGTCATATTTTATAAGGCCGGTTACACCCCCGAAGGCAAGAGCGCCACCTCCGGCCATACCGCCTCCCTGGCCGGAGATTACATGGTCTGCACATCCTGCGTGCGCCAGGCGGGTGGCATGGTGGCCGGCACCTTCACGCAGTTTGAGGATCTGCTGATGGTCGCCCAGCGTTTGCACGACAAGGAGATCAACGGCAATCGCCTGGCAGCGGTCAGCGGTGCCGGTTATGAAGCGGTGGGCATGGCCGACAATATCCTCTCCGAGGATTTTGCCATGCAGATGGCAGACCTTGCCCCCACCACCTGCGACAAACTGCGGACCCTGTTGCAGGCCAAGGGTCTGGATAAGCTGGTGGAGATCAAAAACCCCATGGACATCAATCCCGGAGCCGATGACGAAACCCATGTGGCCGCCGTCAAATATCTGGCGGAGGACCCGGATATCGACGCGGTGGTGGTTGGCCTTGATCCCCTGTCTCCGGCCATGCACACCCTCGCCGAAGACGAGGCGGAGCGCTACAGCATGGCCGACAAACAGAGCATCGCCCTGCAGATGCCGGCCCTTGCCGGCCAATTACGCAAGCCGGTAATCGGGGTGGTGGACGCCGGCCGTCTTTACGATCCCCTGGTTGATGAACTGATGGCCAAGGGCATGGCAGTTTTTCGTTCGTCGGACCGGGCGGTGCAAACCTTGGCCATGTACATTGAGGGGCGCCTGTATGCGGCGCAGTTGCGCAGGTCTCCCGGTTTCGTCCATAAGCAGGGAAACCTTCACATGGAGGGAGGACATGATCACCTTACAGCCCCTCAAGGTTTATAGTCGGGTCCTGAAGTTGCTCAAGCCGGTGCAAGGACTGGCGATCACCCTGACCCTTGCCAATCTCTGTCTGGCCGCAGTGCCGTTTATCGAACCGATACTTTTCGGCTGGACTATCGATCTGCTCACCCAGGCCGCCAGTCGTGGCGCCGCAGCAACCCTGAATGACGGCATCCGCATTTTCGGCCTGTGGCTGGTAGTCGGCATAAGCGGTATCGCTATCGGGGCACTGGTTTCCCTGCATGCCGACCGCCTGGCCCACCGGTTGCGGCTAGAGGTGATGGCGCAGTACTTCGCCCATGTTCTCCGCCTGCACCTGGCATATCACCGCGGCGCACATTCGGGCCGGCTGCTGAGCATCATGCTCTCCGGCGGCGACAATCTGTTCAATCTCTGGCTGTCGATGTTCCGCAGTCACCTCTCTACCCTGGTCGCCCTGCTGGTCCTCTTGCCCCTAACCATTTTCCTTAACTGGAAACTGGCAATGGTGCTCATTGTCCTGACCGCCGTTTCCGCGGCGGCTACCGCCTTTGTCACCCACCGCACCAATAACGCCCAGTGCGAGGTCCAATCGCAGCATACCAGGCTGGCTGAACAGGCGGGCGATGCCATCGGCAACGTCCTTCTGGTGCAGAGCTTTGTCCGCCAGGCGGCAGAACTGCGCCAGTTGCGGCTGGTCATCGATCAGGTCCTGAAGGCCCAGTTTCCAGTACTCAACTGGTGGGCGGTGGTGAGTGTCCTCAGCGGCGCGGCCTCAACGACGACCATCATAGCCATCTTTGCCATGGGGGCCTGGCTCAACTTGCACGGCGAGGCCAGCGTCGGCTCCATCGTCACCTTTATGGGCTTTGCCACCCACCTCATCGGCCGTCTCGATCAGGTGGTGTCTTTCGTAAACAACCTCTTTATGCAGGCGCCATCATTAGCGATGTTCTTCGATATCCTCGACACCCGGTCAACGGTACAGGACCTGCCGGGGGCGCTCCCGCTCACCCGGGTCGCCGGCCGGGTGGATTTCAACAATATCGTCTTTTCCTACGAATCCGGCCGAAAGGCCCTGGATGGCGTCAGTTTCACCATGGAACCGGGTCAGGTTGTAGGCCTTGTCGGTGAAACCGGCGCCGGCAAAAGTACGGCCATGGGCCTGCTGCTGCGGCAATACGATCCGGAGCAGGGCCAGGTGCTGATCGATGGCACCGACATCCGCCAGGTGACCCTCGATTCGCTACGCGCCAATATCGGCGTCGTCTTCCAGGAAAGCCTGTTGTTCTTTCGCACCATAGAGGAGAATTTAAAGGTTGGCCGACCGGATGCCACTGATGAAGAGATGGTCAACGCCGCCCGCCAGGCCCAGGCGCATGACTTCATCATGCGCCAGCCGCAGGGCTACCAGACACTCATCGGCGAGCGGGGATCAAAGCTCAGCGGCGGCGAACGCCAGCGATTGGCGATTGCCCGAGTTCTCCTTAAAAACCCGCCGATCCTTGTCCTTGATGAGGCAACCAGCGCCCTCGATTCGGCTACCGAGACCAAGGTTCAGAAGGCCTTTGAGACACTGATGGAGGGGCGGAGCACCTTGATCATCGCCCACCGTCTGGCGACCATCCGCAAGGCCGATCTCATCCTGGTCTTTCAACAGGGGCGGATTATCGAGCGCGGCACCTACGATGAGCTCGCAAGGGGAAGCGGCCTCTTTGCCCAGCTGGTCGCGGCGCAGGCAGACTCGTTGCAAAAAAAGCCATAAAGAAAGCCGGTAAACACAATCATTCAGAGAGAGAGGGGCCAGGGGAGCGATCGATCCGGCTGCCATCTTCCAGACGCAGCCAAGTTGTGAAGTCCGGGCGGTCCTCGTGCAGGCGGATGATCCGGGCGCCGCGCAGAAAACCATCACTGCCGTAGCTGTTGTAACCGGTGGCTCGGCCGTAACAAAGGCTGATTCCGTGGAGACTGCCCTGGTAATCGTTGGTATGGTCGTGGCCGGCGAAGACTCCCCGGACATTACCGGCAAGATGCATGGCGGCAAAGAGGCCGGTGTTGAGGCGCGGACAGCAGACATCCTCGTTTTTTTCACCCAGACAGACAGCCTCCCGCCAGACATCGTTGTATTCGGGCAGGGGGATATGGAGAAACACCAGGACCGGCGGCGAAAATGCAGTCCCGGCAGAGGATTTCAGATGGTGTACAACCTGGCTGAACCAGCGGATCTGATCACCGCGGACCCAACCGTATCCGCCGACAGCGGTTTCGGCGTAGCTGTTGGAATCCAGGCAGCAGAGCAACGCCGCAGCCGTCCGGTCTTTGGCCGAATGGATGCGAAGGAAAAAGTTGCCGAGCCCGGAGACCCGGGAAGGGCCGGGACGCGTCAAACAGCCGGGAATTTCCTGCTGCAGGGCCAGCAACTGCCGGCGCGACGCCCCGCATTCGTCGTCGTGGTTGCCAAATACGGCGCACCAGGGCAGGTCGCGGGCGAGTACAGGTGCGGTAGCCGCACGCCAGGCCGACTGCGGCAGATTTTCACCCTGCTGCCCGCCGATGACATCGCCGGTGAAGATGACCAGGTCCGGGCGCTCCGCATCGAGTACCTGCGACATGAGAGTGGAGGTGCGGCTATCCACTCCCTCGCCGTTACCGAAGTGGGTGTCGGTAAACTGGACGATGGTGAAGGTTCCGTCAGCTCGATACCGCAATGACCGTTTCATTGACTCCTCTGCCGGCCCCAGGTATTACGGCAAAATTTCCATTGACCGCTCTCCCCTTTAACCGCTGATGATCATGCCCAATAGGACCAAAACCGCCAAATCGCCTCATTTCTGCGGTTCACCACCCTTCAATTCACTGCCAAGTTGCTCCAGACGCTTGATACCTTCCTGCAGCTGTGGCTCGTTAATGAATTCAAACACCTTCTGCGAATAATCATTCAATTGCCAGAGGGCGTATGAATTTACGCCTTTCAATCGTACCTTTGCCGGAAGTGGCGCCACCCCGCCGGCACCAGCCTTTACTCGGACGACAGGCGTACTGTTCCTGTCAGCGCCGGGATCGATGACAAAAAGGGCGTGATCGGTCAGTTGTTCTCGTACCTCTTTTTTCAAAAAAATCGACAAGGCAACTCCATCACCGGCGATTTGCAGTTGTTGGACCTTGCCGATCTCAACACCAGCCATCCAAACACCGGTTCCCGGACTCAGCCCATTGGCGTCGGCAAAGACGACGGTGATGGAATTTTCCTGTTGGTAAAGCTGCCATAAACCATAGCTCCCTCCGCCAAGCACCAGCGCCACGAGCAATGCGATCATTAATTTTTTCATCTCAATCCCTATAGTTCCAGTTCATATTGATAAGACTTTTACCTTATTCATTCGTTTAAAACTATCCGCAACGTACCTTCCCGCACCTGGATGGATGCAACTCCATCAGCAAAGCTCCTCCAGAATCCCGGTTCTGAGCCGAAGACCTTAACCATGTCGATATTTTTCAGGCCTGCCATCCAGGCATTGGGGAGAGGTACTCCCATGACCGAAACGCCACGCAGGATGAATACCGGCAGGCCTTGACGATAGGCGATTTCGACTCCGGCCCGTACCTTCAGGGTCTGGCCACCAATAAAGGGAAAATCCGGGTCCAGCGGAATGAGCATCTTGAGACTGACCAAATCCTCGGAAAGGTCAATGGCCATCTTGCTCGCCAAGTCGGTGTTCTTAGCAACCAGCGCATTGATTTCTCGTTCTGACAGTCTGATTTCCCGGGACGCGCCCTCTTCCGAATAGACCTCGGGTTGCGGTTCGCCGGCTGACGAAGGGGGGTTGGCCCTTTTGGGAAGGCTGGAGGAGGGATGGTTTGGGTTTGCAAATCGTCCAAACTGTGCCAACTTCACCTCAAGCTGGCTTTCTTCAACCGGGCTGAGGACAACCGGTGTAAACGGCGTGGGGAAGAACCAGATCTTAACGATAAACAGGGTCGCTACCATTGTCACCAGCATGGACAGGAGGACGATGCCGGTGATTTGAAGTCCTGAAAGACCGGAAGATCGCTGCTGCTGTTCCACGATAGTGCTCCCTGAATTTTAGAATTTTCATCTTCTCTTCTCTATAGAAAAAAACTCCCGGCCTGTCAAATTGCAAACCTGATCGTATTTTGAACATGGGGATCGGCAGCCAAAGGAAACAAAAAAAGCGCCTGTCTCAATCCACCGATGACGGCTTATTGTGGGATAGAGACCTCATGCAGGGTCGCACAGTATCAAAACCACTTCAAGCCGGCATGAGCCTCAGCAAGGGACACTCAACTGGCAAGCGGCAATGACGAGGAAGCTCAGCGAGATGGTGAACCGGTTGTTATCATTCATTTCGGAAATATTCCGATCCTGTGCGTTGACAGTCCTTTATTAATATTAGAGAATAGCTGTAAACAACACCTCATAACCCACCACTAAACTGGAGAACTTTGATGAAAAGCTGGAAACTGCGGACACAGCTCGGTCTTGGCTTTGCTGTGGTATTGCTTCTGACCTGTATCGTCGGCGGATCCGGTCTGCTCTCTTTGACGAATGTCGTTCGTACCGTGTCCCTGTCAAGGCAGATCAGTGCCGGCCAAGAGCAATTTGCCGGAGTGCGTGAGCAATATTACATCTATCTGCTCAACAGCCACAATACCGGCCGCGATGCCCAGGCCCTTGCCCGCGACAAGGTGTTCTCCGCCCTTGAGGTACTTATCCGCGATGCCGATGCCCATTTGCAGAGCAATATTTCCCAGACAACCAAGGACGCCCTCGCTCAGCTCAAACTGCAGTACGAATCCTACCGGCAGGCCTTTACTCTGCAGAACGAGGATGAAACGAAAAAGGCCTCTCTCATTGCCCCGACGCTGCAGCTTTTTGAAGGATACGAGGATCTCATCAAAACCGGGTCCTTCAAGTACGAAGATATGGTCCTCAACTACAAGCTGTATTCCTCGAATATCCGGTCCTATTTCGAGCGGGCCAGCGAAACCAGTAAAAAGGCCACCCTTGCCTCAGGCAAGAAGTTCGAGGAAAGTATCCAGGAGTGGTACAAAATCATTGAAAACAGTACAAGCCTGAAGGAGGTTCATGGGAAAATCCTTGAACGGTTTCAAAAAGTCCAACCGCAGACGCTGGAATATTTCCGGCTTGTGGAAAATCAGCTGGAACGTGGAAAGCAGATGCAGACCATTGATGCTCAGGCCAATGCCATTTCCCTGAAATTGATGGAAGAAAGTGCCCAACAGGTCGAAAAGGTCAATGGCGTGTCCCGAACCTTCATCTCCATTGCCCTCTTTGTCGCAATTGCCATGGGGCTGTTCTTTGCCTGGCTGACCACCCATTCGATTACCGGTCCGATCCACGATGTAACCGCCGGCCTGCGGGATGTCGCCGAGGGTGAAGGCGACCTCACCAAGAGGTTGAATATCACCTACAAAAATGAAGTGGGTGAACTCGCGTCCTGGTTCAATGTCTTTATCGACAAAATGGACCTTGTCATTAAAGAGATCGCCGCCAATGGCGGAAAACTAGGTAATTCAGCGCATCAACTGCTGACAATTTCGACGGCGATGTCGGAAGGGGCCGAAAATGTTTCGGCCCGATCGGCAACAGTTGCCGACGCCGCCAACCGCATGAGTACCAGCATGGCCACAGTTGCCGGGGCAAGTTCCGAGGCATCGGAAAACATCAATTTGGTTGCCGCCGCAGCCGATGAGATGACTGCCTCGGTCTCAGAAATCGCCAGCAACTCTGAAACTGCCCGAAATATCACTGAAATGGCAGTGACAAAAACGACCAGCGCCTCGGAACGGGTCAATCATCTCGGTAACGCGGCAACGGCGATCAGCAAGGTAACTGAGATTATCACCGAGATATCGGCACAAACCAATCTCCTCGCCCTGAATGCCACCATAGAAGCGGCAAGAGCTGGTGAGGCCGGCAAAGGGTTTGCAGTTGTCGCCAACGAAATAAAGGCGCTGGCCAGTCAAACAACTCAAGCGACCCAAGACATTAAGAGCAAAATCGGTGACATTCAAAATTCTACGCAACTGACGATCAAAGAAATAGCCGAGATAGCCGAGGTCATCCATAAAGTGAACAGCACCGTCGCCCTGATTTTCACCGCCGTTCAAGAGCAATCGGCCACCGCCAAGGAAATAGCCGCCAATATCAGCCAGGCCTCCGCCGGCATTCAGGGCGTCAATGAAAATGTTGGGCAAAGCTCCATGACGGCAACCGATATCGCCCATGAAATCAATCAGGTAAGTGAGGATGCCGCGCAGATGCTGGGGAGTTGCTCACATGTTAAAGACAGCTCCGATTCCCTGAATGCCCTTGCCGAAGGGCTGAACCGGATTGTCGGACGCTTCAAATATTGATCGCAATCACAGTGGTATTGGCCTTGGCAAAAAACATCCAGGGCCGTGCCGCTATCTCCTCAGACAACAGCCCTCTTTCCTCCTTGATGACACCGACATTGCCCCCACCCGCCGGAAAATTCTATCACTGAAGCAAGCGGGGTCTAGTGACTAGCGCCACATAGACAAAAAACCAAACCCTTCCAAAAAATCCCGTCGACAGGCGCCCTGGATACGGAAAATCTACTAATTCTTTTGATAACGATTGCTATTTCCTTGTTTTTTCTCTGCAGATCGTTGTATTTTGCAGAGGAGTTTGACTTTCTGCAATTAGGGCCTGCATATCATTCACCGGCGCGAGCCGTATTACCGGGTCCCTATAGATAAAAACGGGAACAGTTTATGGAGCAGACGCGACGGCATCAAGAAGGAGAAGTGGATGTCCCTTTGCGTACCCACATACAGAGCCACCAGACTATCCTTGTTGATGTTCTGAAAACAGCTCTCGAACAATTGCCCATAAAAACAAAAATCGGCCGCATTCTCGACTATCTCCTGGCTGCCGACCACCTCGGCCTTGGTCCCAAGATCGCCCTGTTCGTTGTTGAACGGGATCTGCAATCGCTGAACCTGGTGATCTCCCGAGGATTTCCTCACCCGGAGGGCATGCCCTGCAACACCAAACGATTCGGATTTTGTCACTGCGGTCTGACCATAAAATCGGCAACCACCCGCTTTTTCAGCTCATTGCCTCCCTTAGCGAAGGGCGCAAAATCCACCGATCCCTTTAACGGCAACTATTGTATCCCCGTCCTTCGTGACGGCACACTCCTTGGTGTCTTTACCGCCTACGCCACCCCGCACCACCAACAATCACCGCAAACCACCGAGCTTCTTGAGGCAATAGCCAGCATCATGGCGATTATCATCGAGAGTCAACAGATGAACCAGCAGCTTATCCAGCTGGTAATTGACCTGCGTGGCTCCATTACTAATCTGCGGGAGGAAAAACGATTCTCCGAATCGATTATCCAGGGCCTGAACCACGGGCTGATCGTTGCCGACCTTGATGGCAAGATCAGGACCAGCAACGCCGCCGCCCAAGCAATTTTCCGGCCATACACCGAATCACTGCAAGGCCAGTACCTCTCTGACTTCCTTGGAGAAAGCACCGCCGACCAGCTCCTCTCCACCGCCTCCACCGAACCAGGTCAGCTCGATAAGGAATTGGTCATTGTCACTCCCGCCCGGGAAAAGAAGATCATCGGTTTTTCCAATGTCGTCAGAGAAGATTCCCGGGGCAACAAGGTCGGCATAATCATTTCCCTTTCCGATATTTCCGAGTTGAAGTACGTACGCAAGGAAATGGAAAAGATGAACCGGTTGTCGACGGTTGCGGAAATTGCCTCGGCGGTGGCCCATGAGGTGCGCAATCCCCTCGCCGGCATCAAGATCATGGCCCAGTCCATCGAAGAAGAGTCAAAAGACAGCAGCGAACAGCTGGAGTGCGCGCAACGGATCATCCGCCAGGTCGACCGGCTGAACGAACTGCTCGGCGACTTCTTTTCCTATGCACGCCCCGCCGAACCGAACAAGCGGCCGACCTCGCTTTCCTCGATCATCACCGAGACCATGCCGCTCATCAATAACCGGCTGACCAAAAATAATATTACCTTCTCCGAGGATGTCAGCTCGGGGCTGCCGGCGATCATCGCCGACCCGCACCAGGTCCAGCAGGTCTTTCTCAACCTGTTCCTCAACGCCATCGATGCCACTTCCGGCAATGGCCATATCGAGATTTCCGCCACCCTGCTCAGTGCCAGCTCGCTCAAATACTACAAAAAGAGGTATCCGGCCCTTCTCAGCGGCCAGCATTACGTCATCGTCCACTTCACCGACAACGGCACGGGCATGCCGGCCCACGTAGCCGAGCAGGTGTTCGAGCCATTTTTCACCACCAAGACCTCCGGCGCCGGCCTCGGCCTGGCTATCGTCTACCGCACCCTGAAGGAAAACGACGCCGATATTATCCTCGAAAGCAAGGAAGGCAAGGGCACCACCTTTACCATCTTTTTCCGGGCGGACGTGTAGCCGATGGGCGCGGTGCTCATTGTCGATGACCAGGAAGACCTGCGCTTTTCCCTGGCAAAGATTGTCGAAAAACAGGGCCACCGGGTAACCACCGCCGCCAATGGCGCCGACGCCCTGGATATGCTCCGTTCGGCGATTGTCGATCTGGTGTTTCTCGACATCGGCCTGCCCGACGGCAGCGGTATCGACCTTATCGGCACGATCAAGGAGATTGGCGATGATATCGATATCGTCATGCTCACCGGCCTCAACGATGCCAAAACCGCCGTCCAGTCCCTGCGGGCCGGCGCCATCGATTATATCGTCAAGCCCTTTGATATCATCGAATTCAAGGCAATACTGGGGAGAATCCTCCACGCCCGGCTGATGCGCAGAACGGCCAGCCTCCTCCACCAGGCTGTCGGTGTCACCTCCATCATCGGCAACAGTCCGCCAATGACCCGGGTGAAGGAGGCCATCCGCATGGCCGCCCAGGTCGAGGCAGCCGTCCTCATTACCGGCGAAACCGGCACAGGCAAGGAGCTGGTGGCCCGGGCCATCCACGAAAGCCGTACCGGCCAGAACGGGGTCTTTGTCAAGGTTGACTGCGGCACCCTCTCGTCGAACCTGATGGAATCGGAACTCTTCGGCTATGACAAGGGGGCTTTTACCGATGCCCGTAGCGACAAGAAGGGTCTGGTCGAGGTCGCCAGCGGCGGCACCCTGTTTCTCGATGAAATAGGCAATCTGCCCATCGATCTCCAACCAAAGCTGCTCCGGCTCATTGAGGAATCAACCTTCCGGCGGGTCGGTGGACGGAAGGATATCCAGGTGAAGATCCGCATCATTGCCGCCACCAATGCCGACATTGAGGAGCAGATAGACCGGGGAGGCTTTCGCGAGGACCTCTATTACCGGCTGAACGTCTTGCCCATTTCTCTGCCGCCGCTCCGCAATCGCGGCGAGGATGTCCTCCTTCTCGCCGACTTTTTTCTCCATCAGCTGCAACGGGAGCTGAAAAAGAATATTCAGGGCTTCACCCCCGAGGCTCGCGGCAAACTCCTCCGCCACGACTGGCAGGGCAACATCAGAGAGCTGCGTAATCTCATTGAGCGGGAGGTCATCTTCACCCAGAACGGCTGGCTGACCATGTCTGGACTCAATCCTGATACCCCCTCCGGCTGCGGCAAGAAAGAATCCTTGATCAGCCTCAAGGAGATGGAACAGCAGTATATCAAGAAGGTACTCAATGCCGTCAACAACAACAAATCGAAGGCGGCTAAGATTCTCGGTATTTCCCGGACCACTCTGCGCGATAACCTGTAGTTCCATTTCTACCTGAAGATGGGGCCTAAGCTGCAGGCTGAGCCGGCAGCACCGCGACGGTACATGTGAGAACGATGAGGAGCCGCATGGCGCAGCAGGTGCAGGTACCGGCTGATGCAGCGGCGAAGTGATTGGCCAGATCCTGACCAACTGGCCAGAATCTGGCCAATCTCGCCCATCCCACCCTCCCCCATGCCTTGATATTTCCAAATATATTCAGCATATTAATTAACATTGAACAGATGGAACTCCTTTTGCAATATGCCCGGTGTCCGGACGAAAACTGTCCGGAGATACAAGAACGCAAACGACTCCAGAGGATCGACTACCTGTGAAAAACAGGACACAAAAAACCCGGTGAGATTATGAAAAGAGTTCTGGTTGTTGACGACGAAGAGGATATGCTGTGGATGCTCCAGAGAAATCTCAACAAAGGCATGAACAACGTTGAGATACTCGCGGCAAAGTCCGCAGAAGAGGCCCTGGTGGTACTGAAAGACACGGCAGTCAATCTGGTCATCACCGACATCAACATGCCAGGAATGAACGGTCTCGACCTGTTGATAGAGATTAACAACCGCTTCCCCGGAACCGGTGTTATTATCATGACGGCCTATCCGTCGAGCGCCTACGAGAACAAGGCGATGATGAGCGGCAGCCTGCGCTACATTGAGAAGCCCTTCGATATCAAGGTGGTCAGAACTATCGTTGAAGACCTTCTCGGGGCCAATGAGGGCTTCCAGGGAACTGTTGACGGCGTCGACCTGATAGACATTGTCCAGTTTAACGGGCTCTCCAGGGCAACAGCGGCCCTGAAGGTGACAACCGGTAATCTGGAAGGAATGATTTTTTTCAAGGACGGAGAGGTGGTGCATGCCATGTGCGGCAAAGAGAGCGGCGAAGATGCCTTCTTCACCATCCTTGGCTTCAACGGCGGCTCCCTGCAGAACATCAGGGGGGTCCAGCCGCCCGTGGTGAGCATCAAGAAGAGCATTGAGGCACTGCTCTTTGAAACGGCAGTAAAAAACGACGAAAAAGCCGCTACTCTGGAAGATCTTTCGGTTGAAGAAGATGACTTGTCTTCTCTAGAGAGCATTGTCGACATACCCGAACCGCAAGAAAGCACTCCGGCCACCCCGGACTCACCTGCCGAAGAAGAGGAACTACCGCTAGAAGAGATTCCGGAAGAGGAGCCTACGGAAAACCTATCAACCAGCCAACAATCAACGTTTACAGAGGAGTTTGAGATGACCGCAATTCAGAAAATATTAGCCGAGTTCACCAGTATAGAGGGGGTCCATACCGCCTGCGTAGTAGGCCGCGATGGCTTTCTCCTGGACAGTCTCGCCCGCACCGGAATCGATGCGGAAATGATCGGAGCAATTGCCTCTTCAGGCTTTGGCTCGGCAGAGTCGATGGGGACCCAACTCGGTCAGGGCGACCTCCGCATGACCATGTTCGAATTTAGTAACGGGCCGGTAATGTTCGCCCCGGTAGGCGAAGACGCCTTTCTGGTAATCGTTGCCGATCAGGAAACCAATCTCGGCTGGATCCGCATGAGCATCAAGAAAAATGCCAGCAAAATAAAGGAAGCTGCATCCCTTTAAGAAGCCCTGGAGTCCCCTGCCGGCGGGTCATGTCCGGCACCATGCAAGGCCCCGGCTACTGATAGTTCTTCAGGAAATACACCGCAAATCTGCTGAATTGTGTCTCGTATTTTTTGATCAGCAGCCGTGCCTTGCCTAGCCATTCCTCCTTGGAGGTCATGACAAAGATGAAGAATGGCTGGTCATCAACATGCCTGATAATAAAATGATACTGGCGGGTAGTGATCAGGATATCCTCGAGTTCTTCATCATCGGCCAACAGCTTGAGCGCCTTGGCATTTGATTTTACTATAGAGGCCAGATAGGCAGCGGCGGAAGCAGTATCAATATCCTCCCGCCGCCGGACCTCTGCAATGGACATTCCATCCTCAACTGTAACCACCGCTGCCGCTAAAATTCCCGGCAACTCTTTCGACATCTGGCTTAAAAGATTCTGAAGTTGTTTGATCATTGGTTTTTCCGTATGAACGTGGACTTTTCAAATCACCCGCTGCAAATACCCGTTGAAATCACTATACCATTTGACTACCTTCAAATGAAATGAATTCTTCGTGACTGTGCAGGCGGGAAATCTCTCCGCTTCCACCGTCGCCAAAATCATTTCAACAATGGTCGCCGCAAACGGCCTTTTATAAAAGCCTTCTGGAAAGAGGAGAAATGATGCGGGCGGTAGTGCAACGGGTCAGCCGGGCTGGGGTCGAAATAAACGGTGCGGCCACTGCCGCCATTGGCCGGGGTCTGGTGGTTCTTCTCGGCATCCGCAGCGGCGACACCGCCGATGACCTCCTCTGGCTAGTCGATAAAATCATGCATCTGCGGATTTTTGCCGATGCGGCAGGAAAAATGAATATCTCCCTTGCGGACAACCGCGGCGAAATGCTTATCGTCTCGCAGTTCACGCTCTACGGCGATTGCAGCAAGGGTAGACGACCGGGATTTTCCATGGCCGCCCCTCCGGAGATCGCCGAACCTCTCTACAATCAATTTGTTAGAGAGGTGCGACAGCGGGGGATAGGCGTGGCCACCGGCACCTTCGCCGCCGATATGGCGGTGAGCCTGGTGAATGACGGCCCGGTCACCCTTCTCCTCGATTCGGAGAAAACCTTTGTTACCGCGAGGGCATAAGTTTTGTATGAGCAAACAAGTTGCTCAATTCAGCTATAACATTACAAATATCACCTCCTACAAGGACGCACAATGACTTTCAGCCAAGGTTCCACCTATGCCGGCTTTTTCCTCAAGACCCATACCTTCCTCAAAGAAATCAACTCGGACGTCTACCTCTTTGAGCATGAGCTTCTGAAATGCCCGCTCCTGGCAATCAAAAACAGCGACACCAACAAGACCTTCACCGTCGCCTTCAACACCGTCCCCACCGACTCCACCGGGGTGGCGCATATCCTTGAGCACTCGGTACTCATGGGCTCAAAAAAATATCCGGTCAAGGACGTCTTCGGCGAGATCAACAAGGGCGGGCTGACCACCTTTCTCAATGCCATGACCGGCGCCGACATCACCTACTACCCTTTTGCCACCCGCAACCTGAAAGAATATTTCAACATCATGGATGTCTATTGCGATGTGGTCTTCAATCCGCTGCTGGCTAAAAGCACCTTCGAGCAGGAAGGCTGGCACTATCACCAGGAAGGCCCGGAAAGCCCGCTCGAATTTCAGGGAGTCGTCTACAACGAGATGAAGGGGGCCTTCTCCGACCCCATCCGCCATATCTTCCATAATATCTTTGGCGGCCTCATGCCCGGATCAACCTACGCCCACGAATCCGGCGGCGATCCAAAAAACATCCCCGACCTGACCTTCGAGCAGTTCTGCCAATTCCACAAGGACCACTATCACCCGAGCAACGGCTTCTTCCTCCTCTATGGCGATGCCCCTTTGCTGGACGAATTGCATTTTCTCCAGGACCGGTTTTTATCCGCTTATGCGGCGGGCAAAAAGGCCATGATCACCCAGGGCGACTCGCCGACGGAACCGGTGTACATAAGCGAAAGCTACGCCGTCGACAGCGGCGAAACCGAGGCCAAGACCTTTCTTGCCGTCGGCACCAACGTGGCGACAATCGCCATGCGGCAGGAGAATACCGCCTTTCAGATCATCGCCAACATCCTCTTCAACTCCGACGGCTCACCCCTGAAAAATGCCATTGTCTCCAGCGGTCTGTGCAAGGATTTCGGTGGCTTCTTCATGGCCAATTCATCGAGCAAAACCCTGATGATCACCTATCTTGTCGGCAGTGAGGCAGGGCACCGCGATACCTTCCTCAGTCTCTACAAAACCACCCTGGAGAAAATGGTGGAGGAAGGGCTTGATCACGATCTGGTGCTGGCGGAACTGAACAAGTTCGAATTCAGTCTGCGGGAAGATGCCAGCAAGGCCCAGCGGGGCCTCGACCTCCTCAGCAAGGCGATGCTCGGCCTCCGCTACGGCACTGACCCCATCGAAAACCTGACCAGCGAAGAACTGATAGCCACCCTGCGTCGCAAGGCCTTGAACGAGGGCTACTTTGAAGAGCTGATCAAACACTATCTCCTCGACAATCAGGCGACGGTCGTTGTTACCCTGAGCCCCGACCCGGAAAAGCAAAAGCGCTCCCAGACCGAGGAACAGGCACGTCTCGCCGCCCACGATGCCACCCTGTCCGAGGCGGAGAGAAGCGCCCGGATCAACAGAACGCGGGAGCTACTTGAAGAACAGCTCGAACCGAACAGCCTGGCAACACTTTCCCTTCTGCCGCAACTCTCACTCAGCGACCTGGGAACCGGGGTCGATTTTCCAAAAGCCATGCCGACGGAGATGTTCGGCCAGCAGGTGCTGGTCAGCGAACTGGCCACCAACCACATCACCTACCTCGATGTCGGTTTTGATTTTTCCTGCCTGCCGCCGCAGCTCCTGCCGCTTCTTGACCTCTTTGGCACTATCGCTACCGAGATCGGCACCAAGCGCCTCAGCTACCAACAGTTCGCCAAAGAAATCGCCACCTGCACCGGTGCCTTTTCCCACACCCTGACCACTTATACCAACCGCCGGCAACCCGGTTCGACCAGGCCGGTCTTCTGGCTGCATCTGAAATGTCTGCCGGATTACCTGGATCAGGCATTGAACCTCCTCGCCGAGGTCTTCGCCTCGGTATCCTTTGCCGACCGGGCTCGGATACGCGAGATCGTCGGCCGGGAGTTCGCCTGGGCCGAGCATTCCGCCCACAGCGAGGGCTATAACCTTCCCTCCACCCGGGTCTTCGCCCATCTGAGCACTGCCGGCCTGTACAACGAACTGGTCAGTGGCGTCACCGCTTACCTGGCATTAAAGGACCTGGCCGTCAACTACGAGGCGAAGGAGGAGACCTTTCTCGCCGCCCTGCAGCAGATCGCCGGCCTGCTCTTTAACCGCAACAACCTCATTCTGGCGACAACCGCCGACGGCCGAGAGCTCAGGCCCCTCATGCAGCTGGGCAGGTGCATCACCGATGCCCTCCCAGCCACACCGCTGGCCAGCTATACCCTACCCGCCCCGCAGCTGGCGACGCATGAGGCCTTTATTACCTCCGCCGAGGTGGTCTTTGCCGTCCAGGGCGGCAATCTCCTGAAAAACTCCGAGGGCTATAACGGCCACTTCGAGGTGCTGAAGACCTATTTATCCCGGGATTATCTGTGGAATACCGTGCGGCAGATGGGCGGGGCCTATGGCTGCTTTATCCAGTTCGGCCAACTGACCGGCAATCTCGCCTATGTCAGCTACCGTGACCCCCAGGTAAAGAAAACCTACGACGCCTACAACGCGGTCCCAGCGGTTGTCGCCGGGCTCGATCTGCCGGATAAGGTCCTCGAACAATTGATCATCGGCACCTACGGCAACTTTGACCCGCTGCAGAGCGCCGCCGCCAAAGGGGCCACCGCCAGAAACGATTATCTGAACGGTATCGATCCCGAGTTCAAACAACAGCGGTTGACCGAAATCACCGCCACGACCCTTGCCGATCTGCGCAGTTTTGCCCCGGCCTTTGCCGCCATGACGGCAGGCAGCCACCGCGCCATCATCGGCAACAGGAGCAAAATCGAGGCTGCCGGATCGCTGTTCGACAGTATTGTTGAGTTGTAGTTTCCACTGCAAAGGTATAATTTGGTTTGAACAGACCAACTGCTCAACTCAGCTAATACCACAAAGGCATAAGCTTCGTTTGTGCAGCAAGCTGCTCAACTCAGCTAAATCCCTTAAGCATTTTAACCCCCGATAACCGGGATTATTTACACTGCCCCTCCGTGGGGCTTAGGTCTTCTCAACGAAAAATTCTTCGCAGAGACTCACAACAACTTTCCAAGGAGAACAGTATGATCTACTCTTCTGAAATCATGGAAATGTGCCGGGTGGCGCAGGGAGCCAATCACGGTCCCGCCCCCATCCCCCAGGAAGGCGCATGGACAAAAGTCAAAGAAGTCAAGGATGTTTGCGGCCTTACCCATGGCGTGGGCTGGTGTGCCCCCCAGCAGGGTGCCTGCAAACTGACCCTCAACGTCAAGAATGGTATCATCGAGGAGGCCTTGGTTGAGACCATCGGTTGCACCGGCATGACCCACTCGGCGGCCATGGCCTCGGAGATCCTCCCCGGCAAGACCATTCTTGAGGCGCTCAATACCGATCTGGTCTGCGACGCCATCAACGTGGCGATGCGTGAGCTGTTTCTGCAGATCGTCTACGGCCGCAGCCAATCGGCCTTCTCCGAGGGAGGATTGCCCATCGGCGCCGGCCTTGAGGATCTCGGCAAAGGCCTGCGTTCGGTTATCGGCACCATGTACGGCACCGTCGCCAAGGGTCCCCGCTACCTGGAGATGGCCGAGGGCTATGTCTCGGAGATCGCTCTTGATGCAAATGACGAAATCATCGGCTACAAATTCGTCAGTCTCGGCAAGATGATGGCAGCCATCAAAAAGGGCGTCGACGCCAACCAGGCTTTAAAAGACGCTTCCGGAACCTACGGTCGTTTTGCCGAGGCCGCCAAAATCATCGATCCACGCAAGGAATAGGGGGAACAACCATGGCACTGTTTGAAAGTTACGACAGGCGGATAGGTCAGATTATTCCGGTCCTGGAAAAATATGGCATGAAGTCCCTGGAAGAGGCCGAAGGGGTCTGCAAGGACTACGGCGTCGACGTTGCCGCCATTGTCCGCGGCATCCAGCCGATCTGTTTCGAAAATGCGGTCTGGGCCTATACCCTCGGGGCGGCCATCGCCATCAAAAAGGGACAGAAAAGGGCGGCGGAGATCGCCGCAACGCTGGGTGAAGGGCTGCAGGCCTTCTGCATCCCCGGCTCGGTTGCCGACGACCGCAAGGTCGGCATCGGCCACGGTAACCTCGCCGCCATGCTGCTCAGTGAAGAAACCTCCTGCTTCGCCTTCCTCGCCGGCCATGAGTCCTTCGCCGCCGCTGAAGGGGCGATCGGCATCGCCAGGTCGGCCAACCGGGTGCGCCAAAACCCGCTGCGGGTCATTCTCAATGGCCTTGGCAAGGACGCCGCCAAGATCATTTCCAGAATCAACGGCTTTACCTATGTCGAGACAAAATTCGACTACGCCGCCGGCAAACTGAATGTCGTTGCCGAGACCCCCTATTCGCAAGGGGAGCGGGGCAAGGTGCGCTGCTTCGGCGCCGACGACGTCCGCGAAGGCGTGGCCATTAACCATATGGAAGGGGTCGACGTGTCGATCACCGGCAACTCGACCAATCCCACCCGTTTCCAGCATCCGGTTGCCGGCACCTACAAGAAGGAATGCGTCCAGCAGGGCAAAAAGTATTTCTCGGTGGCCTCGGGCGGCGGTACCGGCCGAACCCTGCACCCGGATAATATGGGCGCCGGTCCCGCCTCCTACGGCATGACCGATACCATGGGCCGGATGCACTCCGACGCCCAGTTTGCCGGCTCCTCTTCAGTTCCGGCACATGTCGAGATGATGGGCCTCATCGGCATGGGCAACAACCCGATGGTCGGTGCCTCGGTGTCAGTCGCTGTGGCCCTGGAACAGGCAGGAAATACTAACAAATAACTTCAAGATAGTACAAGCTGCTGGTGCGCCCTGCGCACCAGCAGCTCATGGGCGGACTTTTAAGGTTCGCTCATCGAAACGGCGGAGCATATTGCAAGCCACCTTTATTCCACAGATTATTCAAGCCTCTGTCGATCTTCAAGAGCGACTTGGAACCAAGGTTGCGCTCATAAACCTCACCATAATTACCAACCTGGCGGACAATCTGGAAGGCCCAGTCATCTTTCAGGCCAAGGGTTTTCCCCGCGGCACCCTCAAGGCCGAGCAGCCTCCGCACCTCAAGTTTATTGCTTGATTTCAGTTCTTCGGCCTTTTGTGAGGTGATGCCAAGCTCTTCGGCATTGATCATGGCATACAGCGACCACCTGACGATAGCCAGCCAGACATCGTCGCCCTGCCGCACCACCGTTCCCAGAGGTTCCTTGCCTATAACCTCAGGGAGGACCACGGCATTCGCAGGGTCGGCCAGCCCCAGTCGCAGACCGTATAAAGCGGACTGCGGCAGGGACAGGACATCACAGTCGTCTTTTTCAAAGCCCTTAACCGCCATCTCTATGGTTTCATAGCGGACGACGGCATATTCGACACGATTTTTCTCTAAAAAATCAACGAGGTTTTGTTCAAACGGGGCATTGTTGACAGGCCCGCAAATCTTCACCTTTTTCAGGTCGGCGGCACGTTTGGCCTCAAGTTTTTTCGGTACCATCAAACCCTGTCCGTCATAGTAGACGACACCTGCGAAATGGACGGCCAGCCCTGAATCCCTGGCAAAGGTCCAGGTTGAGTGGCGGGAGAGGATGTCCACCTCACCGGTCATCAAGGCGGTGAACTCCCCTCCCTCGGCAAGAGGCAGGTATTCGACCTTGGCCGGATTGCCAAGAACGGCCACCGCCACCGCCCGGCAGATATCAACATCCATGCCGCTCCATTTGCCCCCGGCGTCGACGCTGGCAAAGCCAGGTGTGCCGGTGGAAACTCCACAACGGAGAGTGCCGCGCTTTACCACCTCTTCTTTGGTATAGGCCTGGGCCAATCCGGCAAAGAGCGTCGCCGCAAGAAGCCAAATAATGAACCAATTTACTTTTTGCATAAGCTTTTAATGGGTGAGAGGTACGGTTGAAGAAAATATACGATCTTGCTCAACGGAGCATACCATATTGTCCAAGCGGCGGTTGGTAAATTACAGCCTGCCGGCTCATAATAAAAATCTTTAGGGAACTCCTTCAACATTATTTTAAAAACGATGCATAGTATAGCCGAAAGGTGGCAGCAGTGTATAGGGCCGATCCAAAGGTCCTGCGGCCGACGGTACTGGTACCGTTTCCAATCGAGGACAAGAAAGGATATGCAGATCATTTTTCGAATGGTACCATTCTCGATAACGAGGCATTATGTGAAGCAATGGAAAAGTCTTGGTCTGTCACATTCAAAAATTACCTGGAGAGAAAATGAGCCAAAATGTCCCTGAGAAGCAATTTGCGCGAAAGTTTGCCCATCATGTGAAATTCAAGCAATGCGACACCTATGAGGAACTGAAGGCCAAAGTCCGGGACGGTGTATTGTTCCCGGCAATCCGGGAAAACACCCTCGATTTTTACTGCAGTGGACAGCGGGCGGTCAGGCGGACAAGAGATACCTACAAAAGCAATGATTGGTTTGTCAACCGCGGCAAGAGAAGGCCTGGAGCCAAATCAAAAGATATCTCATTTCCAACCTTTCCTTTTAAAAATGAATACGGCGAGATTGTCCATTTAAACGCTATCCTCGATATGTGTCGCGCTAGGGCGCAAGACGGAAGTCTCGAAAGCTATCAGCTTTCCAAGGTATATACGTATTTCTCCTTTGCTTCCATCCACGCGGTGAACAATGCGCCAATCCTTCTTGATGTTGAGGCCAGGTTTGCCTCCCTTGGTGAAGCTGCAAAGACAAACAAAGACGCCAGTATGATCGATCTGGTCTTTTTGCTTCCCGAGAAACGGGAGCTTCTTTTTGTTGAAGGAAAGCGCCGTTTCGACCCGAGAATTCGTAAATCAGCTGGCAAAAAACCCGAGGTCGTCGATCAGGTGCTTCGCTATAAAGAGCAATTGGAAGCACGGAAGAATCAAATTATCCAGGAATATACCCTGGCGGCTGAGGTCATGGATGATCTGTTTGGCTTCACCTTTATAACCCCGAAGAGCGTGCTTCCGGAAGTGCCGATTCTGGTCGTTGACGACAAGGCTACCCCCGCGGAAGGGAGTACAAGGCAGCAGCCTTCAAAGGACACCTGGCTTGAGCCTGAGTTGGCGGCATCAACGGACACACCGTGCAAAATCTGGCATAAAGACGGGGTGTGGCTGATGGATGCCAGAGGGGTTTTTATGCCTCAGGATTTTGCGGGAGCTGCGCGCCATTTTGCGCAAGGGTTGAATGCACTGGCTGAAAAAATCCGCCGCTGACCTGACACCCCGGCTCGTATTCTTTTGAAAGCCGGGGTTACTGGGGTGGGGGAACAGATGCCGCACAGACAAACACACAGTCCCGGTCCACAAATTTTGCAGAAAAAACCAACAATACCAACGGCGCGCTTTGTCGCCGCCCAGACACTTTGCCGGCTCTACGTCGACCGCTCTCCGGTCAAGCCTTTGCTGCAACAGGGAATTCGCAAATACACTCTGCCCGGCATCGAACGCAATCTGGCGATGCAGCTAGTCTACGGGGTACTGCGCAACCGCCAGTACCTCGACCGCATCATTGAGCTGCTGTCAACGACACCCCTGGCAAAGATCGACCCCTTCATCCACCAGGTCCTGGCAGTCGGCCTGTATCAGCTGTTCTTTCTCGAACGCATCCCCCAGTCGGCGGCGGTCGATGAAATGGTCGAATGCTGTAAGGTACAGAAGATCCCGAAAAGACTTTGGGGCTTTGTCAACGGCATCCTCCGTCAGTCGATCCGGCAAAAGGAGGCGCTGACCGTCCGGGCCCGATTCATGAAGGACGGCGGGCCTGTCGTCAATCACCCGGAATGGCTGTTTACCCGGTGGCAGGACCATTTCGGCCGGGAGGAAGCCCTGCGGATCTGCGCTGCCAACAACCGCGAACCGGTCCTGGTGTTGCGTACCAATGGCGAAAAAATCGGCCGGGACGACTTCTGCCTGCTGCTCACAGAGGCCGGGATCACCGCCCAGCCCGGCAGCTATGCCCCAGAGGCAGTGGTCCTCCCAGAATACCAGGGCGGCATCCCCGCCATCCCCGGCTTTGCCGAAGGGCTCTTCCAGGTGCAGGACGAGGCGGCGCAACTGGCCACCGCTCTCCTCGGCCCCTTTCGCCGCGGCGGCCGATATCTCGACGGCTGCGCCGGACTTGGCGGCAAGACCACCCACCTCCTCCAGTTTGCCGCGGACCACGCCCTGGATGTCCACGCCGTCGAGCCGGAGATCTATCGCCTGGAAAAGCTCAGGGAAAACCTCATCCGGCTCGGCAAGGCCCCGGCAGTACACATCCATGCCAAGAACCTGCAGCAGTTTGCCGCGGAAGACGGGCAATTTTTCGACGGCATCCTTATCGATGCCCCCTGTTCCGGTACCGGAGTAACCGGCAGGCATCCCGACATCCGCTGGAACCGCAGGCCGGAGGACCTCTGCCGCTACCAGGAGGAACAGCTTGACATCCTCCACCACGCCGCTGCCCTCCTCGCCCCCGGAGGGGTTCTGGTCTACGCCACCTGTTCGCTCGAGCCTGAAGAAAACCACCAGTTGATCACCGCCTTTCTTGCCGGTCATCGGTCCCTGCACCTCACCGACTGCAGCGAACACCTGCCGGAGGCGGCCCGCCGCTTTATCGTCGACCGGTGTTTCGCCCCCCGCCCGGACGCCACCATCGACGGCTTCTTCGCCGCGCGGATGCAGCGCCGCTAGCCGCAGGCCGCAGATGCCCAGGTTTTTCTTTGCCAAGGACCCGGGTCTGTTGTACATTCTCCAGACCCTCAGAAAACAGCCCAAGCCCCCGTCAGCACAAGGGGGTTTTCACCTGTGCCCGCACAGGTCCTTTCAACCAAGGAATATGACAATGGCAGAAATAAAAAGCACAATGGACATGGTAATGGAACGTGCCGCCCGGATGGCCGCCTCGGCCGCTCCGGTTATCGACAATGAAGCCCTGGTAAAAAAAGGCATGCGTCTGGCCGCCGATTATATGAATGGCAAGGACATCGACCTCAGCCGGGAACTCACTTCCCAGCCGGCCGCTGAACAGGGAGAGGTCGGCAAGGGCATGGCCCAGACCCTGCTCCGCAACGTCGTCCTGCCCCGCACCAAGGAACTGCAGACCTCGGGTGAACGGGCCCTGCAGGCAATCCTCGCCCTGGGTGCCACAAAGAATGAGGTCATCACCATCTGCCGGGAGCTCGATCAGATCCTCAAACAGTACGAGCAGCACAAGGAGCAGATGACCCAGCAGCTGGAGCAGGCAATCAGGGCACAGCTGGAGCAGCAGGCCGCCGCCAGGGGAGGACAGCCCGGCAAAGCCAACATCAACCCGGCGATGCACCCGCAGTACCGGGAAGAGCTGGCACGGATGCTGACCGGGCTGAACGGCCAATACAACGATGCCATGGATCAGCGCAAGGGGATGATTCTCCAGCTGCTTTCCCCCGCCAAAGGCTGATAGCCGACAATCCACGGTCAAGTCGACATGAACTACTTAAAACGGATAGCCGCAGTCCAGGCCCGGTTGCGACGCAAGAAACTCGACTGCTTGCTGGTCAGCTGCCCGGAAAACCGCCGCTATCTCTGCGGCTACCGGGGCGGCGACCACGGCATCGCCGAGACCGCCGGCCTCCTCCTGGTTCCGGCCAGGGGCGAGATCCGGCTGCTCACCGATTTCCGCTATAAGATCCAGGCGGAGCGGGATGTCCCCTGGGCCGAGGTCATCCTCTACCCCAAGGGAGTGATGCACCTGCTTGAGGAACTGCTGCCGAAGATGGGGGTGAGCTCCCTTGCCTTTGAGGGCAACTACACCCTCTTCGCCACCGCTGAGAAGATGACCACGGCCCTCGACAAACGCGGCATCCGCACCGTTTCCCTGGTGGGGTTAATTGAGGACCTGCGCACCATCAAGGACGATGAGGAGATCGAACAGATTCGCCAGGCGGTGCGCCTCAACGAAGGGGTCTTTGCTGAGATTTACGAATCGCTTTATAACTATGCCACGGAGATCGAGATCGCCCTGGCCATCGAGGCAACAATGCGCCGCCGCGGCGCCGAGGGCCCGAGCTTTGCCTCCATCGTCGCCAGCGGCGCAAACGGCGCCCTGCCCCATGCCGTCCCAAGCCCCTCCTACCTGCAGCCCGACGCCTCGCTGACCATCGACATGGGCCTGGTGCTCGGCGGCTACTGCTCGGACATGACCAGGAACTTCGTACCGAGGACCGCCGACGACCGCTACCGCGAACTGCACCGCCTGGTGCGCAAGGCCCAGCTGGCCGGCATGGCGGCGGTACGGGACGGGGCCAGGGCCTGCGATGTCGACCAGGCCGCCCGCAGAATCATCAGCGATGCCGGCTACGGCGAATATTTCGGCCACTCCCTCGGCCATGGCGTGGGCCTTGCAGTCCATGAAGAACCCAGGGTTTCCACAAATAACACCAAGAAACTGCGCGCAGGGATGGTGGTCACCATCGAGCCGGGCATCTATATCCCCGGCTGGGGCGGCATACGCCTTGAAAACATGGTCGTCGTTCGCGAGGGCGGCTGCGAAAACCTCAACTCCGACACCACCTGGCTCGATATATGAAACCACCGAAATATTTCGTCCTCGACACCAACGTTCTGCTGCATAATCCCGAAGCGATCAATTCCTTCGGCGACAACTGCGTCGTGCTGCCGATGACGGTTATCGAGGAACTCGACAACTTTAAACGGGCCAACGACGAGCTCGGCCGCAACACCCGCCATGTCATCCGCCATCTCGACCAGCTCCGTTCCCAGGGAAACCTGCGCGACGGCGTCGCCCTCGACAACGGCGGCATGCTGCGGATATCGATGGACGAACGGAGCATCTCCGGCACCTTTCTCGACATGTCGGTACCGGACCACCGGATCCTCGCCGTCGCCACCCATCTGGCGGCGGAAGGCCACAAGGTCATCTTCGTCTCCAAGGACATCAACGCCCGCCTGAAGGCCGATGCCCTGGGCATTGAGGTCATGGACTTCCTCCATGAGCACTATGACTCCGACATCCCCTACAATGGCTGGCGGGAGATGGCGGTGACAGGGCAAGTCATCGATGCCTTTTACAAGGATAAGGGTACGACCATCGCCGATGGCGATTTTTACGTCAATGAATTCGTTCTCCTGAAAGACCGGGACAACCCGAAGCACAGCGCTCTTGCCAGGGCCCTCGGCACGGACAATCTCGTCCACCTGGAACCGGCCTTTGACAGTGCCTGGGACCTCCACGCCCGCTCCAAGGAACAGCGGATGGCCCTGGAATTGCTCCTTGATCCGCAGATCAAGATGATTACCCTGATGGGCCGTGCTGGTACCGGCAAGACCCTCATGGCCCTTGCCGCCGGGCTGCACTCCGTGCTGCGTACGGAGACCTTCGACCGGCTGCTGGTGTCGCGGCCCATCATTCCGATGGGCAAGGACCTCGGTTATCTTCCCGGCACCAAAGACGAAAAACTGAGCATCTGGATGCAGCCGATCTTTGACAATCTCAGCTACCTGATGCGCCTCGGCCACACAATCGAAGACGGCACAGTGCAGACCAAGATCGACAAACTGCTCAAATCCCAGCAGCTCGAACTGGAGGCCCTGACCTATATCCGCGGCAGATCGATTCCCGACCAGTTCGTCATCGTCGACGAGGCCCAAAACCTCACGCCGCACGAGGTGAAAACCATTGTCTCAAGGGCCGGCGAAAACACCAAGATGGTGCTGACCGGCGATCCCAACCAGATCGACAACCCCTACCTCGACGCCTCGTCCAATGGTCTTGCCTATGCGGTTGAAAAATTGAAGGGTCAGCCCCTTTACGGACACGTCACCCTCAGTAAGAGCGAACGGAGCCCGCTATCGGCCATCGCCGCCGATTTCCTGTAGATCCTGGAATAAATCGAAAAACCCATGAAAAATAATACGAAGGAACTGCCATGCGCCAATTTGTCATAGACGAACTCAGTCCGATGGAGCGCGACAATATTGACTCTTATCTGAAAAGAACCCTTAAACAGGGGCCGATGATCGGCCTGTACTGGCTGGAACTGCCGCCCGATCTGCATTCCGCCGCCCAGCAGGGCCATGAGGAACACGGCCCTTTTTATCTGGCAGTCGAACTAACCGGCAGCGCGGTCAAATTTGAATTGCTGGTGCGCAGCAAGAGCAACCTGCACTGCACCTGCATCGCCCACGCCACCACTGCCCAGCGCACCTTTGCCCTCGATTTCATTGACCGGATGCTGGCGGAAGAGATGATCAGATCCTGATTGCCTCCTTTTCTGCCTGTACCGATATCAGGCGGGAGTGGCAAGCTGCATGGCCATGGTAGTACAAGCGGTTGTTTTTTCGGCCTCATCCTCCTGGAAAATGACATGACCACCGGCCTTTCCAAAACCTTTACCAACTTTTTTAACGCAGAAAAATGGAGCGGCATACTCTTAATCCTTTGCACCGTCATCGCGCTTTTGCTCAGCAATTCCTCTGTCGGTCCGGCCTACCTTGATTTTTGGCGCCACGAGTTTGCCGGCCTGACCCTCGAACATTGGGTGAATGATGGACTGATGGCGGTGTTTTTCCTGTTTGTCGGCTTAGAACTGGAACGGGAGATGTACAACGGTGAGCTTGCCAACTTCAACAGCGCCCTTTTGCCGATTATTGCCGCGGTCGGCGGCATTTGTGTGCCGGCGCTTATCCATTACTCCCTGAACGCCGGGACAGCGGCCCAACCTGGAGCGGGCATTCCCATGGCAACCGATATTGCCTTTGCCCTGGGGGTCTTGGCACTCTTGGGTGACCGCATTCCCGCGTCGTTAAAGATTTTTTTGACCGCACTCGCGGTAATCGATGATCTGGGGGCGATTATTGTCATCGCCGTGTTGTATACGGCGAAGGTCTCCCTGCCGTATCTCTTCGCCGCCCTTGGCATTTTTATCCTCTTGCTGACATGCAACACCATCTTTCGTATCACAAGGCTTGCTCCCTACCTGCTGGGTGGCGCGCTGCTGTGGTTCTGCATGCTCAAATCCGGCGTTCATGCCACCATTGCCGGGGTACTGCTGGCCTTTGCCATCCCCTTTTCGGCGAAAACTGATGATGCGGCGTCTCCCTCGCACCGTCTGGAGCATTTCCTGCAGAAACCGGTTGCCTTCGCGATACTGCCGATTTTTGCCTTGGCCAATACGGGAATTATCATTGACGCCGGTGGCTGGCAGAAGGAGCTGTTCAGCAGCAACGGCCTGGGTATTATTGGGGGCCTGGTTATGGGGAAACCGCTCGGTATAAGTCTCTTTTGCCTGATTGGTATAGCTTGCGGGATCTGTCGCCTTCCCGGTGACTTGAGGTGGCAGCATATCCTCGGCGCCGGCTTTTTGGGCGGGATTGGTTTTACCATGTCGATCTTTATCACCAACCTCGCCTTTGCCGGCAATGCGGAAATAATCAATAGCTCGAAGATGGCAATTTTATTGGCGTCCTTCGTGGCCGGCCTTTTGGGTGCCTTGTGGCTCGCCTTTTTCAGCAGGAAATAACTTGCCCTCTAAGACTCCGGGTCATAATGGTGATTGCCCCCAGCGAGATCAGCAGGGGATGTCATGAAGGAATAGCAGGTTACCTTCCAGCCATGCTGCTCCTCAAATTTGCAGCCAGGTAATGCTCTGCACCTTTGAGGAGCTGGAACTCATTCACTTTCTTGATTAAGAGTGAATGAAAACGCCAAAATTGCTTTCTCCGGTGCTAATGGCGCTAATATTTGGCCTTAATTGATTCCAATTGTTCTTTGGTTATTCCCGGAACGTCACCGCGAGCCTTCCACCGATTCTGGTTCCAGGCACCTTCACCAAGCCACTCTTTGATAATAGTGAGGTTTGCGGCTCGTGCCGCCTCATTTTCGCCTAGATACTCATACATATTGCCGGGTTTAACATTGTCGAGCCGACGCATAACAGCCCCAGTTGCTGGCCACAGCACAAAACTCATGAAGTGCGGGTAGGTATCCATCCTTGGGGCAACGGTTTTTTGCTTTTCTTCACTGAGAAGGCGCCACTCATTGTATTCCGGCTGGCCGGGACCGTGACAAGAAACACACTTGGCATTAATGATCGGTTGCACATCATTCAGCCATGTCCTCTCTGCTGCCAGCGCCGGAGAGGCTATGAAAGTCAATAACGCCAATCCAATAACCATTTTTTTCATTTGCGATGCCTCCAGTATTTGTTTTGTTGCCGTACGACGCGATTACAGGGGAAATGACAATCTTCCTTACTCTTGATTAAACAAGCACATTGTTGGAGTGTCAAGGACCGCCTGGTCAAGCATAGAGAAAGACATGCCGGCCACCTCCTGTCCTGCCCTTCCCCCAAGCAAAACGAGGGTGATGGTGCGCATTCTCGCGGTTGCCCGAGGCCTCCCCTGTAAATCTTCGTCGAAGAGGTAAGGTATCGGATTGGTCTGCTCGATGACTTCAGGAATGTGAATGCTGCCGAAGTTCTTCTATCGCCGATAAGCCTCTGGCATTCGCATGAGCTCAGGCTGTGCGGCGCGGCCACTTCCTCAAAACCGTATACAGGAAAACCCGTCTCTTTAGTAAGTATAGTAAGCCCTCTGGAGGAGGACAAAAACAGAAAACGGCACAGGGAAGACTCTGTGGATCATCCTGCCATCAAGATGTCTGCCCACTTTTTGGGGAGTGCATCATTCGAAACGGAAATCGTCGGCGTTAATATGCCCCCAGCCTTCGCTTGACCGGTCAACCAGCTGGATACGGGCCTCGTGGCCCTGCAGATTGGCGACGTTCCAGTACATCCGCTGCATCGTCTCGTGGCACCAGCCGGTGGCCTTCATCTGGGTGCGGCCGTTTATCAGGAGCTGCACATACTCGCGCTCCAGGTCGCAGCCGCCGCCGATAAGAAAGCTGATGGTCGACGAGGAGATAGTGAACGGCTGCGAGGTCAGGGTGCCCTGCGGCCCGTCACCCTGCACACCACCGGCCGGGAAGGACGGATTGGGACGCAGCTCGAAGCCGCCAATCCAGTAATTTCCCTGATGCGCCGAGGCCTGGCCGCGATTGCGGGCGGTCGGGTTGTCGCCGTAGGTCGGTTGGTGGGAAAAGGCCTCGCCGGCGCTGGTCCAGCCGCGCTGATCGCCGGTCTCGAAGTCCCAGGTGATCGCCGGACCCGCTGCTGCAACCGCGATTCTCCCAGCTTTCTCCTCTCTCGCGACGGCGGCAATCTTCTCGGCCGCTGGTGCTGCCGGTGCCGGCTGCCTGGCCGCCGAAGGATCTGCCGCCCCGCCCTTTTTCTCGGTCCCGAAGAGTCCGGAGATCAGGTCGCGGCTGAGGCTGGTCAAAAGGTTCAGGTCGTCGCCGGTGACGTTGCGGCCGAGCCTGGCCTCGCCGGTCTTGACATCAATCATCCGTGAGTTGATGGTATAGGCGCTGCCGATCTTCACCACCGAACCGACGATGATCTGGTCGGCGCCAAGCAGTTTGCCGAGCTGGACAACGCTCGCCGTGTCGATGGTGCCGCTCAGCTGCAGGGTCTGTTCGGTCAGCGCCTGTTTGATCTGGGCCCGCTCAACGACCCGGAAACGGTCGGTACCGACCAGCTCGGTGCGCATAATCTCGGCCACCGCCTTGCCGAGATAGTCCTCCGAGCCAATACTCTCAAAATCGAGGACCGCAACCGTTGGCTTGGCAGCCGCTTGCACCGTTGCCATACCCGCCACAACGAGGAAGACGCAGCACAACAGGCGCGCCCAGCTGCCGGAGAATTGTTTTTCCATGTTCAGGCCCCAAAGTGGAAGATCATGCTTGTGCATGAAAAGACCTCCTGGATCCAACCATGACATGGCCGGCCGGAACCAGGCGGATTATCGTCTTCTGCTCATTATAATAGCCGGTGTTCGCCGATGACAAAGGAAAAAGGCTTTCCAGGGAAGTGCAGGGAGAAATATTCCTTATGCCCAAAAAAGGGCTAAGAATTGCTCCGGCTGGACCTACTCAGCAGGCTGGCCGCCGGCCCTCTGGGCCTTTTTCATCCGCGGGTTGAATCTTGAGGTCTTGGCCATCTGCAGGAAAAGCTTCTCCTCTTCCTCGGTTATCTGGTCGGGCAATCGGACCTCCAGTTCGACAAGGATATCCCCGGCTCCACCACTGCGCTTTGGCAGGCCCTTGCCGCGTAGCCGCAATTTGCGACCATTCTGGGACCCCCTCGGTACCGACAGATTCACCGTCCCGTCCATGGTCTCAACCGGGATACCGGCGCCGAGCATCGCCTCCCAGGGCGATACGGCAACAACCGTGTACAGATCGTGACCTTCGGTCTTAAACCGCGGATCAGGGGCGATATGGATACGCAGCAGGAGATCGCCATCGCCGCCGCGGCCACTGCCCTTTCCGCCCTGTCCGGCCAGTCTGATAACCGCTCCGTCGGTGATGCCTTTGGGGATTTTTACCTGGAGGGTCCGGGAAACCGGCTGCATCCTACCATCTGGCCCAAGTTCATAGGACTGCAAGGTCAGGGTTTTGCTGGCGCCGTTGAACACATCATGCAGCGATATGGTAATCTCCGCCTCCGTCGACTGACCGGGAAAATCGTCGCTGTAACCCTGCCGCCGGCCTGCACCTGCCCCACCTTGCTGGAAGAGGTTTTCGAAGATGTCTTCAAAACCCGCACCACCGCCAAATCCACCACCATCAAAGTGGAAAGACCGGGAGAAGCCCTCGGGACCAGGGCCAGCCCCGCCGCTGTACCTTGAGTATGGCGGCGGCCGGTCTTTCTCGCGCTGCCAGTCGCTGCCGTAGGTATCGTAGAGTTTTCTCTTTTCCGGATCCTTTAAGACCTCCCGGGCCTCGTTCAACTCTTTGAACTTCTTGTCGGCATCCTTGTCCTTGCTGACGTCGGGATGGTATTTGCGGGCAAGTTTTCGATAGGCGCGCTGAATCTCCTCGTCCGTCGCAGTCTTGGTAACTCCGAGAATATCGTAATAGTTTTTCGCTTTCATAGCCATTTTTCGCTCACCACGCCTCCCACAGACGTCCTCAGCCGGCAGCCACCCCCAAAGGGTGAAAGATCGACAACGGACCTGGCGGGCCAAACCTCTTGAACAAGACCCACCATCCTTGTCTCTGAGGAAAAAGTAGGTATTTAATATTACTTTGTCAATTTATCGATCTATAGTAATTTTAGCCATATTTTCATAAATAGTAATTTTTCTATATTGACTGCCGTTCTTTAATAACTATTTTACTTGTACCATAAAACGGGGGGATTTAACAGGCATCCCCAAATCGACAATAGCCAATCAAGGAGGGAGGATATGTGGACAAGAGTGAGGGATTTTGATCGGATGTTTCAGGCAATGGACCTGCTGCAGTCAAGGCTGAATGGCGTGTTCCAGGGATATGACCGGCCCCGGTTGCCCGCCGACGCGTGGGGCATCAGCGACTCCGGACCTCGAACCAACATGTACGACACCGGCGATGCCCTGGAGGTCAGAATGGAGGTTCCTGGGGTGCAGAAAGACAATCTGAGCATCAAACTCCAGGGAAACTACCTTGAGATCAAGGGGGAAAGAAAGGCGGATTATCCGGAAGGATACACGACTCATCGGGTTGAACGGGGGGCTTCAAGCTTTACCAGGAGTTTCACCCTGCCTTCCGAGGTTGACCCCGCCAAGGTCGAGGCAACCCTCAAGGATGGTGTACTGACCCTCGTTCTTGGCAAGTCGGAACCTGCCAAACCAAAACAGATTGTTATCAGCTAACCAGTGTAAACCTAGATGGGGAGGTAAAAGATATGAGCGAGAACAAAGATCTTAGTGTCCGGGAAGAGGAATTGAACGAGCGGAACCGTCAGCTTCCAACGGTGGCGCCCCTCGTTGATATCCTCGAAAACGAGGATGAAATTCTGCTGTATGCCGATATGCCGGGGGTCACTAAGGAGAACATTTCCATCAATATCGACAACGGCCGGCTGGCATTGTCGGGGATCAGAGAGGTAAAATCGGTTGGGGCGGTCGCCTGGGAGGAGTTTGCCGATGTGGAATACCGGAGAACCTTCTCGGTACCGCAAAGCATCGATATCGCCAGGGTCAACGCCGAACTGAAGGAGGGGGTCCTCCTGCTGCACCTGCCGAAATCGGAGGCGGCGAAACCGCGGCAGATCGAGATCAAGGTTGGTTGAGAGAAAAGAAAGAGCGCGTAACCACGGCAGCGGGCGCCTTCCTCCGGGGAAAGGCCGCCCGCTGCGGCATTTTGTATCCCTTCCCCGGAATTGATCCGGTTCAGCAGGTGGCGTGGAACAGGCCGCCGACGGCGACCCCCTGCCCTGCATAATTATTATAGATATCTATCCCTTTGCCGGTGCGGGCGACGATGACCTGCACCCCTTTTGCCTCCAGGATCTCGATGGTGGCCGGGGCGACCTTCAGCCTACCGAGACGCCCGGTGGTCAGGATCACCACCTGGCATCCCCGGTCAAGGAGTTCCTCAAGGTCACCGGGTTGAATGCCCTGGAAATGGCCGGTGCCGTGTTCCGACCAGTCCCAGCTGCAGCCGCCGCCCGGCCACAGCTTCCAATCCTTGCCCGGACCAAGCCCCGCGACCTCGGTCCTGCCCCAGGCGGCAGAGACAATGGCTGGTGCGGGCACCGTGTCTGCCCGTTTATTTTCCATTATCCCCTCCATCCCGGCAACTGCCCCGGCTGGTTTCTTCTTTCTAATATACAGGGTCTTTTTCACGGTTGCGACTTTTTCACCTTGGCCATCGACGACATCGACCAGAAAAATTTCGATCACCTTCTCGCCTGATTCGGCCTTACGGCGGATATCTTCAAGGCGGTCGTCGCCGAGGGTGAAAAAGGCCGTCACCGTACCGCGACCGGGCTTGAGATAGTGAATTCGCGCCGCCATGTCCCAGACCACATAGCCCGGCCCGAGATTGCGGATCAGCATCAGCATGTAAAACGGGTCAGTCATGGAAAACAGGCTACCACCGAAGTGGCTTTTGACATAATTGCAGTTATACCAGCGCAATCGCAGCGCCACCCGGATGGTTCGCCAGTCCCTGGCGATCTCTTCGACGGAGATGGCCGCCCCGAGATAGGGCGGCCAGATATTGACAATCAGCTGAAAGAGCCGCGGATGATCTATGGGATTGAATCTTGGCCGCGGTAGAAATGATCTTTCCATGATGCGAACCCCCTTTTGTACCGGCTATTCCAGCAGACCGCCGAAGACCGGCGCTTGCCCGGTGACCCCTTGATGCAGGTCCAGCTGCCTGCCCGCCTCCATCCCCGCGTCATAGGTGGTGCCGTAGACCTTGGCGCTCCGCGATGGCGCCCTTCTCAGGCGGGGGAAATACATGCCGATGAAGCCTGCCAGCCTCTGTTCCTCGGCAAGAACCAGGGCCCCGGCTTCCTGCCGGTGGTTTTGCATTTCCCGGCCCCGTTTTTGCTCTGCCAGTTTCTGATGGAAGCCACGGAGCAGGCCGAGATAGTAGCTGGTTTTCTCCGTCTGGGCCGCCCCCCGGAACCTGCCGCGGTTGGCCGACCAAAGAAGGGCCAGGCGGTTTTCCAGAAAGTGATAACAATACTCGGCTATGGCGGCGTTCTCGCGAGTCCCGAACAACTCGATGACCCGGAACGATTCGCCGCTGCTCGGTTCGTAGAGCTGCGCCAGCACCACCCGAACATGGAAAAATTCCTGGAGGATGGCGCAGATATGCCGCTGAAAACCGGCAATCTTCTTCTTTTTCCGGTTTATCACCAGCCGCGCGTAGCGGTGGTTGAGATGATCACCAGTCCCTTGCAGATGGTATCTTTGCAGCAGTTCATTGGCCTTTGCCATGGCGGCAGCCGCCTCATGCTCATTTGCCGACCGCCCCAGAGCAAGGAGCTTGGCGATCTTTGCCAGGCAGCGCCGGCCTTCCTCGGAAAGCTCGGATGGGGCCGCCGCTGCCCGCACCGTCTCCGGGATGACCACCCCGGGATGCCGGAACTCCGGCAGGACCCCGAGCCGCTCGCAGGCCTCCTGAAACGCCGCACCATGCACCGGTCCCCCGCCGTTTACCAGTGTGCTGCACAGCTGGTGGGCCATTTCATGCCTTAAAACCTGCAGGGTGACATGCCAGGGGTGTTGGAGGATGAGGTGGCGGCTGATGCCGAGAATGCCGGTTGGCGCCTGCCAGCGGCCATAGATCTTTTCCGAATCGGTGATCTCGAAGATCGGCGTCGGCAGGGGCACCCCGTACTCCCAGCAGATATCCCTGTGCTCACGGTACAACTGTTCCAGCCACAGCCCCTGCAGCCGGTCTATCCTGAAGTGCACGGCCATACCCTCCCTCTTTACTCCAAGGCCCTGAAAACCACATCGCCGTCCCTAGTGTTGCCAGCGCAAGGCCATAAAAATCAGCAAACATAGCGCTTCTTGTCCGGGTCGGCAAGAACCTCTCTTCACACCGGTGATATTGCCTTGATATTCCCCCGGTCTCCGGTATAGTAACAGACGAAGGTCGATCCCGGAACAGCGCCGGCTCCGGCCAAAGTGACGGCCGGGCGTGACCAAGCAATTCCAGCAGTGCCATTTACCCACGAGCCCGGCCAGTTATAATCGTAACCCCGGACCCGTACCATACCCCCATGTTTATCGCAACAACCCACAAGAACACCGATTTTGACGGGCTGGCCTCGGTCATCGCCGCCACCATTCTCTACCCCAGATGCACCGGGGTGGTTCCCAAGATGACCAACAAAAATGTCGAACGGTTTCTCTCCACCCATAAAACCGCTTTCAAACTTGTTCTCCCCAATGAGGTCCGTCCCGACGATGTAAAAAAGCTCATCGTCGTCGATACCGATCAATGGCAGCGCCTTGACCGCATGGACAAACTCGCCAAAAAGGAAGGCCTGGAAATCGATCTGTGGGACCATCACATGACCGGTGACGGCGATATTAAAGCCAGCTGGTCGTGCAAAGAACGGGTCGGCTCGACGGTGACCCTTCTCGTCCGGGAGATGCGCCAACGCGGAATTCAGCTGTCCCCCCTCGATTCGACGGTCATGCTCATCGGCCTCTACGAAGACACCGGCCATCTTTCCTTTCCTTCAACCACCGCCGAGGATGCCCGGGCCGCCGCCTACCTCCTGGAAAACAAGGCCGACCTCAATGTCGCCGGTTTCTTTCTCAACCCGCCCTATGAGGAGAATCAGAAGGAGATCCTCTTCAAGATGATGAAGAAGACTGAGAAACGGCTGATCTGCGGCCATACCATCGGTTTCAATCATGTCATCCTCGACGAAAAAGTTCCAAACCTCGCCGCCGTCGTCAACATCTACCGGAAGATCGTCAACGTTGATGCCCTCTTCGTCATCTTTTCAAGCGACGGCCGCCACGCCATAATCGGTCGCAGCGGCGTGGAAAATGTCGATATCGGCCAGATCCTCGGCGCCTTTGGCGGCGGCGGCCATCGCGGCGCTGGTTCGGCAACGGTGAAGGATGCCGAAATGTCGGCGAAAGACGTCGTTGATAAAATCACCGCCCTCCTCGCCGCCAAGGGCTCGGAGAGCATCCGCATTGCCGATATCATGTCTTTCCCGGTCATCTCGGTGACCCCGGAGACACCGATGAGCGAGGTGCAGACCCTCATGACCACCCACAAAATCAGAGGAGTGATGGTGACCGAAGGGGAAGAAATTGCCGGAATCATCGTCCTCTGGGACCTGAAGAAGATCAAGAAAGACAGCCAGTGGGAGAGCCCGGTCAAGGCGTACATGGCCCGCAAGATCCTCACCATAGGGCCGGGCGATGCACCATCGGTCGCGGCCCGCCTGATGATCGAAAACGATGTCGGCCACCTGCCCGTCGTCCAGGACAACAAGATGATCGGCATCGTTACCCGCACCGATATCCTCACCTATTTATACGATTTGCTGCCGGAATAGCTCCCCCGGCAGCCCCCCCGCCCGGTAAAAATGTCGATCATTACCGGCCGCTTCGGCGCTTTGCCAAGGCTGAAAAAGATGTTGACTTCAGCCATTCCTTCTGCTAAAAACCACACCGCGCTGCCAAGCTCCATGAGCGGGAATAACTCAGTGGTAGAGTGCAACCTTGCCAAGGTTGAAGTCGCGAGTTCGAATCTCGTTTCCCGCTCCATCTCCTCGTCCGGTCCCCTGCCGCTTCCGTCCAATTACCGTTCCCTGCGGATTTGCCTTGCGCCTTCTTCAAGGTTTGCTATTCTTCCTGGAAATCAATATCATTAAACACCGTTGAAGTTTCATAAAGCCATATACGAAGGTCTGCCAACTATATCGGAGAGTTGACTATGAGCGACAAAGCCACGCTGATCATTGACGGAAAAAACTACGAACTGCAGGTAACCACCGGCTCAGAAAATGAGAAATGCATCGATATCCAGCAGCTTCGCGACGCCACCGGCTATATCACCATGGACCCCGGTTTTGCCAACACCGGCTCATGTTACTCCTCCATCACCTATGTCGACGGCGACAAAGGCATCCTCCGCTACCGCGGCTACCCCATTGAAGAAATCGCCGCCAAGGCAACCTTCGTCGAGACCGCCTATCTCATCCTCTACGGCGAGCTGCCCAAGGCCCAGCAGCTCAAGGCCTTTTCGGCGCGCCTGAAGGAACACGCGCCGATCCATACCAACCTTGAGCACCATTTCTCCGGTTTCCCGACCTCGGCGCCGCCCATGGCCATCCTTTCGGCGATGCTCAACCTGGTGTCGTGTTTTCATCCGGAGGTCCTCGACGTCCCAACCACCGGCGACGAATTTGACCGGACCGCCTCCCTGCTGCTGTCGAAAGTCAGGACCATTGCCGCCTTCGCCTACCGCATGGCCTCCGGCAAACCAATTAACCATCCCAACCCGAACCTGACCTACTGCGGCAATTTCCTGCATATGATGTTTTCCGACCCCTATCAGGAATACGAGGTCTCGCCGGTCATCGACAAGGCCCTCAACCTCTTCCTGGTCCTCCACGCCGACCACGAACAGAACTGCTCGACCTCGACGGTGCGGGTGGTGGGCAGCTCACGGGCCAACCTGTTCAGCTCGGTGGCCGCCGGGGTCTGCGCCCTGTGGGGACCGCTGCACGGCGGCGCCAACGCGGCGGTGATCAACATGCTGCTCGATATCAAGAACTCCGGCCGGCCGCCGGCCTATTACATCGACAAGGCCAAGGACAAAAACGACCCCTTCAAACTCATGGGTTTCGGCCACCGGGTCTACAAAAACTTCGATCCGCGCTCACTGATCCTGAAAAAGCAGGTGCACGATGTCCTTGAGGCCCTGCACCTCGACGACGATCTCCTCGATATCGCCCTGCAACTGGAGCAGGCCACCCTACAGGACGACTACTTCATCAGCCGCAATCTCTACCCGAATGTCGATTTCTACAGCGGCATCCTCCTCCGGGCCATCGGCATCCCGTTGAACATGTACACGGTCATGTTCGCCATCGGCAGGATGCCCGGCTGGATCGCCAACTGGAAGGAGCTGCACGACCATAAGCTGCGCATCTCCAGGCCGCGGCAGATCTATACCGGCCATACCACGCGCAGCTTCATCCCCATGGCCGAGCGCTGAGGGGGCGGCACGCCACTTTCGTCGTGGCCCAATCGGTCCGCAACAGTTGCCGGGAAAAACGGATCTCCAGCCCTGCCAAATGGCGCCGAAACACCCTGCCGGCAGCCGGAACAGCAAGATGCGCTTGCATGATCTCCTATTCTATGGTAGGGCTGGAGGGCCTTCTTGACACGGATATTTTAGCCTCTTATACCGCAAGGGCATAGGTTTCCTGTGAGCAGACGAGCTGCTCAACTCAGCTTTATCTCCCCATTTCCTGCAGCGTATTCTATGGTTTTCAGCTCAACTATCTTTCTCTTTTTGTTCCTGCCCTTTGTCCTTTTGTCCTACCTTCTGGTCGGCCAGAGGTTCAGGAACATGCTGCTCCTTGCCGCAAGCCTCCTGTTTTATGCCTGGGGCGAGGGCCTGTATGTCCTCCTCATGCTTTTCTCGATTACCTTCAACCACATCTTCGGTCTTCTCATCGACCGCGCACAGCAAGGTGGCGGTACGGGAAAAACGGCCCTGGTGCTGGCGGTGATCACCAACCTCGGTCTTCTCGGCTTCTTCAAGTACGCCAATTTTATTGTCGACAATTGCAATACCGTTCTTCTCAAGTTGCAGATGCCGGTTATCGCCCTCGAACAGGTCCATCTGCCGATCGGCATCTCCTTTTTCACCTTCCAGGCACTTTCCTACGTTATTGACCTGTATCGCCGCGAGACCCCGGTACAAAAAAGCCTGGTCAACAACGCCCTGTATATTGCCCTCTTCCCGCAACTGATCGCCGGGCCGATTGTCCGCTTCCACGACGTCGCCAGCCAGATTGTCAAGCGCCAGACCAGGATGGGCGATTTCATCTACGGCATTGAGCGCTTTATCATCGGCCTCGGTAAAAAGGTGCTCCTCGCCAATGTCCTGGGAAGGACCGCCGACTATATCTTTTCCCTGCCGCCGGACCGGATTCCCATGAGCCTTGCCTGGATCGGCGCCATTTCCTACACCCTGCAGATCTACTTTGATTTCTCGGGGTATTCCGATATGGCCATCGGGCTCGGCAAGATGTTTGGCTTCACCTTTCTTGAGAACTTCAAGCATCCTTACAGTTCACGATCGATCCGCGAATTCTGGCAGCGCTGGCATATCTCCCTGTCTTCCTGGTTCAGGGACTATCTCTACATCCCCCTCGGCGGCAACCGCTGCGGCGGTGTCAGGACCTACCTCAATCTGCTCATCGTCTTCTTCCTCTGCGGATTGTGGCATGGCGCCAGCTGGACCTTTGTCATCTGGGGCCTCTTTCACGGCTTCTTTCTGGTTTTTGAACGACTCCCCCTTGGCAAGCACCTGATAAACATACTGCCCTCGCCGCTCCGCCACCTGTATGTACTGCTGGTGGTGATCGTTGGCTGGGTGTTTTTCCGGGCCGAGACTTTTGCCAATGCCTTGGGCTACCTGAAGGCGATGGTCACCTTTTCCACGCCTTCCTTCTACAACTCCCAGCTTTTTCTCAACATCAACAACGAATTCTACCTTGTCTTCGTTCTGGCAATCCTCTGTTCCACCCCGATGTTTGCTACCATCGGCAAATGGCTGGAGGCCTTGGAATTTCGCAAAACGGCAGGAGGTCTTTTGGCAAGCCTTACCATCGCCATCGGCACCGTTGGCTTTTTCAGCTTTATTTTTCTGTATTCCATAGCCAACCTCATGGGCAGCACCTACAATCCTTTTCTGTATTTTCGATTTTAGGACACATGATAGACAAGACAACAATCAATTGGAGAAATGCGGCGATTGTCCTCCTGGCCACCGCCCTGGTATCGGCCTTTCTCCTCCTATGCATCCAGGACAAAATGCTCGCCGACATCTCCGCCGGCAACTGGCGGAAGATTGCCAGCCGAACCGGCCTGATTGTCCTCGCCGGTTTTCTTGTCGCCCTGCGTTTTGAGGCGCCGATCCACATCAACCGGAGCACCCCCCTGCGCACCCTGCGCAATCTCTTTCTGGCACTGATCTTTCTGTCGGTCCTTTTTTACCCGATCGCCAGCCAACTGCCCTTTCTTACGAAAAGTATCAGGGAAGTCAAGCACACCGTCTTGAAAAATCAAACAACACTGACCGAAAAGATTGTTGCGCTTGCGAAAAATTTCCCCAAGGAATTTGAAAAATATGCCGGCAGCAATCTCTACCTGCCGAAATCATTCATCCACCTCCAGGCCCTGATCAAGGTCTATTGCCTTGGCATTTCGCCAAACCCCAATACCGCCCTCGGCAAGAACGGTTTTTATTATGAAGGGTGGGGGGCGAGCCGGGTTGAAAAAAGCATCGTCGAGAAATTTGATAATATTGCCGACTACATGGGGCAGGCCCCTTTCTCCAAGGCCGACCTGAGGCAGTGGAAGAGAGCCCTTGAGCAACGCAGGTACTGGCTGAAGGAGCAGGGGATTGAGTTCGTCTTTGTCCTGGTGCCGACCAAGGCCCTGGTCTATCCGGAGTATCTGCCAACCAATCTGCAGAACATCCGCAAGGGGTCGACCCGCTACGACCAGCTGACGGAATTTCTTCGTGCCTCAAGCGATATCCATTTTATCGACATGCTGCCCCATCTCCTTCGGGCAAAAGAGGCCCAGCCCTACCCCTTACTGTTCTATAAAACCGACGTCCACTGGAACTTTTTCGGCGCCTTCATTGCCTACCAGGCGATCATCGATGAGCTCCGGGAAATGTTCCCGCATTACAATCTCCGCCACCCGGAACTGTCGGAATTTGATCTGTCCATCAATAAGCATTGGGCCCATTACCGCTTCGTCGATATGGTCGGCCTGCCGGTGTCCCTGCACAAGAATGAGCACTATATTACCCTGGTTCCAAAGCCGGGTGGGCGCTATGATTCCGCCCTCGATCTGCCGCCGAAAGGCATTTCCGATGTCTTCCCGCCGGAAAAACCGGTCAAGGCGGCAGATGGAACCTCGATGAACCTGCGGCTTATCGAAAATCCCAAGGCACCCCTCTCCTCCATGCTGCTGCTCGGCGATTCCTTCCTGGAGAAATGCGTGTATTTCTTCAGCGCCGATGCCAAGCGGGTTCTGAACCATCGGACGGTAGTCAACTTCCCCGACTATATTTTACGCTACGAGAAACCGGATATTGTCATCCAGGAAATACTCAATATGTTCATCCTCCGCGAGCCGCCAAACAACCCGCGCGAGCTTGGCCCCGCCTATCTGCGCGGCAAGTTTGCCGATACTGCCGGGAACGTGGTGGTTACAAAAACCAGGGGCGATTTCGTTGCACGGGAGAGTGGTGACAAGAAGGTCGTCGAGGTTGTTCTTCCGAACGACCCCAACCATACAGAAGAGGAGATGCGGATTGCCAGGTTTACCCTTTCCTGTCAGAAAGCGGGGAGAATCGATATCCGCCTCTATGACGCCGCTGACAAGGAAGTCTCCCTGTCAGCGCATGCTGTCACTGAGGGCACAAACACCCTGATGTTTGAAATGCCTTCGCAAAAGATCGCCCGCATGACCTTCACCGGCCAGGGAGGCACAAACCTGCCCTTTACCCCGGAGTCCCTGCAGATCAACTCCGACGCCGCATTCAAACCAGCCAGGTAAATGGCCGCAGGTTATTTGCGCTGCAGCAGGTTGCGTACCGTGCTGATCTCGACGTAGGATGCGCCGAAGGCGGCGCCGAAGTTGCCGGCGAGCACGGTGAGCAGGCTGTCCTCGTTGACCAGTTTGTCGGCCAACAGCCGGGTAAGGGCGGTATGCAGAAACTCATGGGAGGTGACTTCTGCCGGCATGAACGACGCATACACCCCATAGGACAGCGCCAGTTCCCGCATCACCCGCTTGCTGTAACACTGGGCAAAGATGGGATTCTCGCCCCGGTAGGCGACGAGATTGAGGATGGTCTTGCCGCTGATTGAATCGGCGACCAGGCCGCTGGTTGAAAGACGCAGGGAGGCCTTCACCGCCGCCTTGGCCAGATAGCTGGTGACATTGTTTTCCGTTTCGTAGGGTGAGTCAGTGAAGGTACTGAGGCTCGACTCGACCTCTATGGCAATCCGCGTCATCATCTGCACCGACTCCAGCGGATACTTGCCGAAAGCGGTTTCCCCGGAGAGCATGATGGCGTCGGTACGGTCAAGGCAGGCGTTGGCAACATCGGAGACCTCGGCCCGGGTCGGCCGGGGCGACTTGATCATCGACTGGAGCATCTGGGTGGCGATGATCACCGGTTTTCGCCGCTCGATGCATTTTTGCACGAGCCGTTTCTGAATAATGGGAATCTTCTCTGCGGGAATCTCAATGGCCAGATCGCCGCGGGCAACCATCACCCCGTAGACGTGGTCAAGGATCTCGTCGATATTATCGACGCCTTCCTGGTTTTCGATCTTGGCGATGATCTTGATGGCGCTGCCCTTGGCGTCGAGGATTTCCTGGATGGCCAGGACATCCTCCTTGTTGCGGACAAAGGAATGGGCAATGAAATCGACGTCCTGGTCGGCGGCAAAGGCAACAAAGGTGCGGTCTTTTTCGGTGAGGGACGGCAAGTTTTTGATCTTCACCGAGGGCAGATTGATGCTCTTGCGCCCCTTGATCAGTCCATCATTTTTTACCTCGCAGATCAGCCGTGAGGCCTCTTTTTCCCGCACCACCAGCTCAATATCCCCGTCATCGATAAGAATCTTGTCGCCAACCGACAGTTCGTCGACAAAATGATCGTAACTGAGGCAGATGCTGCCCGGCCGGCATTCGCCGTTTTTATCGCCGATGACGCACACCGTGTCGCCGGTAACCACCGGAATATCCGCCTTGGCGACGGTCGTCCTGATCTCCGGCCCTTTGGTATCGACCATAATGGCCAGCCGGTCGGAGACCTTGCGGACATTGTCGATGACCGCCTGAGCGTCCTCAACCGCCTGATGGGCGGTATTCAGCCTTACTACATCCATCCCCGCCTGGTGCATCCGGGTGAGAAAGGGCACGTCGGCCATGTGGTTGGAGATTGTCGCGATGATTTTGGTCTTTTTCATTTTGAGGTATTCCGGCACCGGTGAGGATCAAACCAACGACCAACGGCTACAGTATCGACTTATCGCCCTTGGTCTCCAGGAGGATAATATCGACCCGGCGGTTTCTCTTGCGGCCTGCGTCGGTTTCGTTGCTGACAATCGGCCGGTATTGACCGTATCCGGCAATGGCGATATTTACCGGCGAAAAGTCATAATTATTGAGGAAAATCTTCATGATGGTGGAGGCCCGGTCAAGGGACAGCTCCCAGTTGGACTTATAAAGACCGATGGTCGAAGGCGAATTGTCGGTATGCCCTTCAATGCGTATCTGATGGGTGCCGACTGCCGACACCGCTCCGGCGATTTTTCCCACCAGGGAAAGGGCTTCCGGCTTCACCTTGGCGGTTCCCGGCTCAAAATAGATCTCCTCTTCCAAACGAATCACCAAGCCGCGCGCAGACTCCTCGACAATGACGTCACCTACCAGCTGCATGGGTTTCAGGGCGACCTTGATCGATTTTTTAATATCAAGCATCTCGCCGGAATTGTTCTGGGCCTTCTTCGCCGAATCGGTGGAATTCTTCTTTTCCTCGGCATCTTCCGGTTTGCGCTTCTTTGAGGGCGGCGTCGGCACGATCTCGATGGAGGGCAGAGGCATGATCTCACTGCTGTTCATGATATTGGTGCTGCTCGCCCCTGTTCCGGCGGAGATGCCGAAGGCGTTGCGATATGAAGCGGCGACCTGCTCGACCTTCTGCTTGTCGGTTTGCGACATCGCATACAGGGTGACAAACACCGCAAACAACAGGGTGATGAAATCACCGTAGGAAACCAGCCATCGTTCATGGTTCGGCGGTTTTTCAGGGGCTTTTTTTCTGGCCATAGGTTTTCTCCCTGTTATTGCGACGAGTCGGAGCCGGCGTGTTCGCCACCCCCGGCCAGGAAGGATTTAAGGCGCTCTTCTATAAATCGCGGATTGCTTCCCTGCTGTATCCCGAGAATTCCGGCGGTCAGCATTTCCCGGCGCTGCAGTTCAACCTTGATGCGCATCTTGATTTTGGTGGCAAAAGGCAGACACATGATGTTGGCGACGACCAGACCGTAGATGGTGGCAACGAAGGCAACGGCGATGCCCGCGCCGAGCTTTGAGGTGTCGGAGAGATTACTCATTACGTGAATGAGACCGAGAACGGCTCCAATAATACCGATTGTCGGGGCATAACCGCCCGCCGCCTCAAAAAATTCGGCGCTTAATTTGGCATGTTCTTCGTAAGTCGCCAGATCGATCTCGAGGATTTCCTGGATATCCTTCGGCTCAACGCCATCAACGCAGAGGGTCAGGGCCTTGCGCAAAAAAGGTTCCTTGGAGTTCTTCGAGTCCTCTTCGAGGGAGAGGATGCCGTTTTTGCGGGCCCTGGTCGCCAGTTCAATGACCGTGGCGATAATCTCGTCGGGCTTGGGAGGCGAGGCAAAGAGCATTTTCAGGTCCTTCATTGCCTGAATAACCACTTCCAGCGGGAAACTGATGAATGCCGCGCCAAAGGTGCCGCCGAGAACGATGAGTGCCGCCGTCGGCTGAACAAGCGAGCCAAAATGAAGCCCTTCCAGCAATGCTCCACCAAGAATTGCCCCAAGGCCGAGAGCCAGCCCAACTATTGTTGCGATATCCATAGAGAAAAAACCATATTAGCAGACTATCGAAATCTTCACTCCAGGGTGGGAAACGCTTGCCCGGAAGGTATCTTGACAACCTATCTTGACTACTGTCTCGGAATTGTAGCAAAACCGAGAATGAAAAGACATGAACTATTTTAAAATCTCTGTCCTTGTCGTGAAAAATTCGATCCTTACCGCACCGCCCATGGCGAAAGACCTTGGCCATATCGCCGGAGACTGAAAAAGGATCCAGGCACCACTGCTGAAAAGCTAGGCACCTTCCACCGGCGGCGCAACCTTCACCAGGGAGCCAGGATTATCGGCACGACGCACCACGGCAACCCGGAAATCTATTATTTTTTCTATTATTTCAGGTGGTTTTTCAAGCACAAGATACTGGTCTCCATTGGCCATGCCGATAATCGTGTCAGGGGTTTCCTCGATACTCTTCATCAAATCGGGATTAATGAAGATCTTCTTGTGATTAAGGCGGGTAAGTTCGATCATGGTGGGTTGTGGTGGCCAATTTTAGTAGTTCTATTCCCCGGGAAAAGTATTTACAAGTTTTTGCTGACAATTCTCAAGAAAGGCTATCACAAAAAATCCCACTTGCCCAGATGAGCCCGAAAGAATTTCGCGCAGCTGATTATCCCCTTTGCGGTGGTTGGAGCAGTATCCCAATCGGCACAGGTCACGGCCAATGCCTGGAAAAGAAGTTGCGCTGGCAAGGGTAATACTCTAGGATTGATATTAAAAATAAATACGAGGACAGGTTTTTCTTCTATCCCGTTCCTCACCTCCCCCCCGGACCGTACAAGCTCGCCCCGCAGAGGATCTTCTCAGGGGCTCTACCAGGAGGTTCTCTCCATGCCGACAGCGAAGAAGGAAAATCAGCCGATGTCCTCAGCAGGCACGCTCCGAAACGGCGCAATCCTACAATATCTTTGCACCTTGCTGTTCTGCCTGTCTCTCGGTGTGCCGGCCGCCTGGACAGCCGAAAAACCGGCACCGCCCGGCAAGGACCTGCGGATTCTCCGAATCACCCCGAGCGGCACGGAGGCACCGGCTGGCCAGCAGATCGTCATCCAGTTTGACCGGCCAGTCGTGCCCCTCGGCAAAATGGAGCGGAGCGCCGCCGAGGTGGGGATCACTACCCTGCCGCAGCTGAACTGCCAATGGCGCTGGCTGAATCCCTCGAACCTCGCCTGCAACCTGACCGGCAAGGATGCCCTGCAACCGGCCACCGAATACCGTCTGACCATCGCCCCGGCCATCGTCGCCCTCGATAAGGCCACCCTGGCTGAACCGGTGCAGCACAGCTTTGCCACATTGCGGCCGCGCATCACCGAAGCCTGGTTCAAGACCTGGCTGAGCCCGCAGCTGCCGCAAAACGCCGTGCGCGGCAATCTGCCGATGGACCCGGCTTCGCTGTCCGCGCACCTTTACTACCTTGCCGGCGGCCAGCGCATTGCCGCGAAAGTCGAGGCCGAAGCGGATTCCGGCCAGGCCAGCAACCTGGTCTGGCTGGTCACTCCATCCTCCGACCTGCCGGCCGGGGTGCCGGTGCAGCTGCAGGTCGAACCAGGCCTTACTTCTCTCACCGGCAAATTGCCGGGCAGCGAACACCGGGTTCTCGAAACCCTCCAGGCAATCCCCGACTTCCGTTTCCTGGGTGTCCGCTGCATCGATAAAAACAACAAGTCCTTCGATATCTCACCCGGTTCCGCCTCTCCTTCCAAGCAGCTCTGCCTGCCCTCCGGAGGGGTCGCCCTGCTGTTCTCGGCCCCGGTCCTGCCGGAAGACGTCGAGGACGGTCTGCAGCTGTCGCCGCCGCTCAATGCCGGCCAGGGGGCCGACCCGTGGGAGCAGGTCTATTCCTATTCCCAGCTGTCTGAGCGCTACACCAAGAATAAGCGCTACAGCATCGATCTGCCGGAAGCAATCCTCAGCCCGCACACCACCTACCACCTGCGGCTGGCGGCGGGCTCGGTCAAGGATCAGTTCGGCCGCGCCCTGGCAGGCCCCGTCGAAATGAACTTCGCAACCGATCACCGCCTGCCCGACTACGCCCTGGCGAGGAATCTGCCGGTGCTGGAAAAGGCCGAGCAAACCGACGCCCATGCCTGGACGGTAAACCTCTCGGAACTGCGCCTGAACTACGAAACAGTCACCGCCGACGGCAACAAGACCCCCGGCTCCGCCGTCATCAAGCCAAGCGGCCCGCAGGACGCCACCATCCCCGTGCCACTGACCATACGCCGGCTCATCGGCCAGGATTCCGGGTTGGTGCAGGGCCATTTTACCACCCTGCCCGCCCTGCCCGGCAAGTCTCCTGAAGAATCCTGGTTCTTCGCCCAGGTCACCCCCTTCCAGGTCCATCTCAAGCTCGGTCACCATAACAGCATGGTGTGGATCACCGATCTCAGCACCGGCCAGCCGGTGGCCGATGTTACCCTGCAGTTCTTCAAGAGCACCTTCAAGGAATTCGGCAAGCCGGCCGATGCCCTGGCAACCGCCACCACCGGCCAGGACGGTATAGCCACCCTGCCCGGAGTCACCACCCTCGATCCCGGCCTCCTCCACGTCTACGCCAATGACAAGGAGGAGCAGAACCTGTTTTTGCTCTGCAAAAAAGATGCGGACATGGCCGTCCTGCCGGTGCACTACGAATACCAGGTGGCGGCCGAAGGGGCAAACCGCGAGTACATCCCCGACTGGCTGCGGCCGCTACACGGTCATATCCGGATGTGGGGGGCCACCGCCCAGGGAATCTACAAGGCGGGCGACACCATGCAGTATAAGATCTTCGTCCGCGATCAGGACAATCTGCGCTTTACCATGCCGCCGGGTGCCGCCGACTTCACTGGCGAGGTGACCAGCAAGACGACCGCCACGCCAACCAAGGAAAACGGCAAGGCCGCCCCCACCGAGACCGCTACCCAGGTCGGCCCGCGCTACCACCTCAAGCTTATTGATCCGCTGGGCAAGGTGGCCTATGAACAGGACAACATCAGCCTTTCCCCCTTCGGGGCCTTTCATGGCGAGGTGGCCCTTGCCAAAAACGCTGCCGTCGGCTGGTACCGCTTTACCGTCAAGTGCAACTTCAATTCCGGGGAATGGGAGGCGATGCGGGTTCTGGTCAGCGACTTCTCCCCCGCCCCCTTCAAGGTAAACACCGACCTGAGCGGCACACGTTTTACCGCAGGCGACAGCGTGGCCATTACCACCTCCGCCAAACTCCATGCCGGCGGCCCTTACAGCGGCGCCGCCAACCGGATCACCGCCGCCCTGGCGGTGCGGCCTTTTACCCCGGACAATCCCAAGGTCAGCGGCTTTCAATTCGACAGCGCCGAAAAAACCGAGGGCCGCAGGGCCGACAGCGAGACCCTCTTTGAAAATCAGGGTAACCTCGACGGTAACGGCCAGCAAAGCGAGTCCTTCACCATCATCGACAGCCCGATCTGGTACGGCCAGCTGACCGTCGAAAGCTCGGTTCAGGACGACCGGGGCAAGTCCATCGCCAACCGCGCCGCCGTTCCCTGCTTCGGCCGCGATCGCTATGTAGGCGTCCTGCAGGAAGACTGGACCCTGCAGGAGGGCCACAAGGCCAAGGTGCGGGTGGTGGTCGTCGATAAAGACGGCAAGATCATCCCCGGGGTGCCTATCTCTGTCAAAACCGAGCATAAAAAAACCTGGGGTGCACGGGTAAAAGGGGCGGGCGACGGCTACCACACCGAATACGAACACCAATGGGAGCCGGAGCAGGAGCTCAGCGGAGTCTCCGCCGCCGAACCCCTGGAAATGGAATTCACCCCTGGCCAGGCCGGCGACTTCCAGCTGACGGCACGTATTGACGACACCACCGGGCGCAGCCATGCCACGACTATCGAGCGCTGGGTAACCGGCAAAGGCGTGGTGTTGTGGGAAGCACCTCCCGGCAATCTGCTCAAGGTCTTCCCGGAAAAATCCGGCTATAACGTCGGCGACACCGCCCGCTTCCTGGTGCAGAACCCCTTCCCCGGCGCCCAGGCACTGATCACCGTCGAACGCTTCGGGGTCATCAGCCACTGGACCAGGACCTTTGCCAGCAGCTCGGAGATCGTCGAGATCCCGGTCCTGGCCGATTATCTGCCCGGCTTCTACGTATCGGTCACCGTCACTACGCCGCGGGTGGAAAAACCACCGGGGCCGCAGGGCGAAGATCTTGGCAAACCGGCCTACCGCATGGGCTATGTCCGGGTTCCGGTCAAGGACCCCTATAAAGAGCTGGTGGTTGCCATCAAGCCGGAAAAAGAGGTCTACAAGCCGCGCGAAACCGCCCGGGTCGACCTGCAGGTGCGTCCGCGCCATGCCGCTCCGGGCGAGGCCATGGCCCCCGTTGAACTGGCGGTGGCGGTGCTCGACGAGGCGGTCTTCGATCTCCTCCTCGAAGGGCGTAAGCGCTTTGACCCCTACCAGGCCTTTTACTCCCTCGACGAGCTCGATCTCAGCAACTACAACCTGCTGATGCAGCTGGTCGGCCGCGAGAATCTGGCCTTAAAAGGTGCCAGCGCCGGCGGTGACGGCGGCGCCGATCTCAGCATGCGCTCACTGTTCAAGTTCGTTTCCTACTGGAACCCGGCGCTTCGTCCGGACGCGGAGGGCAAGGCGACAATCAGCTTCGAACTGCCCGACAACCTGACGAGCTGGCGGGTACTGGCCATGGCGGTAAGTCCGGAAGACCGCATGGGTCTCGGCGAAGGCTCCTTCAAGGTCAACCAGGCGACGGAGATACGCCCGGCCCTGCCCAATCAGGTCATGGAGGGTGACCGTTTCTCCGCCGGTTTCACCCTCATGAACCGCACCGACACCAGCCGCAGCTTTACCGTCAGTCTCGTGGCCAAGGGCCCGGTCAAAGGGGCCGAGGCGGCAGCTTCAGCCAAACAGGAACTGCGCCAAAGTAAATACATCACCCTGGCACCCTTTCAGCGGGAGACCCTGCGCTTCCCCCTGCAGACCACCGGCTCGGGGCCGATCACCCTGCAGCTTACCGCTGGTGACGGGGCGAGTCAGGACGGCCTCACCCACACCCTGCAGGTCGGCAAGCGCCGCGCCCAGGAGGTGGCGGCGACCTACGGCATGACCCACGAGGACAAGGCCACTGAAGACATCCTCTTCCCCTCCAATATGCAGGAAGACCGTGGGGAGGTCGCCCTGGTGCTGTCGCCGTCGGTCATCGGCGGCCTGGCCGGTGCCTTCACTTTCATGAAGGACTATCCGTACAGCTGCTGGGAACAACGCTTGTCCCGGGGGGTCATGGCGGCCATGTACACCCCGCTGAAACCCTATCTCAAAGACCTGCCCCCCTGGCCGGAAAGCGACAAGGCCGTCCAGGAAACCCTGGCCCTGGCGACCCTGCACCAGGCCCCCAACGGCGGCATGACCTACTACACGCCGAAGGACGAACTGGTTTCGCCCTACCTCAGCGCCTTTACCGCCCTGGCCTTCAACTGGCTGCACCAGGAGGGATACCAAATCCCCGAGCAGGTCCAGCAGCGGCTGCAGGGCTATCTGCAGAATCTCCTCCGCCATGACGCCCTGCCCCAGGAATTTTCCAAGGGCATGGCCGCCACGGTGCGGGCGGTGGCCCTGGCGGCCCTGGCCGAAGACGGCAAGGCGACCCTGGCCGACGTCGAACGCTACCGCGGCCATCTTGAATCGATGAGCCTCTTCGGCAAGACCTTCTATCTGCGCGCCCTCATCGCCGCCGGCGGCTTTATCGACCGCCAGCAGGAAGTCCTCGACAGGATCCTCGCCCATGCCGACCAGAGTTCCGGGCAGATTGTCTTTAGCGAGTCCCTCGACAGCGGCTACCAGGCCCTCCTTGCCTCGCCGGTGCGCGACAACGCCGCCATCCTCAGCGGCCTTCTCGCCTGGCTGCAGGGCAACCCAGCCGATATCGCCGTCAGCGACCTGGCGGTCAGCACCATGCGCAGTCTGAGCCAGAGCCGCAAGGGCCGCCCGCATTGGGCCTCCACCCAGGAAAATCTCTTTGTCGTCAAGGCCCTTGCCGACTATGCCAAGGTCTTTGAAAGCCAGGCCCCGGCAATGACCGTCTCCGCCCGGCTCGACAAGGAATCCCTTGGCAACGGCAGCTTCACCGCCTACACCGATCCGCCCCTTGTTCTGCAGCGGCCGATGCGCCGCGGCGACGCCGGACGCAGGGCGCAGCTACAGGTGGAGAAAGAGGGGGAAGGCCGCCTGTACTACGGCGCCCGGCTGGCGTACAGCCCGAGCCACCTCGCCCTCGACGCGGTCAATGCCGGAATCGAGGTGTTTCGCGAGTACAGCGTCAAGCGGGACGGCAAGTGGCTGCTCCTGACCGAGGACATGGCCCTGCGTAGCGGCGAGGTGGTCAAGGTCGACCTCTATGTGTCGCTGCCCGCCGAACGCTACTTCGTTGTCCTGGAAGACCCGGTCCCCGGTGGCCTCGAACCGGTCAACAGGGATCTGGCCACAACCTCCCTGCAGGATGCCGATACCGGCGATGCGGGCAATGTCGCCGGCTCCTACCGCAATAGCTATCCCGACTGGCAGGAGGACACCCTCGGCCGCTGGAGTTTTTATCACCGGGAGCTGCGCCACGATGCGGTACGCTTCTACTCGGAGCGGCTGGCCGCCGGACGCTATCATCTCAGCTATACCGCCCAGGCCATCGCCCCCGGAGATTTCCAGGTGCTGCCCCTCCGCGCCGAGGAGATGTACGCCCCGGAGGTCTACGGCAGGGGCGTGCCGGCACGGCTGAGGATCGAGGCAGCCGAGTAGAACCACTTCAGGTTCGGAAGGGAAGGCAAAGCGGCGGGGGGGAGGCCCTGGCAAGGTATGGCGCGACGACGGTGTTTTACCAGTAAACGGCCGCTGCTGTGGTGCTGCCTTGGTTGCTGCCTGGTCGCGGCCGCGCTCTGGCTCGGCAAAAAGACCTGGGAGGAACTCCGCCCCTTCCAGACAAGCCTCCTCCCGGACGCCCTTGGTTTTCGCCGCTACCAGTTCCTTGACCGCAACGGTGTCCCCCTGTCGGCCACCTTCGACAATCCCCTCAACGTCCACGACTGGCTGCCCCTCCATGAAATCCCGGCCCTCCTCCAGGACGCCTTCATCGCCTCGGAAGACCGGCGCTTCTACCGGCATCACGGTGTCGACTGGCTGGCAAGGGGCCACGCCCTGTTGCAGAATCTCAAAGCCTGGCGGGGGGTGCGCGGTGCCAGCACCATCACCGAGCAGGTGGTGCGCATCCTCCATCCCCGGCCGCGCACCCTGTGGTCGCGCTGGCTGGAGGGCATTGAGGCGGCGCAGCTGGAAGGGCGGTTCAGCAAGGCGGAGATCTTCGAGTTCTACCTCAATCAGGTGCCCTACAGCCGCCAGCGGCGCGGTGTCCTCCAGGCGGCCCGGCTGTACTTCGACCGCGACCCGGCCACCCTCACCACGGGAGAAACCCTGGCCCTGGCGGTGCTGGTCCGCGCCCCCTCGCGTCTCGGCGAAAGCCCAGGCGGCCCGGGCCTCGACAAACCCCTGGCGCGGCTGGCAGCCTTCCTGCAGGGCACCGGCCAGCTGGCGGAGACATCTGCCGGATCCCTCAGGCTGCACCCCCTGGCCCTGGCCAATCTGCGCCTTCCCGCCCCGGCCGACCACTTTCTCCGTCACCTGGCAAGCAACGAACTCGCCGGATCAGACGGCAGGACCGGCCCGGCGCGGATCGTCACCACCCTTGACGGCAACCTGCAGACCCGCCTGCACGACATCCTCCGCCGCCACCTCGCCGACCTGAAACGGCAGGACGTGCACAACGGCGCGGTCCTCGCCGTCAACCACCAAACCGATGAGATCCTCGCCTGGCTGAGTGTCTCCGCCACAGCGGCCGATGCCCCGGACGGCTGGCTCGACGCGGTGACCTCGCCCCGCCAGCCGGGCTCGACCCTCAAACCCTTCCTCTACGCCCTGGCGCTTGACCGGGGTTGGAGCCCGGCGACCATCATCGAAGACGCGCCGCTGGCCCGGCCAGTCGGCGACGGCATGCACCCCTTCCGCAACTACAGCCGCAGACATTACGGCCCGCTGCGCCTGCGCGAGGCCCTCGGCAACTCGCTGAACATCCCGGCAGTGCGCACCGTCCAGTTCACCGGCGTCGATGCCTTTCTCGACCGCCTGCACGCCCTGGGCATGGCAAGCCTCGACCGCTCCGCCGGCCACTACGGCGAGGGCCTGGCCCTTGGCAACGGCGAGGTGACCCTGCTGGAACTGGTGCGGGGCTACGCGGCACTGGCCCGGGGCGGTGTCTTTCACCCACTGCGGGCAACCATGGACGGCAGAAGCGCAGGGCCATCCCGCCACCGGGTCTACAGCCGCGAGGCGGCGGCGCTGATTGCCGATATCCTCTCCGACCCGGAGGCCCGCCGCCTGGAGTTCGGTAACGGCGGCCTCCTCCGCTTCCCGGTGCAGACCGCCGCCAAGACCGGCACCTCCAACGACCACCGCGACGCCTGGGCGGTGGGCTTCAATCACCGCCATACCGTCGGCATCTGGATGGGCAACCTCGATGGCCACCCCACCGGCGGCCTCACCGGCAGCACCGGCCCGGCAGTCATCCTCCGCACCATCTTCGCCGAGCTCGGCCGCTTCGAAGAACCCGAGCCGCTGCCGACCAGCCCGCTGCTCGCCGAAGCGAAGGTCTGCAGTCATAGTGGCCTGCTGGCCGGCCCCTCCTGCCCGGCCATCAGCGAAAAATTCATGCCCGGCACCCTGCCGCGAAGCCTCTGCGATCTGCATAGCACGGCGGCGAACAGGGCCATCGCTGCCGGCACCGCTCCGCCACAGCACTCGCCCCCAGTGCATATCCTGCAACCCTCCCCTAACCTGCAGATGGCCATGGATCCGCATATCCCGGACGCCATCGAGGCCTATCCGATGAAAATATCCGAGAACTATTCTGCAAAACGGGTGGAATGGATTATCGACGGCCAGCTTGCCGGCATATCAGGCGAACACCCCAAGGCCTTTATGTGGCCCCTTTCCCAGGGCAGCCACCTCGCCCAAGCGCGCGTTTGGCAAGATAGGGATGAAGCGCCGGTGGTCACGCCAGAGGTGCGGTTTGTGGTGAAGTGAGAAAAATCAAACTGCGTTTGCAGAGAGGATATTCCTAACTATTTATGCTTGCCTGGAGAAAATTTTTACTTTAGGATGATAGGCACTTAACTATTTAAAACTGTCATTTGGCTTGTAATCTTGAAACACTTGGGGAAGAGTGTTCTCTAGTTTCTTTTGAATTCCTTGTTAGCTTGACGCCTTCGGCGCAAATAGGAGAATTAAATGACATCGTATGAATTATTAGCTGTATATCAACAACTGTCAGAATTGCTGAATAAATTAGAACCATACACGATAGAATTAAATATTCTATATGATGAAATAAATGAGTTAAATAGACAATCAATAGATCTACTAATCAGTTCTGGAATAAATAATGAATCTACTCCAATACTTAGTCAAAAAAGACAAGATATAATCAACAAGCAAGCTCAGTTCGCGCAAAATTTTAATATGTTGGGTCATCATGCAAGTCTTATAGAAATAAGTAAAACCATTAATAGCATGAAAAACTCAACAGATTATTCTGAATATATTTTCGAAATAAATATTATAGAAGGGGTTATCATCCATTATGATATAATGACAAAACAACTTTATGAGTATATTAAAACACGAAATCATCATATAATATCTTCATTGTTAGGGTCGATAAAGACGGCTGTTGAGCTTCTCCAGAATTTTAAAGAAAACCATAAATATTTACTGAGTTTCTCAGACCGTTTAGAGAACACGAAAATACTTGATATAACAACCGACTCAAAAGAATTGATAATTCATTTAGATAATAAAGAGAGTGATTTTGGAAAATTTATAGATTCACTAAATTACATTAACAAGATTTATCTAGAACTTTCTGAAATAGCAAATATAAAGCAAAGACCCTTAGTTGTAAAAAGAATTGAGTCTGGTTCTATCCTGGGCAAATTAATTGGTTCCGATAAATTAATAGATCTAATCGTATTGATTTTACAAAGAACTATAGAACTAATATTTACAAAATTTACCTTTGAAGGAAAAATGACAAGAAAAAAAGAGGTTATTGATATTTTAATGAATGAAATTAAAGTAATTGACGAGTGCAACAAAATGAATATAAAGGTTGATCAATTAGCACAAGAAGCAATTACAAAGTCTATTGCATTGATTGCCTCCGACACACTCCGCTTGGTTTCTAATGCGACAAAGATAAAAATAAATGATAAAGAATATTCTATTTCTGAAAATGCGAAGGCTAAGTATTTAGAACAAAATTCAAAACTATTAATTGAAGAGTAACCTAACAGATTCTCGAACCTGGAAATTCCTTTTGTCACACTTTGTTATTATATATGGCCAGAGTAAAATTTAATTTAGCAAGAATAGCAACTTTCAATTCAATCCTGACCACTTTTAGGCAAAAATACGTACCCCATCAGTGGGCAGTCGGATACTGACCCTCTTGCTGATTCAGCTGAAGAGAAAAAACACTTGAATAAAACCCTGATCAAAATCTTCTGCCTCATCCTGTTCCGCCTTCTCCCGGCCTAATTAATTGGGGTCAGAGTAAATTTGGATTTGGCAAGAAAAGAGATTTTAATTCGACTCTGTCCACTTTTGCGCAAAGATACGGAAGGTTAACAAGATAGCCATCATCCATTGTTGCTTGCGCTTGCATATTTTCAGCCAGAAGGTATATAATAGTAATACCAACATATACCGGGGAGGAAGATCATGAGTACTACAGCACTTGCCGTTAAAATTGATTCGGAAGTCAAGGAGCGGATTAAGCGTCTCGCCGATCTAAAACAGCGATCAACCCATTGGCTGATGAAAGAAGCAATACTTCAATATGTCGAACGGGAAGAAAAAAGCGAATCATTTCGAAAAGATGCCATTTCAGCATGGCATGAATACCAGGCCACCGGCTTGCACGTCACGGCTGCGGAGGCGGATGCCTGGCTGGCAAAGCTAGAAGATGGTGAAGACGCGGAGCCGCCTGAATGTCACGTCTGATCTGGTCGCCGTCTGCTTTACGCGATGTTCAGCGCTTGTATCGGTTTCTTGCAGAGAAAAATAGAGATGCCGCCAGGCGTGCAGTCCAGGCAATCCGAACGAGTGTCTTAATCATTGCAGAGCATCCGGAAGTTGGCCGCCCTGCCGACGAAATGGATCCTAGGTTCAGGGAGTGGCTCATCGATTTTAGCAATAGCGGTTATGTGGTTTTATATCACTATGATGGAAATGAAGCCGTGATCGTCGCGGTACGCCATCAGCGTGAGGCTGGGTACTGACTCGCTAATTGATTCGACTGTGGAGAATAAAGTTGAAGAGAAGCCTGGGCAGAATCCTAAGCATCATCTTGTTGTGCCATCTGATGGCATTACCGGCAGTTGCTCAGAAGCTCGAGTCCGGAACGCTCTTTCAGGGCCCTGGCGCAACACTCTATTATGAAATCCAAGGCGCAAAGACCGGCACGCCGCTGCTGGTCATCAATGGCGGGCCGGGCGTTGACCATGGCTATATGCACTCGACGCTCCACCCTGTCTCGGCCCTGGATGAACTGGCCGCGGATCGGCAGGTTATCTTCTACGACCAGCGCGGGGTCGGCAAATCACCGGCCTTGCGGGCCGGTCAATCCTGCACGGTTGCCGACCAGGTTGCCGACATTGAGGCCTTGCGGGCCCATCTGAGGTACCAGCGGATGTACGTTTTCGGCCACTCCTTCGGCGGCTATCTGGCCATGGCCTATGCGGTGCGGTACCCGGAGCGGGTCGAAGGCCTGATCATCTGCGATTCGGCGGCCCCACGCTTTTCCGACACCATTTTCCTCTTTGCCCAGGTCTTTCCGGAAACCCACCAGGTGATGCAGAGGCTCCGTGTCACCGACGAGTCGACGAACAGGGCCTATTTCCTGCACTATTTTTCGATGCTCTTTTACTCGGCCAAGAACCGCGACAGCTATCTGGCGGCAGTGACAACCATCAACTCGAACAGCGCGGTTGCCGATGCCCTCCACAAAGATATGGTGGAGCTGGACTTCACCCCGCAGCTTGCCAGCTTTCATTTTCCCACCCTGGTCCTCACCGGCCGTTTCGATATGAACGTCGCGCCGTCGGTCGCCTATGCCATTCATAACGCGATTCCCGGATCAAGATTTGTCGTCTTCGAGCAAAGCGGCCATCTGCCCTTTTATGAAGAGCAGGAGAGTTTTGTGCGGACGGTGCGGGGCTTTCTTGCTGATATTCCGGATTGACCGTTTTCTTTTCTGTTGAGAAATAAGTGGATCACCCGTAGAACTGGGGGAAGTGAAGGGACAGCTGTGCTGTACCGGCAATACCGGTCAAGCACGACAGACAGGGGCACCTTACCGAGGTTGTCGAAGAGCCAATGAAGATTACCAATATCCACCAAAGGAAGTACCAGCAGCCACCCTCCGTGCTGTCGGAAATTCTCGCGACTCTTTCCTCAAAAAACGATCGCCTATGGCCCCACGAACTCTGGCCGCCGATGGTCCTAAACAATGGCCTCAAACTGCATTCGTCCGGTGGTCACGGCCCTATCGGCTACTATGTTTCGGACCACGACCCGGGGAAATCAGTCGAGTTCACCTTTACCAAGCCCGAGGGCTTTGCCGGCACCCATAGTTTTGAGCTCATTGCGATAGGAGACGAAAAAACACTGCTGCGGCATACCATAGATATGGACCTCAGCCCCAAGGGCATGATCACCTGGTATGTCGCAATCAAATGGCTCCACGATGCCTTGCTTGAAGATTGTCTGGACAAGGTTCATAATCAGGTAGCTCAGAATGAGGTGCGCTCCCGGCACAATCTCTGGGTAACAATCCTTCGCAAGGTCCTGAAAAGAAGGCGGAAGACTGTGTAACCGCCTAAGGTTCTTCTTTAAAACCAGACACCAGCGGCCACCCCATGAATATCATCTACTCACCCAAGTACGAGATACAAGTCGATCATCACCCCTGGCATACCTCCAAATACCGGTTGACCCTCGAATCCCTCGGGTTTCAGGGCATCCTCCCCAACCTGCGTACCATCGAGGCCCCCGAGGTCACCGACGCCGACATCCTCCGCGCCCATTCCGCCGAGTACCTGCAAAAGCTCAACGACCTCGACTTTACCGAGGACGAACAGCACCAGGCGGAGATCCCCCTGACCCATAAGGTCGTCGAGCTTTTCCGGCTGATGACCGGCGGCACCGTCCTGGCGGGGGAGGAGGCCCTTGCTGGCGGCATCGGCGTGCACATCGGCGGCGGCTTCCATCATGCCTACCGGGGACACGCCTCCGGCTTCTGCCTGCTCAACGACATCGCCATCGGCCTCTGTGTTCTCCTGGACCGGAGCGCCATCCAGTCGGCGGTGGTGGTCGATTGCGACCTGCACCAGGGCGACGGCACCGCCTGCATCTTCCATGGTGATCCCCGGGTCTTCACCCTCTCGCTCCACCAGCAGGACGCCTTCCCCTTCTTCAAGCAGGCGAGCGACCTCGACGCAGGGCTTCCCGCCGGTATCGGCGACGGCGTCTACCTCGCCGAGCTCGACAAGGCCCTGGCCGCTCTCTTTGCCGGCGGCAGGCGATTCGACCTCCTGCATTACCAGGCCGGAGTCGACACCTTCAGCCATGACCTGCTCGGCCGCCTGCGCCTCTCCGAGAAGGGCCTGAGGGAACGGGACCGGCGGGTGATTGCGGCGGCGCGGAGCCGGGGCATCCCCCTGGTCATCACCCTCGGCGGTGGCTATACCGCCGACCCGCGGGACGTGGCGCGGCTGCACGCCAACACGGTCGGCGAGGCATTTGCCGCATACCAGCAGCAAGGCCCCAAAGAAAAATAGCTCTTGCAGCAGACATTTATCCTTGTGGCACGGCCTTTTGGTTGGGTACACTTGCAGGACCAAGGGGGGATTCCGCAGGCCGGCCGGGACTGTCCCCCGCCATAGGGCAATCAAGCCTTTACCACCCGGACAATCCGGCAAGCGCCGCACAGCACCTGATATGACGACAGCACACAAGGAAATCGCCTTTACCGATATCGGCGGCCTCAGGGTCGGACATGCCGACGACCTGCAGGCCGGCACCGGCTGCACCGTGGTCCTCTGCGAGAACGGCGCCACCGCCGGCATCGATGTCCGGGGCGGGGCGCCGGGCACCCGGGAAACCGACCTGCTCAACCCGGTCAACTTGGTGGACAAGGTCCATGCGGTGGTCCTCACCGGCGGCAGCGCCTTCGGTCTCGACAGTGCCGCCGGGGTCATGCAGTATCTGGAAGAACGGAAGGTCGGCTTTGACGTCGGCGTCACCTGGGTGCCGATCGTCTGCGGCGCGGCTCTGTTCGACCTGGCCTTCGGCGACCACCAGATACGCCCGGACAAGGAGATGGGCTACCGGGCCTGCCTGAACGCCAGCGAGGGCCGCTCAGCGGAAGGCAATGTCGGGGCCGGGGCCGGGGCCACGGTCGGCAAGATCCGCGGCATGGCCCATGCCATGAAGAGCGGCCTCGGCTGCCATGCCATAGAGATTGGCGGCCTGAGAATCGGGGCGATCGTCGCCGTCAACGCCCTGGGCGACATCATCGACCCGGACAGCGGTGAACGCCTCGCTGGCGCCCTAAGCGACGACCTCTCCGATTTTGCCGACACCGAGGCAGTCATGCTCCGCTTCGCCCAGGAAAAGAACAACCTCTTCGCCGGCAACACCACCATCGGCATCGTCGCCACCAATGCCGCCCTCAGCAAGGCACAGGCGACCAAGCTCGCCTCCATGGCCCATAACGGCTATGCCAGGGCCATCCGCCCGGCCCATACCATGTTCGACGGCGACACCATCTTCACCCTGGCAACCGGCCAGGTCGAGGCCGACCTCAGCGTTCTCGGCATGCTGGCGGCAGGGGTCATGGAGCGGGCGGTGGTCGCCGCCGTAAAACAGTCCACCTCGCTGCTCGGCCTGCCCTGCCATGCCGACCTGCGGCGGGCAAGGCAGGGGTGAAGGGAAATTACTGAGTCTTTCGATTTTAAAAATTAAACTAAGAAACCATACGGATACCCCTAATGCTCAATACCCCCGAAGATGTCTTGAAGGAATGGATGCAGGCCATCAACAACGGCGATGTCGCCAGACTGCTCGCCCTCTACAGCGAAGAGGCGGTGCTCATCCCGACCTTTTCCAACCGGCTGCTCAATACCCCGGAAAAGATCGCCGAATACTTCCAGAAGCTCTGCAGCCGCGAGGAGCTGAGCATCGCCCTGCACGAGAAGACCCTGATCGTCCAGCCGCTCTCCGGCAGCAGCTATAGCTTGTGCGGCATCTACTGCTGGCGCTTCCTCCTCGACGGCGAACTGCTCAGCTTCGAGGCGCGGTTCAGCTACCTCCTCGATCTTGCCCTGCCCCGGCCGATCATCCACCACCACTCGTCGCAGTTACCGCGCATGCTGTAGCGGCAAAAGGCCCCCTTGAATCCCTCAATAGCACAAACCCTTCTTAGTAACCGGACGACAGCGGAGCTGGTGCTCTGGGTTCTGGCAGGCGTCGCCATTGTCGTCGGTATCGGCATCGCCCTGTATTTTGAAAAGAGAAGCTTCCGCGCCTTCGGCAAGGAAGGCAGCTGGCTGCGATTGCGGCTGTTGTCGCTGCCGATCCTCGCTGCCACCGCGCTTGTCGTCTGGCTGCCGGCGAGGACCATTTCCGGGCCGATGGCCCTGGCCTTTTTTTATGTGGCGCTCTTGACACTGGCACCGCTTGCCTGGTTCGGCCTTCACTGGTTGGCCGGGCACCTCCTCTCGCCGAAGCTGACGAGGCCGGAAAGTATGCGAGTGGCCCTGAGCGGCCTGGCGATGCTGCTGGCTCCGCCGCTTCTGGCCAACCTGCTGCAGGGCCCCTTGTTTATGGTGTCGCACCATCTGCGGCAGAAGGTCTTTGCCGATGCCAAGACCGTTCCGCTCGCCCACAAGATCCTGCCGATGCAGCGTTTTCGCCTGGGCGATGGGGGAGAGATCTTCACCCAGACGCTCAGCGCCGACGGCGGCCCCCATCTTGAACATATTGATTCCCTGATCGGCGGCCACGGCCATGATTCACGGACCAGCACCCATTCTTTCTTCTGCCGCCAGGACGACGACCTGCACCTGGCATGGTCGGCGGATTCCCCGCCGCCGCCTCTGCGGTTATACTGGTACGATGCCGACAACAATCTGGTGCAGGCTGAATTCCAAATAGACAGCGAAGCGACCAAGCAACTCCCCGCCCAGGAATTTTCCGTACATTGGCGGAAAGATGGGCTTGATTTCCCGGCGCCCCTTTCCCGGGATGTCGTGCAGCTCGGTTGGGCGGACAAGGTGAGCAAGCTCTTCTACCGTTCGCTCAACCCCCTGCAGCCGGGCGAAAGCTTCGACAATGACTGCGTCATGGCGGGGTATCGCCGCCTGTCCTGGCAGGAGGAAGGGCCGGTTGCCGGGGTGTTGTTGACGTTTGCCGGAAAGCCGCCGGGGCGGATCTGGCAACACGAGATACGGCGATAATTAAAGGCCGAAGGGCCTGCAGGCTGAGTGAGGGAGATCCTTTTCATGACACTTTCTTTGACAACCGACTGCACGGGGGTGAACTGGCAAGCGGTGGCGGACACCCTGCGGTCGGTGGGAATGGCCTCGCGCTATCCCGAAAAACATCGCCGGGCCTTTGAGGCAAGCTATGCCACAATCTTCATTTATTCCTCGGACACCTTGGTGGGCTTTGGCCGCGCCATCTCCGACGGTGTTTATCAGGCGGCGATCTATGACTGCGCCGTGGCAGTTGATTTCCAGGGCCAGGGCATCGGCAGAATGATCCTTGACAACCTTCTGTCGCGGCTGCAAGGCTGCAACGTCATCCTCTACGCCTCTCCGGGCAAGGAAGGCTTCTACGAAAAACACGGCTTTCGGAGGATGAAGACCGGCATGGCAAGATTTGTAAACGGTGAGTTTATGCAACACCAGGGATTTACCGAGTAAGGCTGGAAGAACTCGAAAAACAGATGCATATTTATTAATCATACAAGGAGGTTGTTATGAAAATCGTAAGAAGCTGTGCCGTCTTTGTTGCTTTCCTGCTCCTTTCCAGCCCGGTAACGGCCCCTGCCGAGTCTTTAAGCATCTATGCCGCGGGAAGCCTGAAGGACGCCCTGGGCAAGATAACGACATCCTACGAAAGCACGTATAAGACTAAGGTGACCAGCAAATTCGGACCGAGCGGCCTGCTGCGCAAGGCTATAGAAGAGGGAGAAAAACCCGATGTCTTCGCCTCAGCCGACATGACCCATCCGCAAAAACTTACTGCCGGCGGCTGGGGAAGCCCGGTGGTCATGTTCACCCGCAATCAGCTGTGCGGCCTGGCGCAACCGGCCGTCAAGGTAACACCTGAGAACTTCTACGCCACCCTCATGGACCAAAACGTCCGGGTTGGTACCTCGACGCCTAAGGCCGACCCGAGCGGTGATTACGCCTGGGAACTTTTCCAGAAGGCCGATAAGATCAAGGCGGGGAGCTTTGCAGCGCTTTCCGGCAAGGCCCTACAGCTGACCGGCGGCCCAGACAGCGCCAAGGCCCCGGAAGGTCGCAACCAGTACGGCTGGGTCATGGACGAGAAGAAGGCCGACGTCTTCCTCACCTACTGCACCAACGCTGTTTTGGCACAAAAGGATGTCCAGGCCCTGCAGATCGTCCGCATCCCTGAAGATCTCTCCGTCGGGGCCGATTATGGGCTTGTCGTTAGGACCGGGGCACCGCAGGAGGCCTGGCAACTGGCGATGTACATCCTGTCACCCGCCGGCCAGGCGATTTTGCAAGAATACGGCTTTGAGGCAATCGGCATACCGAAACAACAGTAATGCCTGCTTGGGCTGCGAGGGCGAGCGAATGGCCTGTTTGCGCTGCCGCTTGTCCCACTGGTATCAAGTCCCACGGCAGTCGATAGATTGCGCACCAACCTTTTTATCTGGGCAACAGTATGGAGAATCAACATCCCGCCGATTCCGGAAATATCAGTCTCGACAAAAGTGATTACCGCAAACCGCAAAGGCGGCCAGATCCGGTCTGGGCGGTTGTTTGGCGTTTTCTTTTGATCTGTGCGGTGATTGACGGCGGCGCCTACTACTATTTTCATGTAGTCAAGAACACCACCGTTTTTGAAGGACTGGCCAGGCTCAGGGACTCCATTCACCAAGAGCGGGGAGCTGATGCGCCACCTCCGCCGCCAGTCAAGACCCAAATCATAACTACCAAACCGGTCGGCACACCTACCGGTTCCGAATATGCCAAGGCTGAACGGGCCGGATATTTCAAGCCCATAGTTCCGACCAGGCAATCCGCCTCCTCTCCTGAAACCATCTATTGCTGGGAAGACGTCGACGGCAAGAGATTTTACTCCAATGTCGGCTATCCGAAGACCGGCTATTACAAAGCTATTCACACGAGATGATCATCAAGGAAGTCACCGCCAAATCGATTCTCTCCGCCTCAAAGATCTACAAGTACGTCATCAATCCCTATGTCGGTTGCCAGCATGCGTGTTCGTACTGCTATGCCCGCTATATGAAGCGATTCACCGGCCACTCTGAGCCGTGGGGTGAATTCGTCGATGTGAAGATCAATGCCGCCGCCGTCCTCCAACGGGAAATACGGAAAAAGCCTAAGGACCAGGTATGGCTGAGCGGCGTCTGCGACCCCTACCAGCCTCTGGAGGAACAGTACCAGCTCACCAGACAGTGTCTGGAAATCCTCATCGACAATGACTGGCCGATTGTCGTGCAAACCCGCTCGCCTCTCGTCCTGAGAGACAGCGATTTGTTGAAGAAATCGGCGACCTGTGCGGTGGGTTTCTCCATTCCGACCGCCGACGAGGCGATACGACAGCTCTTTGAGCCCCGCGCCCCAAAGATAGCTGAGCGAATAACCGCTCTGGATACGCTGCACCAGGCAGGGATCAGGACCTACGCCATGATCGCGCCGATCCTGCCCGGAGCCGAAGGCATCATGAAACTCCTTGCGGGAAAGGTTGACTATATTTACGTTGACCGCATGAATTACCATCATGCCGATGCGCTCTATATGAAAAACAGGCTGAGGAACTTTCGGACCAGCGACTATTTCCATGCGGTCAGCCAGCAATTGCAAGAGAGCTGCCGGGAACTGAACATTGCCTGCCATGTCGTGTTTTGAGCCGGTTGTCAGGCCCCGACACCCCGACAGTAAAGCCGATAAAACCACCATTCTCAACCCATCACCCAGGACCACCCTATGGACGATATCTTACAAAAAATCAGGCGGGAGCTGCTGGAAAACGCCGAGGAAGCCACCCGCCTGAGCGGTCAGCGCTTTTTTAAGGAAGCGGTCCGTTTTCACGGCGTCAAGTCGGCCGTAGTCGACAGAATAAGCAAGGCATCCTTCAAGGAGCTTAAGGGGCTGGACAAGGCGGAGGTTTTCAGGCTCTGTGAGGAATTGTGGCGCTCGGGATATATGGAGGAGGGCTTTATTGCCTGCAACTGGTCGTATTTTCTCCGCAAGTCGTATGAGCCGGAGGACTTTCCGGTATTTGCGCGCTGGGTGAGCGACTATGTCGGCAACTGGGCTGCCTGCGACACCCTCTGCAACCATACGGTCGGTACCTTCATCGAGATGTATCCGGAGTTTCTCGCGGATCTCAAGGTCTGGGCAAGATCCGAAAACCGCTGGATGCGACGTGCCGCCGCCGTATCCCTGATCATCCCCGCCAGGAAGGGCAGGTTCCTTGCCGATATCCTGGCGATCGCCGATATCCTCCTCCTCGATGGAGACGACCTGGTGCAGAAGGGCTACGGCTGGATGCTCAAGGCGGCAAGCCAGAGCCACCAGCAGGAGATTTTCGACTACGTCGTCAGTAAAAAAGCCGTCATGCCGCGCACCGCCCTGCGCTATGCCATCGAAAAGATGCCCAAAGACCTGAAGGCTGAGGCGATGAAGAAAGGATAAGAAGCTTTCGCCGCTTGCTTGCCAGGATACGACTCGATGCATAGAATGGCTAACAGGTGCCTGAGACCTACCACGCCATCCGCCGAAAGCGGCGAGGCATAACCCGACAACCCCACCCTGCGGAGCGCCCCGCCCATCTCCGCCGGATCAATGCCTGCCGAACCATGGACTGGATAACCGACCAGATAGCCATCGGCGATTGCCACGACGCCGCCACCCACGCCGGGGAGGTCGATGCCGTCCTCTGCCTGCTGCCCGACTGCTGCGAGACTCGCAGCGATGTCGACGGCTGCTGCATCCCCCTCCATGACGGTCCAGGCAATTGCCGGACGCACGTCCTGGCCGCCATCGACTATATCGCCCTGCAGGTCGATCAGGGCAACAAGGTCCTCGTCCATTGCCGGGCCGGGCGCAGCCGCTCGGTGTGCATCGTCGCCGCCTACCTGATGCGCCATCAGGGGTTGTCGAAACGGCTGGCCATTGCCACCGTTGCCAAGAAACGGCAGATCTGCCTCGCCGACGGCGTCGACGAAATCTTCAAACACCTGCGGGACAACTGTCCCGGCGAGGGCAAGCGCAACTTCTACGCGCGCTTCCGGGATTTTTTCCGGCGGCCGGGCAAAAAAGGCGGCTGAGGCCCGGAGCCCAGGGTCCCGGTCACGGGCGGACCCGGAAATACCGGTCTTGACTCCGGCCCTGCAGAAAAGGAGGTCAGCCATGAAGAACCTGCTCAATCTGTTTACCCGAGGTGAGCGTTGCACGCCGCTTTCCGGGGGAAGTGGCGTGCATATTGAGAAGTACCGGCATTTCCGCGACTTCCTGGCCGGCAACCGCGACGCCCTTCGCCTCCTGTCGGCGATGGAGATGCTCTATTACAGCGGCAAGGCCTTTACCGCAGCCGATATCGCCTTCCACTACGAGGGTCTGTACGGCCACCTGCAACAGCTTCTGCGCGCCCTGAACGGCCTCGCCGATCAGCGCTACCTTGCGCTCTTTGATGCGGCTACAAAGATCAACGCCGCCGTTAGGGCAACTCTCCGGCCGGTGATCTACCGGCTGGAGATACCGGCGATTGTCCCCCTGACGGAGCTGGCGCAGCAAGCTCAAGCGACTGCCGGCGGCAAGGCGGCCAACCTTGCGGCGATAGACAGGCAGACCGGCCTGCGGGTGCCGGCCGGATTTGTCGTCACGGCAAGCGGCTATGACCGGTTTCTCCGCTATAACGGTATCGACCAGCTGGTTCTCGATGAACTGGCCGGCATCTCGCCGGGCGACACCGGGCTTGCCGAGGTCAGCGACCGTCTGACCCGGCTTATCCTTGCCGCCCATGTCCCGGACGAGCTGGCGACCCTCCTTTATGCCCATTATGACGCCATTGAGCGGCGGACCGGCCCCGGCCTCCATCTCGCCATGCGCAGCAGCGCCGTCCGCGAGGACTCCGAATCCTCCTTTGCCGGGCAATACCGCTCGGTGCTGGGCGTGTCGCGGCGGCAGCTGATCGCCGCCTACAAGGAGGTGGTGGCCAGCTCCTTTTCCCCCCATGCGATAAGTTACCGGCAGATGGCCGGAATAGACATCACCGAGACGCCGATGTGCGTCCTCGGCCTGGCAATGGTCGCGGCCGAGGCAAGCGGCGTGCTCTACACCAGCGATCCTTCCGGCAAGGCCCCGGAGACCATGCAGGTCAATGCCGTCCTGGGGCTTGGCGAACAGCTGGTCAGCGGCGCCTCGGCGGCCGATACCTATATCCTCGACAGATCGACGGGAGAGCTTATGGAACAGCGGCTCGCCGACAAGGTGTCGCGCCTCGATACGGCGATCGAGGGGACGGTGGAACACCGGGTGGAAAGGCGGGAGTCCAGCCGGGCGACCCTTGACCGGGAGGAACTTGCCGAGCTCACCGACATCGGCCGCCGGCTGGAACAGGTCTTTGGCGGCCCCCAGGATATCGAATGGGCGATAAACAGCCGCCGGGAGATCTCCATCCTGCAATGCCGGCCGCTGCAGGTGGCCGCGAGGGTGGTGGACCAGCCGGTGGAAGCGGACGCCGGGGCGCTGATCGTAAGGGGCGGCATTGTTGCCTCCCAGGGCCTGGCCGCAGGCATCGCCTCTGTCGCCTACGACAACCAATCCCTCGCCGACATCCCCGATCAGGCGCTGCTGGTCACCAAAACCGCCTCGCCCCGCTACGCCGAGGTGATGGGGCGGATCCGGGGCCTGGTCAGCGAATCCGGCACCGCCATGTGCCACCTGGCCTCGGTGGCCCGCGAGTTCGAAGTGCCGATGGCGGCAGGCGTCGCCGGGGCCACCCAGCTCATCGCCGCGGGGGAGCTGGTCACCCTCCTTGCCCAGGGGGAACCGGCGGTGTATCGCGGTGATTTCCTCAAGGGCCGCCAGGCAGGTACCGGCAAGAAGCGCATGATCAACAGCGCCGTGCATGAAAAGATGCGCGCGGTACTCGACCACCTGGCGCCTCTCCACCTCACCGACCCCGATGCCCCGGGCTTCTTGCCGGAAAACTGCACCTCGCTGCATGACATCATCCGCTTGGCCCATGAACAGGCGGTGCGCGAGATGTTCAGCCTGTCAAACCTCGCCGAAGACCAGACCGCTGCGGTGCAGCTGACGACCCATCTGCCGCTTTCCCTGCACCTTATCGACCTCGGCGGCGGCCTGAGCCCGGGCCTCAGCACCTGCGACACGGTCAGGGCCGAGCATTTCACCTCGGAGCCGCTCAAGGCCCTGTGGCGGGGCTTCAGCCATCCGGGGATCAACTGGCGGGGGAGCGTGCAGTTTGATGGCGGCAGCCTCCTCTCCCGCCTGGCGGCACCGGCCACCGCCGAGTTCGGTACCGCCCCGGGAGGAAACAGCTACGCCCTTGTCGGTAGTGATTATCTCAACTTCTCGGCAAAATTCGGCTACCACTACGCCACCCTCGACACCCTCTGCGGCGATGATCCCGACCATAATTACCTGACCCTGCAGTTCTCGGGAGGTGCCGGCAGCTACAGCGGCAAGACCCTGCGCATCCAGTTCCTCGGCAAGATCCTCGGCGGGCTCGGCTGCGTTGTAAGTCTACAGGGTGATCTGCTCGAGGCCTCGCTGAGCCGCCATCCCCGCGGCGAGATGCTCGAACGCCTCGACATCATCGGCCGCCTGCTGGCCAGCAGCCGCCTACTCGACATGGCCATCACCGGCCAGCAGGATGTCGACGACCTGGCGGAGGCCTTCCTCCGGGGCGACTACGACCTGCTGCACCATAGGGAGGCATCGGGCCTGCCGGGCTTCCATATCAATACCGGCACCTGGCAGCTCACCGGGGAGGATGGCGCCGTCTGTTGCCTGGCGGACGGCTCGCAGCTGTTGAGCGCCCTGTCGGTCAACGTTGCCGGATTGATAGGCAAGACCTTCGGCCGGAAATACCAGGACATGCTCGACACCCTGGGCGCCTACTATACCTTCCCTCTGGCTGTGGCCAGGATGGGAGCCTGCGGCGATGGAGAAATCTCCCTCATGGTCAAACCGCTCCGGGGAGTCATCGATCAGGCTGGGGGGCTGGCCTTCGGCCTTAGGGACAGCGGCAATTACTTCGCTCTGAGGGTCAACGCCCTCGAGGACAACATCATCCTCTTCGAGTTTCTTGATAACCGGCGCCTCGAACGGGCGCGGGTGAAGACAACGGTTGCCCCGGGCACATGGTATTGCCTGGGGGCAACCGTCAACGGCAAGCAAATCACCTGCCTCCTTGATGGAAAGCAGGTCTTTTCCTACCTCAGTGCCCGTCCGGTCACCGGCCATATCGGCCTGTGGAGCAAGGCCGATTCGGTGACCCTCTTCAAGGAGCTGCTGGTAGCTGATGACACCGGTTGCCGGAGTATCATCGCTGCCGGTAAATCACCCGGCAACCCGGCCTGATCTCGCTGCGGACCGGGCCGGGTATTCCTTGTGGACGGCGATCACTGGTGGGCGTGACCGGTCACCGGCTTATGCTGCTCATGACCGGCATGACCGGGGGCGGAAGCAACTGCGTGCTTGCCATCGCCATGGGCATCGCCGCCGGTTGCGTCCTGATGCAGCCGTTCCACGTAGTGGGTGAATGCGACGTAGGCAGAGACAAAGGCCCTGCCCTGCTCAACACTTTCATCCTTGTGCTGATAGGTGGTGGCGGCATGCTGATACCGCTCTTTTATGCCAGCGGCGATATCACCGGTGACGAGCTGCACCAGACGGTCAGGAGAGCCGCCAGCCAGGGCCCGGTCCGCCTCGGCAACCGCTGGTTCGACGGAACCGGCCGGTTTCAACCCGGTGAACGGCGCCCCTTCCCCGGCGCGATGGATCTTCACCAGGGTGGCAAAAAAATCCTGCTCCGCCACTCCGGCTGCAGCACCCTTGCTGTCCAACAGCCTGGTAAAGGCCTTGCGCACAATGTCCTCATCCTTTTCCCGGACCCACTTGAGCACCGGGGTAATATCCCTGGCGGTAATTGCCTTCCGGGCATCCTCGATAACCGGCCCGTCCAGGGTATCACAGTGGGCGGCGGCATTCTTCGGAGCAATGAAAGATACCGCGATGAGGGCGGCAATTCCTAACACGTGTAATCTGATCGAATTTCTATTTCTCATGGGAAGTCTCCATATTAAACTTGTTTCTGGATGTCGTTTACGACACGAAATGGCGCTACGGATCCCGCAAAAAGCTTGGGGAATCTCGACAAACACCAGGTCAATATGCTTCAAACCAAGTTTTCAGGAGGAATATCGGGGGGGCCGCCGAATCCGGCGAGCAGACTGATCCATTCTTCCGAGATCAGTGTCCATATCACCTGGGTAAACCCATACTCCAGTTGGGCGGCGACATGGCTCGGTTCATCGAGCAGGTGACAGTGATTCCCGCCGGAATGTCCGGGCGGCGCATGCTCTGCGGCATCCTCTTCTTGTGCATGTTGCAGGCAGACGGAAAAGGGGTGATCATCGACGCCGGCGGCGGCAAACTCCGCGAAAACCGCCAGCCCATAGAAGGGTATTGCGGCCCTTGCCATAAGCAGCAGCAGAGTAAAGATTCGTATCCGTCGAAAAATGCAAAGCATCACAGGCCACCGGCTGGAAGAAGAAGTGTAGCGTATGAAGGAGGTATAGCACCGCCGGCCGGACTATCCCTTGACGCAAGTCAATTCTCCAGAAAAACATAACAAAAGGACTCACCCCACCTCGTCCACCGATACCTGAGGTCCCCTCGCCGGCAAGTTTTGGGCTTGACACGGTCATGCTTCCTTATATATTGCTAATTTCCTGCAAATGCTGATCAAGGAAAAGGCCCATCCCGGCAGAGGCGCAGCTGCTTCACCTCTTAGGCCGATCCCCAGGCAATCTCCGCAATCTCTATCCGGGTTATCGCCGATGTTTTCAACCTCCACCAACAATACAATACCCTCCCCGAGCCACCTATGAACGACCTGACCATTGTCATCCCCGCCTATAACGAAGAACAGGCCCTGTCATTTTTCCTACCGGAGCTTCTCCAGTACTGCCGGACCACTGGCTGCAAACTGATCATTGTCAACGACGGCTCAAAGGACGGCTCCAAGGAGATGCTCAATCGGCACGCCGACCCGAGCTTTTTCACCCCCATCCACCACAAGGTCAACCGGGGATACGGCGGGGCGATCAAAACCGGCATCAAGGCCACCAAGACCGAATATGTCATAACCATTGACGCCGACGGCCAGCACCGCCTCGAAGACGTTACCGCCCTGTATAAGGTCCTTCGGGAGAAGGATGCCGATATGGTGATCGGTAGCCGGACAAAGAACAAAGAAAGCCTGTACCGCAAGACCGGCAAGGCGCTGATCCGCTTTATCGCCGGCCTGCTCATGCCTATCAAGATCCACGACCTGAATTCGGGCATGAAGATCTATCATACCGATTTCGCCAGGCGCTATATGCAGCTCTGCCCGAACGACATGGCCTTCAGCGACATCATCACCCTGATCTTTATCAACCAGCGTCACCTGGTGCTCGAACACCCGATCACCGTCGAGCCGCGCACCACCGGCAAGTCGACGATCAATATTAAGACCGCCTTCGACACGGTCCTGGAACTCTTTCACGTGGCCACGATGTTCAGCCCGATGCGCATTTTCATCCCACCGGCAATGTTTTTCTTTCTGTTCAGCGCCCTTTGGGGCCTGCCTATTCTATTGCGCGGCGAGGGGGTGTCGGTCGGGACCCTGTTTCTCTTTGTTACCGGTTTGATCGTTTTCTTTCTCGGGCTTCTTGCCGAACAACTCGCCCTGATCAGAAAAAACCTCAGCGTCCTGCTGGCTAAGCCGCCGGAAGATGACTGACATACTCGCCGTATGCCTGGAAGGGAAAGAATTGCTGTAGGACGTTCAGGCGACTGAGCACTTTCGCCCGCCCGATATACATGAGCATATTGAGATGCCTCTTGTCACCGAGATCCGGGTGCATGAAGCGTTCCTGCTCTGTATCGATATCATAGGGATGGAAATAGGTGACTACCGGCAGGCCCTGACCTATGCTTCTGGAGATCGCCCAGCGCGTCAGGAAAAAGGGCAGGACCCGAAAATACACCCCGCCGGCGATGGGCAGCGGCATGCCGGGAATGGTGTGCAGGGTCACCGGCAGTTCCCACAGGCCGCCCGCCACCTTTCTGGCATCTTTGCCGAATTCCGGCCATCCGTAGAGTGGATTTGCCGCCGGCAGCACTGAGCTTGAATAAGTGAATCCCAGGTCGGCCAAAACCTCATGGGCCCAGGCGGTACGTGCGGTCAGCGAAAAGGTCGGGGCGCGGAAACCGACAACGTCCCTTGCCCCGGCTGCCTGCAGGGCTGCGAGATTGCTCTCCATGTCGGCGCGAAACTGCTGCGCCGTCATCTTGTCGAGCTGCAGGTGGACATCGCCGTGGCAGGCCAGTTCATGGCCTGCTGCAACAATCTCGCCGATAAGCGCCGGGTAGCGCCGGGCCACCTCGCCGACGGTAAAAAAGGTCGCCTTTGTCCCCCACCGCTTGAAATGCGCCAGGTATCTCCGGGTGTTTTCCACCACCCCGTCCCGGTAGCGACGGCCGTCCTTGACCCAGGCCCGGACATCCTCCAGATCAACGCTGAGCAGTAATGAACTCACAACACCCTCCTTCTCGTATTTCCTGGAAAACAATACTTCGGCAGCGGCCCTAGACCACAAAACATTCCCGGCAAATCAGGTGCTGCAGACCAAGGGCCCAAAGGCATCGCCGTCTGCCGCCCGGCAACCGGCCAAGCGGTGAAAGCCCGTCCGGGCCTCGGCGGAACCGATGATCGCCACCAGATCGCCCTCCTGAAAGCGGAAGCCGGGATCAGGGTTCGGCTGCAGCTGCTCGGCCCGGATAATCCCGACCACCGAGGCCCCGGTCAGCTTGCGGATCCCCGCCTCACCGATACTCTTGCCGATCAGGTTATTGCCGGCCTCCAGCTGCACCCACTGCAAATCAAAGTGCTGCTCGGCCGCCCGCATCTGCCCGAGGGTCCGGTAGTTCTCGGTCTCCGCCACCGCCGGTGCCAGCAGCTGCTGGCGCATTTCCTCGGTTTGCCTCTGGATCTCCGGCGCCGGGATGCGCAGATGGAGCAGGGCCTGCCTGGTTATCTCCAGGCCCGCTTCAAACTCCGGATAGACCAGATCGCTGACCCCCAACTCCTTGAAGACGTCAAAAAACGCCGGGTCGGCCATCCGCGCCACCACCCTGATCCGCTTGTTCACCTCGCGGGCATGACGGATGATCGCCTGAGCGACAACAATGCCCGGCGTCGTCACCACCAGGAGCGAGGCCCTGTCGACGGCCAGGGCCTCCTGCACCACCTCATGGCTGCCGTCGCCGTAGACCACCGGATAACCCGCGGCCCTGGCCTCTTCAACCCGGTTTTGATCGATTTCCACCAAAACAAACGGGGTGCCGAGCCGGTCCAGGACCGAGGCAACCTGAAAACCGACACGGCCGCAACCGGCGATGACCACATGATCGCGCAGGGCCTCCTCGGGAAAGTTGATCGACTCCAGGGGTTCATGGCGAAACCAGCGCTTTTTCAGGGCGTAGAGGCGGGAGGTCTGGGCGGAAATTAAGGGGGTGAGGACCATGGATAACACCGCGGTCGTCAGCACCAAATTGGAGAAGTCCTTGCTGATCGAGTCGCTGCTGACCCCAACTCTTGCGAGAACGAAGGAAAATTCGCCGATCTGAAAGAGGCCGAGACCCACCGCCAGGGGGACGACATTGCCATAGCGAAAGATTGCCGCAAGCGTCGCGAAGATGATCCCCTTGCCGAGGCTGACCAAGGTCAGCACCAGCAATACCTGGCCCCAATTCTCCAGCAGGTAGGAGGGATCGAGAAGCATACCCACCGAGGCGAAGAACAGCAGGCCAAACAGGTCACGCAGGGGAATGATGTCGCTCAGGGCCTGGTGGCCATAGTCGGATTCGCTGAGAACCATGCCGGCGATAAAGGCCCCGAGGGCAAAGCTCAGGCCGATCAGATAGGTAATATAGCCGACGCCAAGGCCGATGGCGGTGATCGCCAGCAGGAACAGCTCGCGGGAACCGAGCCTGGCAATATGCCGCAACAGGATCGGTAGCAGTTTATTGCCGAAAAGGAGCATGGTCGCAAGAAAGACCGCCGCCTTCACCCCGGCAAAGCCAAGGGTGCCGAGCCCCGCAGCCGGATCACCGAGTTGCGGCAGGATGATCATCATCGGCACCACCGCCAGGTCCTGGACAATGAGCATACCGATCATCACCTTGCTCGACAGGGTGCCCAGCCAGCCCTGGTTCATCAGGGTTTTCAGGATGACCATGGTCGACGACAGGCTGATCAGGGCCCCGAACCACAGGGAGGTCCGCCAATCCCAACCCAATACTCCACCGATTGCCAGGCCAAGGCCGATGGTCAAGGCTATCTGCAGAGGGGTGCCGAGCAGGGCGATGTATTTGACCGGCTTCAGGTCTTTCAGTGAGAACTCCAGACCGAGGGCAAAAAGGAGCAGGGCGACGCCGATCTCGGCGAGCAGCTCGATATGATGGACATCGGTGACCGCCAAGCCACCGGTATACGGCCCAAGGATAACACCGGCAAGGAGATAGCCGAGGATCAACGGCTGACGTAGCCGCTGCATCAGCAGTCCGCAGAAAAAAGCGGTGACAACGAGGATAATGATGTCGGCGGCGATGCCCATTGTACAATCCCCAGCCTGCCCGGTGACAGAAGCATGCGTTGTTGCGGCCCCCTGCCAGAAAGGGAGAGGCTGCCGGCAAAATTATTGCGGGTTTGATGCGGGAAGATCATCCCCGCCGGTCATTGATAAAACACGGTCATCGTACCTTGTTCACTTTTCTTCGACAATAATTTTCGAGACCACTGCATGGCCGGCCCTTTCCATAAAATTCTGCATTTTTTGCAAGCGATACGGCCTGCCGCCATCCAGTATTTTGGGAACAGGTGGGATTTAATGGTAGTCTACACTATCATATAGCATCAAATATACTCCCATTGATAGATGGCATGCAGGAATTACCGTAATGGCCAAGAGGGCATCAATTGGATGATTGATATTCCGCTACGTAAATTCGACGGCAGGGAGAAAGGGCATGGAAAAGATACAGGCAACTTCAAGATTATCGCTGCTCTTCAGCATTTCCTGGGAAAGTGACGGCACCCGGCACAGCGAACGGTTTTTTGCCGAGAAGGTCAGCATGTGGCGTGATCTTTTCCCCGGATCGATGCACGCAGAGCTTCTGGGCAAGCAGGTGGGGGATACAGTGCAGGTGAAAGTTCTACCGGCTGACTTTATTGCCCCCTTCTCGGCAAGATTGCTTCGTACCGTCAGGCGCAAACAATTTGCCCTGCCCCGGGGCATCCAACCCCTTCTCGGCCGGTTCTATCCGCAGTATTCCCTCCAGGATGTCCCCGGAGTTTTTCCAACATCCATCGCTCCATGCCGATTTGTTGAGGAGCACGGTGACAATCTGGTCGTTGATCTCAACCATCCCCTGGCCGGGAAGGAGTTGACGATAAGCGCCACAATCCTGCGCATTGAACAGCCGCAGGTCGAACGGGGTGGCCGGTGCGAGGCCTGGCTGGAGACGATCAGCGCCGGAGGACCGGGCATGCAGAAGCGGCTGCCGGGAAAGGTTCTCACCTTCACGGAAGGCGCCTTCGCCAGAGAAAATGAACGGCCGGACAGCCTGTTTTATCAAAGCCCGCGACTGCTCCAGCATCTCGACAGCACCGCCCGCCGGATCATCGGTGAGGAATATGCCAAGGCCCTGCCAATGTCAGGCGATATCCTCGACCTTATGGGCAGCTGGGATTCGCACCTGCCCGGCGATTTCCCGATCGGTTCGCTTACCGTTCTCGGGATGAACCAGGAAGAGCTGGATAAAAATGCCAGGGCCACCGCCACCGTCGTGCACGACCTCAATGCCGATCCGCGACTGCCCTTTGCCGATGGCTCCTTTGGCGGGATACTCAACACCGCCTCTATCGAATACGCCACCGACCCTCAGCAGCTCTGCCGCGAGATCAGTCGCATCCTCCGCCCGGGTGGGACCGTCGCCATCGCCTTCTCCAACCGCTGGTTCCCCACCAAGGCCATCGCCCTTTGGTCACAGCTCCACGAGTTCGAGCGGCTGGGCCTGGTTGTCGATCTGCTTGACGCAGCCGGAGACTTCCAGAACTTCACCACCCTTTCGGTGCGCGGCTACCCGCGGCCGGACGATGACACCCATGATTTAGCATTGTCAGATCCCGTTTATATGGTAACCGCAAAGAAGAAAACAGACCACCATTGAGGAAACAGCGGCATTGAAACCAGTAAGGGGCTGCCCATGAGCAGCCCCTTACTGGTTTACCTGTTACGCTCCCTTCAGAACATCACACCTTGATCAACTGCACCATGGTGTCATAAAACGACACGCTGCCACCCACCTTGTCGATCATGCAGGTGTTCTTCAGGTTGGGGTCGATCCACATCGCCGCATTGGCGTGAACACCGGCGGCCCGGCGAACATCCGCCGGAACTACCTTGCCGTCGATGGTGACATCTTCCGCCCCGGCACTCCAGTGGCCATGGCCGAGGGTGAAGGTGACCACACCCGGCTTGATGGTCTCGGTGACCTGGACCTTGCCAATCATCGGTTTTTTTCTGCCCTTTTTCAGGTCCCAGACCCCGTCAACATTGGTGGCTGATATCACCTTCACCCGGTCACCGGTCTTCACCCCGATCTTTTTGGCATCGCTGGTGTGGATGATGATGCCGTTTTCCGGCAATAGGTCGGTCAGGTAGGGCATGGTAATGGTCCGCGACTTGGTATGCAGGACATCGCGCTGGGTGATGAGCTGGAGCGGATAACCCTTGGCCAGTTCCTTGGTGTCCTTGCCCATGGTGTCGGCGATCGGCACGTAGCGGGCAAGACCATGGAAGGACTTGCCGGTGAAGGCGTCCTTGCAGCCGGCGGTCTTCTCCTGATAGAGATTGATCAGCTTGCCGTACTTATTGGCAACCTGGGCGTCTTTGTAACTGGACGCCTGGCTGGCAAAGCGGCCGCCGCGGTTGAGGACGGCGACTACCTTCGGCCAGGCGGCGCCGGTAATCGCCTGCCAGCGCTCGATGTCGAAAACCGTCTTCGGCAGATGACGCCGGGACTGTTTGAACAGCTCGATCTCCGCCGGTGTCGCGTCGGCCACCGGATCCTTGCCGTCAAGAGCGATATTGGCGACCATGCGGATATAGAAATCATCCGGCCGGGTGAAATCCTGGCCCGGCCCAAAACCATCCTTGCCAAAACCCTTCATCTCCAGTTTTTCGGCCAGCGCCAGCCAGAAGGTCTCATAGCTGATCGGTTGCTCGACGCCGAAGACCTTGACGATTTCGTTTGGCGAAGCGATAACCGGCTGCCGAACCGGCTGGATCTTGACCGGCATGTTCGGGTGCGATCCCTGGAACTCCCAGCGCTCCAGATAGTGGAGATCGGGGATGATGTAATCGGCGTACATCGAGGTCGGGCCAATGAGGATGTCGCTGGCTATATACAGCGGCAACTTGTCGAGATCGAGCAGCGAGGCGATCTGGGTCTGGCCGGCGGGCAGCGAGTAGGTCGGTGCCCCCATGTACGAGAATACCACTTTGGCCGGGTAGGGATAGGCGTCGGCGATGGACGGCAGGATTTCCTCGTAGACATCGGAAGACAGAGGCCACCAGTTGCGTTTGGCCGGATAGGACTCTTTACCGGTGAACAGTGTCGATTCCTCATACTTCATGCCATGGCGAATGACCGAGGTACCGAAGATCTTCACGCCCTTCGGACCGATGTTCTTAAAGTTAAAGGGCTGCTTGTCGGTGCTCTTGCTGGTGCCGTCGATATTGAAGGTGGAGGCGGCAATCATCCCGCCCTTCCAGTCGAAATTGCCGATCAACAGGTTGAGGTTCATGCACGAGGCGATATTGTAGAAACCGTTGGTATGCTGGGCGGCGCCGCGATGGATATCGACACAGGCCTTCTTGCCATAGCTGGTGAACTCCTTCGCCACCGCCTCGATTGTCCCAGCTTCAATACCGCAAAGGGCCGCGTATTCGGCGATGGTCTTTTCCCGGCTGGCCTCAAGCATGATCTGCAGACTGCTCTTTACCTTAAATTCCTTGCCCTGGGCATCAGTGAGGACGGCATCAACAAACAGGGCGCCGTTCACCGCTTCTTTATCATCGTTTGGATCAAAGGCCACCGGTTTGCCGTCTTCTTTCATCGCCACCAGGTATTCAAAATCATATTCCTTGTCGGAGGCATCCTTGCGTTTTTCGGCCGCCTTCAGACCGATTTCATTGGCCCGCAGGAATTTCCCCGGCTTGCCGTCCTTATCAATTTTTACCAGCCAGGGCCCGTTGCTCCAGCTCAGCTCCTTGGCAGCCGTTGCCGCCGCCTTGTTGCAGCAGGAAAGGAATTTGCCGTCGAATTTGTTGTTTTCAAGGATCCACCGAGTCATGCCCATGGCAAAGGCGGCGTCGGTTCCCGGGTTGATCGGTACCCAGCGCTGGGCTTTGGAGGCGAGCTTGGTGCAGCGGGGATCGAGCACCGTCATCTTCAGCTTGCCGTCGGCGATACGTTGGGTCATGCGCATGGTGCGGTTGGTCGGACCGTAGTTGCCGTCAAAGAGGTTGGCGCCGACAAAGAGGATATAATCGCTGTTTTCCTGGTCGGCCTGCCAGTAAAACTTCTGGCCGTCCTTGAAGGTATTGCCGACATACTGTTCGCTCATCGCCTTACAGGCAAAATACAGTGAACCCTGGCAGACCGTGGTATGGCCGTGGGTATTGGCGGTACCGTAACTGCCGGTAAAGGCCGCGGCGAAATTGGAGCGGCCACCCTTTTTACGGCCCCAGAAATAGACGAACTGATTGTTCTTCGGCCCAAAATCCGGATGATCGGGATCGATCAGTGCCGACAGGTTGGCCGCATGCTTCTTTTTGAATTCTTCAATCGCCTGGGCCCGCTCCTCCGGTTTTTTCTTGCCGAGAGCAGCGGCGTCTTTTCCCATTTCCTCGAAGGCCTTTTTGTCTTTGAGGGCGTAGAGTTCCTTCAGGCCGGCGATTTTGCGGTTCTCCTCACCGGGAACATACTTGAACAAATTGCCACCGGCAACGATCTCGTCGATGGCCTGGGCGAAGGGAATACTCTGCCAATTGTTCTCCCCCCTCTTGCCGGCGCGCTTTAAAACCCTGGTAATCCGGTAGGGATCATAGGCCCCCTGGTGACTCGCCTGACCCTTCGGGCAGAGACCGCCGTCAACCTTTACAGCCGCCTGCGGATCGGTCTTCATTTCCATATGGGGATGGAGATTGAAGGGATTGTAAGGATTGCCGTCGATCTTCACCGCCACCCCATCAAGGATCTTCACCTTGATGCCGCAACCGGTATTACAGTTGAGGCAAACGGAATATAAAGTATTCTCCGCCTTCATCAGCTCATAGGCCTCGAATTCGCTGATCTCCCCGGCCTCGACCCGGGCAATCAGGCCGCGGGCAAAGTCAAACTGCGAAGCGACCAGGGCAGTACATCCGGCTATGGCCGTGGTTTTCAGGAAATCGCGGCGAGATACGCCAGTGCTGGTATTATTTGTCATAAAGCACCTCCAACTGTACACCTGCGACATAAGAAACACGCGGCGCTGTCCGCTCTTCGGGTTTGAGAATCTGTAGGGCATTGGCCTTTTTCACTTTGGCAATGAGGCTCTCGGGGTCGTTCTCATCGCCGAAATAGCCGGCCCGGCCGATACAGGTGGTGATGCACACCGGCAATTGTCCCGCCGCCAGACGATGCACACAGAAATGGCATTTGCGGGCTTTTTCAACCGGTAGCCCCTTCTTGCTGCGCGACCGTTTCTTACCGTATTCAAAGGACGGCATGATCTCGTAACGCTGCAGAGCAGGCATCCCTGTTGAATGGAAACCGCCGTCGTCGAGGGTGCGGGCATGATAGGGGCAGGCCTCGACACAGGCGCCGCAGCCAATGCACTTCTCGTAGTTGATCATGACGATCCCGGCGCCGATTCCCTCCGTCTCCTTCCAGGTAGCGCCATTCTTGCCGGGCTCGGGACAGGCATCAACACAGGGCGGCTGGTCGCACTGCATGCACGGCCTGGGGAGGAAGGTCCGGGCAACCTTGGGATAGGTCCCCTGTTCGTATTCATAAACCGGCCGGTAATGGAGTTTAGGTGGCAGCTTGTTTTCCGACACGCAGCCGACGGTGCAGGCGTGACAGCCGACACATTTGCGCAGGTCGATGAGCATCGCCCAGCGCCGGTCTCCCGCCGTCTTTTTCATCGCCCGTTCAAGGTCACTCTGCATGACCATGAGAATGTCTTCCTGGCTCATTGATTTTCCTCCTGTTTCGCTGGTTGAGAGATTGTTGCAACGTTCATTTGAGGGATCGTCCGGTAAAGCGCTCTTGAAACCGCCAAGGGAGGCTATCCCTCCTCCGCCTTTGTTCAGCCTTATAGCCTGTGAATAGCATTTTCTATGCCATGGCCATTTCGCTATGGGTTGTTACGAAAACGAAACGAATAATTCTCAAACGCTGAATATTTTTTTGTATATCAATGCGTTAGAAAATTATGTGCAGCAACTGCGAGAACCGCAAAAAAAATGTGCCGAAGATACCGAATAGAATCGTGTAAATTGAGGGAGTTATCACTAAGACCAGTGGTAATGGCTGTTACCTGGAGGTAACGGCAGGCGGACAACTCTTTAAAAAGGATAGGCGAAAACCCTCTTACAGGTCAAGATGATGAAGGTTTATTTTTTCCCACAAGGTCTTTCTGCTGACTCCAAGGATCTCAGCCGCCCTTGAGCGATTGCCTTTGGTGAGCTGCAAAACCTTGATGATATGGTCTTTTTCGGCATCGGCGACAATTCCCTGCAGGGACGTCAGAGGTGTTTTTTTCTGGCGGGGCCCTATAATATGGGCCGGCAGGTCTTCCGGCCTGATGATTGTATCGTTTGCCAGGGCGATGGAGCGTTCGACGATATTGAGCAGCTCGCGGACATTACCGGGAAAGGCGTAGTTCATCAGGACCTCGACCGCCTCCGGGGCAAAACTGTTGCTGGTTCCCAGCTGGTCATTAAAGCGCCTGGTAAAGGCGTACACCAGCAGGGGGATATCGTCTTTTCGGGCGCGCAGCGGCGGCAGAACCACCGGGATGACATTGAGGCGATAGTACAGGTCCTCACGAAATCTGCCTGCCTTGACCTCCCCCACCAGATCTTTATTGGTGGCGGCAATGATCCGCACATCAACCTTCACCGAACCGGTCGAGCCAAGACGCTCGAAGGTCCGCTCTTCCAGGACCCGGAGAATTTTGGTCTGGGTGAGAAGAGGCAGATCACCGATTTCATCAAGAAAGATGGTGCCGCCATCGGCCAGGTCAAAGCGCCCCGGTTTCCTGGTACTCGCCCCGGTAAAGGCGCCCTTTTCGTAACCGAACAACTCACTCTCGATGAGCTCGGGAGGAAGAGCGGCGCAGTTGACGCGGATGATCGGCTTGTCCTTCCTGGCACTCTGATAGTGGATGGTCGAGGCGATCAGCTCCTTGCCGGTGCCCGATTCGCCGAGGATGAGCACCGTCGAGGCGGTCCTGCTCACCTTGCCGAGGAGGACAAAGACCGCCTGCATCGCCTTGCTTTCGCCGATGATATTGGGAACACCGTAATAGCTGCTTAACTCCTTTTTCAGCCGGATGTTTTCCTCGGTGATATGCTGCACCTCCAGGGCTTTGGCAACGGTGACCAGCATCTCGTCGAGATCAAACGGCTTGGTGATGTAATCAAAGGCGCCGGAGCGAATGGCCGACACTGCGTCCTTGATGCTGCCGTAGGCGGTCATCATGATCACCGGGGTAAGTGGCGACTCGACCAGGCTCTTTCTGAGAATATCGACGCCGCTTGCCCCGGGCAGACGGATGTCGGTTATCACCAGGGAGAAATCACCCTCACCAAGAGCCGCCAGGGCCTCATCGCCATCGACCACCGGCAGTACCGTGTAGCCCTCGGCTTTTAAGGCGTCGGTCAGGGATATCCGCAGGATCTTTTCGTCCTCAACCAGCAGAATGCTCTTGCTCATGTTCCCTCCGGAATAATGATCGACACCTTGGTGCCGACCCCTTCGCGGCTTTCCAGGGCAATATGGCCGCGGTATTTCTTCACCAGTTCGTAGGTCATCCACATTCCAAGACCGGTGCCCTCACCGGCCTTTTTGGTCGAGTAAAAGAGATCGAAGACCTGATCCAGCTTGTCCTGGGGGATTCCCGTTCCGCTATCGGTAACGCTGATTTCCACCTGACCCTCGCCGCCTGCGGCCCGGACCTGCAGGCTGCCTCCCTCCTCCATTGCCTGGATGGAGTTGATCATGGTGTTGAGAAACATCTCCTCCAGGTCATGGGGGGCAACTGCAATAAAGAGTCCCGGCGATACCTCCTGCAGGTAGGAAATCTCTTGCTTTTTCATGCGATAATCGAGAAATTTCAAGACCCGGGCGAGCACCGTCGCCACCTCCGCGCGTTTTTCCTCGCCGTCGCGCCGGCCGGCCGTATACAACAACTGGCTGACGGTTTTCTCGATACTCTCCAGACCTTCAAGGACCAACTCCAGATAATTGCTGCGAAAGGCCGGATCGTCCCCCTGTTTCTGCAGGAGGCGGACACAGTTAAACAGGCCGCCCAGGGGGTTGTTGATCCGGTGGGCAACGCTTGAGGCAAGGACACCGAGGGTGGCGAGCTTTTCCGATTGCAGGAGCTTTTCATGGGCGAGCTTCATCTCCTCATTGGCCCGGCGGATTCTCCGCACCATGTCGTTATAGCTCTCGGCAAGACTCGACAGTTCATCGCTGCCGGCAACCGGCATGGTCTTCTCGCGCATCTCAACCTCGACCTCGCCCATGGCCAGGGAAAGATCAATGATCGGCTTGATAAAGCGGCGGCTGAGGAAATAGATGACAATAAAGAGGAAACCAAGGGAAAGCAGGGAAAGACCGATAATCTGTGCGATCATCGCCCGTATCTCCAATTCGACCCCCTGCAACGACAGGGCGAAAAGCAGGACGCCCCAGTGTTTGCCTTCGATGGCCAGCGGCGCGGCGAACTCCATTTCCTCTCCTACGGCCGATCCGCCGGAGGTTCTTTGCATCTTGATGCTGCCTGACTTGCGGGCCTCTTCGATCAGCGGGCTGCTGTAGCGTTTACCGAATTCGCCAAAGTTGCTGTGCGAGATGACCTGCAGCGAGGTGTCAAGAACGGCGACGTATTTCAGGTCGAGCTCGCGGCGCTGATACAATTCGCGGACATAATTGTCGATCAGGCCACCCTCCTCGACCAGGCCGAGCTTTTCATAGATGAGCTCGTTGATGATCAGGGCGCTGACCGTCTGGGCCAGCATAAGGCCCTGTTTTTCACTGGCCTGGAGAAGGGCGGAACGGGTCTTGGCGGCGGCAAGGATGCTGATGACGGCGGTCAGCAAGAAGACCGCGAGAAAGGCGATAATAATGAATTTTTTCTGTAGCGACAGCTTCACCCTCTCTCCCTCAGCTTAAAACGAAATCTTCGGATGACAAGCCTTGCCGCAGGTTGCCGGTACCTCATTGATCATTCGCCGGATCTCGGCGTAGTCGGCATCGGAGGCGGCAACAAAACCGCCCTGCAGATCGGGATCGAGCTTTGCCAGTACCTTCCGGCCCTCTTCATGCTCGGAAAGGGCAAGGAGGGCCTGCTGAACCTTCTTCACCAAAAGGTAGGGGGCCTTCGGCGACACGGCCACCGGGCCGGTGGGTATCGGGTCGGAGGTGGCGATGATCTTCAAGCCGTGCGGCAGATACCGTTCAGCGGTGGACAGGCTGATCGCCCCGGCGTCGAATTCCTTGCTGATGATCTTTTTGGCCACCGTGTCGTTATAGCCGTAATTACGATATTCGCGGAGATTTTCAAGATGGATGCCCGCCCAGGCGAGCATATACCGGGGAATGAGATTAGCCGAGGTCGACCACAGCGCTCCGAAGGCGAATTTCTTGTCCACCAGCTGGGAGATTTCCTCAATGCCACCACCTGCGTCAACGACAATAACGGTGCGGAAAAAAGTCTCGCCCCTGGAGGTCTTTGCCCTGGCGATGGGCGGTGCGGCAAAGCGTTTATAGGCATCAAGGTAGGTCAGAGGGCCGAGCAAGGCAAAGGCTATCCTGCCTTCACCGAGGCTGGCGACAACATCCTGGTAATTTTTTTCCAGGCGCAGTTCGAATTTTTGCCCGGTGCTTTTACTGAGATAATCAACCAGGGGTTGATACTGGCCGTAGGTGGTCACCGGATTATCCCGGGGCAGCACTCCAAAGGAGATCGTTCCGTCATCACCGCGGGAAGACCCCGTTGCCGGAGTCCCTTCGGTTGCAAGGGCAATAGTATTGTTATCAAGAAAGGTGGCCATTGCCCGAATCGGATCGTAATTGCTGTCCGGAACCTCGACAAACCGCTCAATGCGCATTTGTTCGAGGATCGCCTTGCCGAGAGGATCCCCATGCATGGCGAGAAAGATCTCCCGCAGGGCCACCTTCATCTTTGGTTCAATGCCCGGCGGCACAACAACCGGCGGAATACCGAAGGGCGGCGAACGGTGAATGACCTTGGTCTGGGCCGCATAGGGCGAGTCGGTGGCCACCATGAAATCATAGACGATGGAGTCGACGGCGGCCCCATCGACCCGGCTCTTGGCCACCATTTCAACCGATTTATTATGGCTGTAGCTATACAGGAAAGAGTTAAAAAAACCCTCCAGCGATTCCTGGCGCTTGGCCAGCAGGTAGGCCGGATACAATCTGCCGGTATTCGACTTTGGATCGACAAAGACAAAGGATTTGCCGCGCAACTGCTCCACGGTCTCGGTTCGGCTGTCCTTATGAACAATGATGTTGGAATGGTAGAATGTCGAACCGCCGACCTGCGGCGCCACCAGCAGCTCGGCGCCAAACTTATTCTGATCAAGGACATAGGGGGAAGAGCAGATAAAGGCAAGGTCGAGTTTGCCTTCTTCGAGCATGACGTCAATCTCGTCGTAGGTGGTGCGGTGGATCATTTCCGCGGGCATCCCGAGTTTTTGCCCAAGATAGTCCACTACCTGCTGGTAGTATTTCACCGCACTGACCGGGGTAATCATGCTGGCGACCCCGGCCCGCAAGGTTTGTCCGGCCAAGGCGGGGCCATCGCTCATCAACAGTAACAGGATCACCCAAGCAACAGCCCTGCACAGTGCCATGCTTACCTCCTCCAAAATTGATAGAAAGATACCCATACCTCTGGCATTGCAAGTATTGAACCATGTCCGTTACACCGGCAATTATACCGAGAATAATCGGACATCCCCAAAACAATGTTACGCGAAAGTAACACCAGCCGCCACGTGTTTGCTGATTAAATCGTTGATGACGGCCAATGACAGCTCCCGCCAAGCCAATCATCTGCTCTGACAGGATTCTTCACCGATTTATATTTCGCTTCGTCATTGACCGTTCTCTTGGTATACTCCCCGGCATGCTGGTGAAGGAGCTATTGGCACCGTGCCGGTGCAACCGAAAGGACCCTGCACCCATGAGCAGGGCGACATTTTCAATCCAACTTATAACGGAGGAAAAACATGTTTCAGACAATGACAAAGGCATTGGGGATCTTGACGATTTCAACGGCTCTTTTAGCCACCCCGGTGTTTGCCGAACCGATCTCCATCAAGTTCAGCCATGTTGTAGCGGTTGACACCCCGAAGGGCCAGGCGGCCGAGTTCTTCAAGAAACGGGCGGAAGAGCTGACCCAGGGCAAGGTAAAGATCGAGGTCTATCCGAACAGCCAACTCTATAAGGATAAGGAAGAAATGGAGGCGCTGCAGCTCGGTGCCGTGCAGATGCTCGCCCCGTCGCTTGCCAAGTTCGGCCCTCTGGGCGCCAAGGAGTTCGAGGTCTTCGACCTGCCCTTTATTTTCAATAACTACGACGATCTGCATAAAATCACCAAGGGCCCGGTTGGCCAGAGCCTTCTCGCCAAACTCGAACCCAAAGGGATAAAAGGTCTTGCTTACTGGGACAACGGCTTCAAGTCGTTTTCCGCCAATACCCCGATCAAAACCCCGGAAGATCTGAAAGGCAAAAAACTGCGCATCCAATCGTCCAAGGTCCTTGAGGCCCAGATGCAGGCCATCAAGTCCATTCCCCAGGTAATGCCGTTCTCCGAGGTATATCAAGCCCTGCAGACCGGCGTTGTCGACGGTACCGAGAACCCGATCTCCAATTTCTACACCCAGAAGATGCATGAGGTACAAAAGTTCCTGACCATTACCGACCACGGCTACCTGGGCTATGCGGTCATCGTCAACAAGAAATTCTGGGAAGAGCTGCCGGCCGATGTCCGTGGCCAGCTGGAAACCGCCATGAAGGAATCCACCGACTACGCCAACAACATCGCCAAGGCGAAAAATGATGAGGATCTGGCAGCGGTCAAGGCCTCCGGCAAGACCGAGGTCACTGTCCTGAACGATGCCCAGCGCGCCGCCTTCAAAGCGGCCATGGTATCGGTACACGACAAGATGGCCGACCGGATCGGTAAAGAGACCATTGATGCGGTTTACCAGGCGGTCGGTTTCAAGAAATAGTTCTTAAAGCTGGGAAGAATCAGGGGTGGCGGGCCTTTACCTGCCACCCCGTTCTCTTCCGGGGAGGCTACGGCAGTAATGAAAATTCTTAATCATCTTGAGGAAATATTTATTTCCTTCCTTATGGCGGGGGCGGTGGCAATCATCTTTGCGGCGGTCGTCCATCGTTATTTGGCCGGCCTGCCGATTCCTGTCGTGCAGGATGTGCTGCTCGGCATGAATTTTGGCTGGGCCCAGGAACTGTGCATTATCATGTTCGTCTGGATGGCCAAGTTCGGTGCCGCCTACGGCGTGCGCACCGGCATCCATGTCGGGGTTGATGTGCTGATCAATCAGATGCAACCGAAATTGCGCAACAAATTTATCGTCTTCGGCCTGCTGTCCGGCGCCACCTTTACGGCAATCGTCGGCGTTCTCGGCTACCGCTTCATCTGGGAAAACGGCATGCACCATGCGGTGTTCTCCCTGCTTGGCCTGGATACCGGTGTCCTGCCCGAGGGCCCAACCACCCCCGATCTCGAATGGCCTACCTGGCTGGTTTACAGCGCCGTACCCTTCGGCTCCACCCTCATGTGTTTCCGTTTTCTCCAGGTTATGGTCAATTTCCTGAAGACCCATGAGCTCCCCCACCACGATCACAGCCATGTCGACGGTGTCGATGCCGATGCCGTTGAATCACTGACTGAGCGGATTGTGGTACGGGAAGTCCTTAAAGATGATCAGGCCCGCAAGGAGGATAAACAATGAGTTCAATAGTCATCTTTGGAATTCTGCTGGCCCTGATGCTGACCGGCATGCCGATCTCCATCTCCCTTGGTTTGACGGTTCTGACCTTCCTCTTTACCATGACCCAGGTGCCGCTTGAATCGGTGGCCCTGAAGCTCTTTTCCGGGATTGAGAAGTTTGAGATTATGGCCATCCCCTTCTTTATCCTGGCCGGTAACTTTCTCACCCACGGCGGCGTCGCCCGGCGGATGATCAATTTCGCCACCTCCATGGTCGGTCACTGGCATGGCGGCCTGGCCCTTTCCGGCGTTCTTGCCTGCGCCCTCTTTGCCGCCGTATCCGGCTCTTCGCCGGCAACCGTTGTCGCCATCGGCGCCATCCTCATTCCGGGCATGGTCAAGGCCGGGTTCCCGATGAAGTTCGGGGCCGGCGTTATCGCCACCTCGGGGGCGCTGGGGATTCTCATCCCGCCGTCCATCGTCATGGTTATGTACTCCATCGCCACCAACACCTCGGTGGGCGCCCTGTTCATGGCCGGCGTTATTCCGGGTATCGTTATGGCCTCCATGCTCGGCGGCACGACCTGGTACCGGGCCCGCAAATTCAACTACCCCCGGCAGCCCAAGGCATCGTGGGGTGAGCGTTGGCGGACCTTCCGCGAGTCGGTCTGGGGCCTGATGCTGATCATCGTCGTTATGGGTGGTATCTATAGCGGGGTATTCACTCCGACGGAGGCCGCGGCGATGAGTGCCGTGTACTCCTTCTTTGTTGCGGTATTCATCTATAAGGACATGAGCCTGAAAGGTGTGCCGAAGGTCCTCCTTAACTCGGCCAACATGTCGGCGATGCTGCTCTATATCATCACCAACGCTGTCATGTTCTCCTTTATCCTCGCCAACGAGAATATCCCCCAGGAGCTGACCAACTGGCTGCTGGATATGGGCCTTGGCCATATCGCCTTCCTCCTTGCCGTCAACGTCCTCCTGCTTATGGCCGGCAATTTCATGGAGCCGTCGTCGATCATGCTGATCTTCGCCCCCATCGTCTTTCCGGTGGCGGTCAAACTGGGCGTCGACCCGGTGCATCTCGGCATCCTCATGGTCGTCAACATGGAGGTCGGCATGTGTCATCCGCCCGTTGGTTTGAACCTCTATGTCGCCTCGGGGCTCACCAAGATGGGTATTACCGAACTGACCGTCGCCGTCTGGCCGTGGCTCCTGACTATGCTGACTTTCCTCGGCATCGTCACCTACTGGCCGATGTTGTCGATCTGGTTACCCAAGACACTCGGCATGATGTAGCTGCTCGGTTTCTCGTTTCGATGTACTGAACACGTCCACCTGCCTTTCAGATCTCCTGGGCAGGTGGACGTTTTTCGTTCTACTCGTTGGAATCCTCTAGCCCCCCATCCGTGACAAAGCGCTTCCGGCAGGACCGGCAGGGAACATCAGGATCGCCCTGGATCAGGCGATTGCGGAAGTGGCGGTATTCGGCACCTTCCCATATTGCCAGTGGGGCCTTGAGATGGACGTTGCCAAAGATCCGGGATTCCCGACCGGCGGTCGCCGTCGATACATTAAGAAAGACGCAAGGGGCCACCGACCCGTCGGCGGAAACAACTACCGACCGGCTAATATTCTCGCTACAGCCGTTGATGGAAGACTTGGCAACAGGAAACTGATAATGAAAACCCAGACCAAGGCGCTGCGCCTCTTTAGCCGTCGCACCGAGAAGGGCCGCTGTTTTATCGGTTTTTGCCCTGTCTTGAAGGGAAAAGGCCTCGTCCTGAAGCCCTGGTTCGGGGAGATAATCAAGGGTTGAAACCACCGCCTGGCTGACTCCCAGGCGCCGCATAAGTGTTGGCAGTCCGGCCACCGCCTCAGCCTTGGAGGCAAGGAGGAGATAGGCGATATGAATCTCCGGATACGCCGCTTTGCGCCGCTGACGCACCTCCTTGAGGGTTTCAATGCCCTGGCAGACCTTGTCAAAATCGACGCCGTGGCGTGGGGCATTGCTGGCGGCATCGGTGCCCACCAATGAAAACGCCACGATATCCATGCCGCTTGCGACAACCTTCTCTGCCCGGTCCTGGTCCATGCCAAGACCACAGGTGGTGGTGGATACCTTACACCCGGCCGTCCGCGCCATGTCGGCCATGGCGAAAAAATTGCGATTGAGAAAAGGTTCACCCCAGCCCTGGAGGTGCACCCGGACGGAGCGACTCATCAACGGCCAGAGACGGCCAAAGGTATCCATGTCCATGTCGCGCCCCTGCCACCGTGTAAACAGTACGGTGTGCGGGCAATAGCTGCATCGCCCCAGACAACGCGAGCTGACCTCCACCTGCAGGCAATCAAACTGCCGCCTCCCGCCGAATAGCCGATCGCCCATCTTTGCCCAAAACCCGTGCCGTGCGCCGCGCCGCCTGGCAAGCTCAGTAAGGGGAGTTTTCTTTTCCATTTTGATGCTGCCAGATGCCTACAATACGGGTTCTTTGTCCAGTTCCATCCGCACCGCTTTTGCCAAATCCTCCATGACATAGGGTTTCTTCAGATAGACCCCTGCGCCAAGTTGCAGGGCCTCCCGCACTCTGCTGGTCTCGGAGAAGCCGCTGGAAATGATAGCCTTTTGCTTGGGTTTGTGCTGCTTTACAAGCTGATAGGTCGTCAGACCATCGATCCCCGGGTCCATGATCATATCGAGGATCAACAGATCAGCTGAGTGCTCCTGCAGATAGGCGAGAGCTTCTTTACCACCAGCAACGCAGGTCACTCGATAGCCAAGATGTGTCAGCATGTGGCTAATGATCTCCCGCTGTTCTTCGATGTCATCGACCACCAGAATCGTCTCCGCTCCTCCAGAAACGGTAGACGTAAGGACCTCCTTTTGCTCACCGGGTTTCTCCCTGCAGATTGGGAAATACAGATCAACGGCAGTTCCTTTTCCCGCTATGCTTCGCAGGTCGATATAGCCGTTGTGATCCTTGACCGTACCCCAGATAACTGCCATTCCAAGGCCGGTACCGCTTTTACCCATGACTTTTTTGGTATAAAAAGGTTCGAAAATCCGCGGCAGATCGACTGCCGAGATGCCCGATCCGGTATCGGTAATATGAAACCGCACATAGTCCCCTTCCCGGACATCCTCATAGCCCCTGAACGGCATGTCAACATAGGTGTTGGTGGTCGAAATGGTAATCTTACCACAACCGGCAATCGCCTCCATGGCGTTTGCCACCAGGTTCATGATCGCCTTCGACAGGTGCACGGATGAACCGAGGATATTGAACAAGCCGGCATCAAGGCTTACCTCAAAGGAAATTTCCGGATAGAGCGATTTTAATCTGCTGAATTCGAGGCTTTGGAAATATTCATTGACCACCGTATTGAGGTTGACGACCTGGGTGATGGTTACGCCTCTTCTGGCCAGAGTCAAAAGATCCTGGACAATCTCCGCCGCCTTTTGCCCGGATTTCTTGATGGTCATGATCGGCTTGCGCAGCGGGCTTTCCTCGGGAAGATCCATCAACAACAGATCCGGGTAGCCGACTAGAGCCGAGAGAATATTGTTCAGGTCGTGTGCCACCCCTCCCGCGAGTGTGCCCAATGCCTCCATTTTTTGTGCTCGATGCAGCTGCGCTTCGAGGAGCTGCTTTTCGTTTTCCGCCCTGGTTCTCTCCGAGATATCGCGGATAACAACGGTGCAGACATCAAGTTGGTGCCAGGTATTGGTACTGACGGACACCTCGGCCGGAAAGACCTCATTGCTTTTTTTACGGTGATATTGCAGGGGAATCCAGTTCTCAATACCCTTGGAAGTGACGATGTGTTTGTCAGGATCGGCGACCAGATCCCGGAAATTCATTGCCAGCATCTCCTCCCGGTTGTAGCCGTAAAGTTCGCAGGCAAAGCGGTTGACATCAACCAACCCACCGGCTTCCGAAGTGCAAACAACGATGGCATCCCGGGCGGTTTCAAAGATATTCCGGTATCTTCCCTCGCTGACTCGCAAGGCGGTGTCACTTTTCGTCTTGCTGTGAAGAAAGACCGCCGTCATCATCCCGCCGAGAAGAGCGGCGACCAGAAACGACCCCCGGACAAACAGCGAGTGTAGAGGTACCTTGAAAAGCATTGAATCCATTAAGCTCTCCGGCCCTTCGAGCAGCAGAAAGCTGAGATTCTCATGGAAGAAGGTGTATTCGAAATAGCTGTCAAGCACCCAGAACAGGATCCCAAAAAACATGGCAACCCCCATGATAAAGCTGGTTTGAGCAGCTTGGCCGCTCAAACGACACCTTTGCCCTTGCGGTATGGAGAGGGTTTCGAACCATTTTTTGTCAGCCATGCACTGTCCCCTTATGGATCGGCAACGGGAATCTCGACGCGGTCGTAGACGATATCTGCCACCTTCAAGACATTTGGAGGAATTTCATAACCGATGCGTTTGGCGGTTTCCAGATTGATGGCCAGGCGCAGTTTTTCTTTAATGATCTGCGGAATGGCCCGTGGTTTGGCGCCATTGAAAATTCTTGCGATAACCTCCGAATAAAACGGTGCCAGATACTCAAAATTCTCCCTGGCGACACTAAGCAGGGCGCCGCGCTGCACCAGCATGCTCCCCCTCGCCGACCAGGTGGGCACCTTATGTTCGATAAGGGGCTGAAGGGTTTCCCAGAGAAAATCCGCCTCGGTGCCTTGCATATCGGCCAGATAAAAGGCGCCAACCTGCGGGGCCAGGCGGCTGACACACCTCCGAAACCCAGCCACCGCCTCGTGCAAAGAGACAATGGAATCCCGGGCTGAACAGGCTATTACGGTAAAACCGCGTTCTTTGCCGACCTGCTCCAGTTTATCGAGGTGGGCCAATACCCGACTGTCCGGATCATTTTCATCATAGACCGCGCCAATCGTCTTAAATTGAAAGATGTCGTGAAACAAACGGATCTGGCGGTGGTGGCGTGTCGGATCGCACCGGGCGTGGACGTGATCGAGGCCGGAATCTTCAGCACTTTTAATAATTCCCGACTGCACTGCATCGGTCGTCGACATGACCATGGTGGGCACCGCATGGCGGTCGTTAGCGATATCCTTGCCCCCTCTTGTGCCCATGGCAAAGATGAGGTCAACGTAGCCATCCTGCAGACGGCGAATGCAGTCTTCCCGAACTGCCGGGCGCTTGCTCTCTTCCCAATCCGAAGTCCAGAAGGCATCACTGACAAATTCGATGTATTGACTTTTCAGAGAAGTGGACAGCGACTGCCAAAGGTACAATGTAGACGGCTGGTCGGAAAGGGATACCTCGGGGAGTGGCTGTTTATCGATCCAGCCTCGTTCCATCAGTCCTTTGACAGTTACCTTCAGGCTTTCCCGGTAGTGCTGCCACGGCCCCCCCTCGTAATAGCCGATCCGCCATTTTTTCCCCTTATTGAGACAGGGTCCGGGTACTTTTTCCTCGACAGCGAAGGCCTGGTGCCAGGAAAAAAGCAGCCATAAAATGAAACTAAACATCACAGAACGCGACGGCCTTTTCATCGAATTTCCTCTTTGCCTGCAGGAGATTTACCGGTCTTTTCCGCTAACCTGGTAGTATTGGAGGGTAGCTTTCACTCAATATTTTTGCAAGGTCAATATTATCAAAAACTTGACATGAAAGAGAACGGTCGATACCATTATTCGTCAATTAGATAAGTATACAATCATAAGGTCCACCATATGCAAACTGCACTCGATATCGCCAAGGCCCTGGCGGACGGCAACCGCATGCGTATCATCGCCGCCCTGACCGACCGGGACGAACTCTGTGTCTGCCAGATCACCGAGCTCCTGGAGATCACCATGGCCACCGTCTCCAGACACATGAGTATCCTCCACAAGGCCCGCCTCGTGCAAAGCCGCAAGGCAGGTCGCTGGGTGTATTACCGGCTGGCCGGTTCCTTCCCGGCCGAGATCAGCGACTGGCTGAAAAGGGCAGTTGCGGGCACAACACAAATCACGGCCGACAGGCTTAAACTTGCGGAAATTCTTTCCTGCGATACCACCGATTTCTGCCGGCAACAGAAGCAGGCAAGAGTGAAAAAAGGCAATAAGACGAATATGCTAAAGAGGAAGAGGAGCTGATTGTGGAAAAGAAGATGAGTTTTTTTGATAAATATCTGACGGTCTGGGTGGCGATCTGCATGGCTGTCGGCATAGGTCTTGGCAAGGTCATCCCAAACGCCGTTGCCTCCCTGCGCGGACTTGAGTTCGGCCAGGGCTCGCAGATCAATATCCCCATCGCCGTGCTGATCTGGCTGATGATCTATCCGATGATGCTGAAGGTCGATTTTTCCTCGGTGATCAATGTCGGTAAAAATCCCAAAGGCCTGTTCGTTACCCTCTTTGTCAACTGGATCGTCAAACCCTTCAGCATGGCCCTGTTCGGCTATATCTTCTTTCGCCTGATCTTCAGCCCGTGGATCAGCCCGGACGAGGCCGACCAGTATATCGCCGGCAGCATCATCCTGGCGGCGGCCCCCTGTACCGCCATGGTCTTCGTCTGGAGTTATCTGACCGACGGCGATCCCGGTTACACCCTGGTGCAGGTCTCGGTCAACGACCTGCTGATGCTGGTCCTTTTTGCACCGATCGTCAAATACCTGGTGGCCGGAGCCTCGAATCTGATAGTCCCCTTCAGCGTCCTCTTCACCTCGGTGGTGGTCTTTATCGTCATCCCGCTGACCGCGGGCATCATCACCCGGATGTGGCTGTTGCGGGCCAAGGGCAGCCAGTGGTTCAACGAAAAGTTTCTGCAGACCCTCCATCCGCTGGCAATCTCCGCCCTGCTGGCCACCCTGGTGCTGATCTTTGCCTTTCAGGCCGACAACATCACCGGCCGGTTGTTTCATGTCCTGCTTATCGCCATACCGATCACCATCCAGGTGTATTTCAACTCATCGCTTGCCTACGGTCTGATGAAATGGCTGAAATTGCCCTACAATGTCGCCGCGCCGGGGGCCCTGATCGGCGCCAGTAACTTCTTTGAGCTGGCGGTGGCGGTGGCCATCACCCTTTTCGGTCCCGAATCAGGGGCGGCCCTGGTCTGCGTCGTGGGGGTCCTGGTCGAGGTGCCGGTCATGCTGACCGTCTGCTCGTTCTGTAACCGCACCCGGCACTGGTTTCCGCGAAGTGCCGCAGTGCAATAAAAACCTTCCCCTGAATTATGACTGATCGTTACCCGCAAAAAATCTACGCCGAACTGACGACCCGCTGTAATCTCCAGTGCCCGATGTGCGTCAAATACGCCACCGGCAGCTGCATAGAAGAAAAAGACATGGATCTTGATCTCTTTCGACGCCTGGCTCCGGCCCTGCCCCACGCCCATACCCTTATTCTCAACGGTATTGGCGAGTCGCTTCTCCATCCGCAACTCGAGCAGATCATCAGGCTCGCCCGGACGAAAATGACAAAGGACGCGAGGATCGGCCTGCAAAGCAACGGCTTCCTCCTCGATCAACCACGGGCAAAGGGTCTACTGGACGCCGGACTCAGCACCATCTGCCTTTCCGTCGACAATCTCAGCACCCAGGGTTTGGAGAGCAGCGAAATGGGCCATGCCTTCCCAGTGGTTGCCAGGGCCGTTGCCGCCCTTGACAGGGCGAGACTGAGCACGGGCAATGACTTCACCATCGGTCTGGAAATGGTTCTCGCCAGGAATACCATCGGTGAACTGCCGGACGTAGTGCGCTGGGCCGCGGCAAATGGGGTTGATTACATCATCGCCACCCATCTCTTCCCTTATGGCGGGGCGAACGAGCAGGCGGGCCTCTTTAACCCACATTACCGGGAGGCCGTCGAGATCTTCAACACCTACAACAGGATGGCGGCTGAGATGGGGATGGATCTTGCGAGCTATCTCGCCACCTATTTGAGCCTTGCAAAAACCCCAACAGACCATGCCATGCTGCAGCTGGTGGCCGAGATGCGCCGGGTGGCGGAAAAACGCGATGTCCATTTGAACCTGAAGGGTCTGCTGGAGCATGTCGATCCTGACCTGCCGATGATCGAAGATCTCTTCCAAACTACAAAAACCATCGCCCAAACCGCAAATATACAGCTGTTTTTGCCGCCCTTGCAGGCAGAGAGCCCGCGGTCATGCCCTTTTGTCAGTGAAAACGCCACCTTTATCTCCGGCAGCGGCGACGTCATGCCCTGCCATTTTTTATGGCATACCTACGCCTGCCGGGTGCGCGGTGAGGATATCCCCGTGCAGGAACGGGTCTTCGGCAATTTGTATCAGCAGTCTCTTGCCGAGATCTGGCAAGGTGCCGAATACCACAAATTCCGGGAGGAGGCCAATGCCGACGACTACGCCTCCTGCTGGGGCTGTTCTCTCGGACCGTGCTCGCCCCTCATCAACGACAACCAGTATGCCAATGACTGTTACGGTAGCAGCGTGCCCTGCGGCCATTGCCTGTGGAGCCTTGGCGGCATTCGCTGTCTCTAGGTGATGCCGGCAAGGGATTTGCGCCATCACCTTTGCCGGACTTCGTGCCGGCTAGAAAGGAGGAGGATTCATGCTTCTGACTGGCTATACCCTGGAAATCTTCCGATCAAAATGTAATGCCGGGGCGCAAACCCTGCACTGTTACGCCCACCTCAAGGACGATGTGGCGGCGGTTCTGCCGTATTTGAACACCGTTCTCGGCGGCTTTGCCTACACCAGGGAGCCACCGTCGCTGACCCTGAAAAGTTCCGGCAAACTCATCACCATCCATGCCCGGAAAATTGCCGTCAATGCCCTTCAGGACGAGGAGCAGGCGGAAAAGATCGTTGCCTGGCTGCAGCGCGAGATCAACAGCGCCTGGGAGAATCGTGGGCAGATCGTACCAAGTTATGAAGGTGCCAAACAACCGCTTCTCATTGAAATTCTGAAGTTGCTGCCAAAGACCAACTGCCAGGAGTGCGGCGAGCCGACCTGTATGGTCTTTGCCGTCCGGGTGATGGAAGGGGTGAAGGACCACACCAACTGCCCACAGCTCGTCGGCGAGAAGAAGGAGGCCCTGGCGAGCTATCTCTCGCAGTTTCACTTCGACTGATTTGACCATTGGGGATACCTGGACAGCTGCGCGAAGAAGAGGCAGAATAAAGGCTAGACCGACAGCAGGTAACAGCACTGGCGACGGGAGGGAGCAATGAGCGAATCACCGGTTTCAGAGACAGGGCGTCAGGAGATCTCTATAGATTTCTTCCGTAACGAAGACGCACCGGGAATTACCCGGCTTTTTCGTCAAGTCTACGGAGAAGGCTACCCTATTGCGACATATTACCACTCGGAGCAGATAATAACGGAGAATGCCTCGGGCCGTCTCATCTCCTGCGTGGCCCGCACCGCTGCCGGTGAAGTTGTCGGTCATAACGCCCTGGTTCTCCTCGACCCGGCGTCGCACCTCTATGAAAATGCCGCCGGAGCGGTGCTGTCGACCTTCCGCGGCCAGGCCATTTTCCCCCGCCTCTTTGAACACACCATCGTCCAGACCGGCAAACGCTTTACCATTGAAGGAATTATCGGGGAGCCGGTGACCAACCATACCCACTTACAGAAAATGTGCCTGCAGCTCAACTTCAAGGAATCCGGACTGGAGGTAGGTCTCATGCGCGCAGCTGCCTATGGCGTGGGAGGAGGCGAGGCCCGCCGTGTTTCCGTCCTGCTCGGCTATTTCAAACACAGGGCCAAAGCGCAGACCGTCTTTCTGCCGCCGGTGTACCAGGATGAACTCGATTTTCTCTACGCCGGCCTCTGTCTGCAGCGGACCTTTGCGCCGCCGGAGAACAAGTTTCCGTCGGCGGGGAACAGCCAGGGGAGCATGACTCTTTTTGAACTGGCAGAGGTCGCACGGATCAGAATGACCGCAATCGGAGCGGATTTTCAGCCGTATACCAGCCGGTTAGAACACCAGGCGCGGGAAAAAGGCATCGTGGTCTGGCAAATCTGGTTGCCGCTTGCCTCGCCATATGCCGCTGCGGCGGCCGATACCTTACGCCGACAGGGCTACTTCCTCGGCGGGGTGCTGCCCTGTTTTGCAAACGGCGATAGCCTGCTGATGCAGAAGGTGTGCCAGGAACCGGATTGGCAGGCGATCCAGCTCTTTAGCGAGCGGGCAAAGAAAATCGCGGAAATGGTCAGAGGTGACTGGCAGGGTGTGCAGGCAAAGATTTGAGGTGCGACAGGCACGACAGCAACATCGACAATGGCACATAGCCCTCTTTCACCGCTTACGGTAGTCGATAACCGGCTTTGGATGAAGAGAGTGGAGAGGGTATTGCTATTCATGGCAATAAGCTCAAATCGACGCGGTGGTCGAATATTCAGATCTTCGAAGTGACAAGATCACCTCCATATTCAGCGACTTATGGCTGCAATTAAATTTTAAACATTGTACTATTCTGCATATCTTTAATTCGTTAAAGCATACTGACAGGAGCTGCCGAATAGGGGGCTTCATTTTTTGGCAGGGAGTTAATCACCGGATGGATGATACATGAAGCCTTTACATACCATAACTGCCGGTAAACCCTTGCCCTTCTCTGTCGCTCCGAACGCCCTTGCTGAAAGGGTCAAGGAGCTCAACTGCCTGTATTCCATTTCCAATCTCTTCGAAAATCAAGATGCTGATATAAACTGGATTCTGGCTCGCGCTGTTGAACTCATTCCTGCTGCCCTGCAATTCCCGGAACTGGCCTGTGCCTGCATCCGGCTCGACGGCCGCGAGTACGTTTCCGCCAATTTCAAGCACACCCGCTGGTGCAGGAATACACCGATCATTCTCAATAACAAACATGTCGGCGACCTCGATGTCTGCTATACAGAGGCGGTATCTTCGGATGAAAGCAGCTTGTTTCTTGAAGAAGAGTCCCACCTGCTGCAGGCAATCAGCGAACACTTAAGCAAAATTTTGTATCTGAAGGCTTCCGGGGAAGCCATAAAAGAAAGTGAGGAACGCTACCGGATCCTCACCGAACAGGTCACCGACGGGGTCGTATTAGTCCAGGATTCTTGTTTTTATTATGTTAATCCGGCATTTTGCAGGATGTTCAACATCTCTTCCGCCAGTGACCTGAGTAACACTCCGGTACACAGTCCTGGCACTGGTGATGCCAAAGAGATTAGGCAGATGTACACGGGCTATATCGGCACCGACAGCAATTTGGAAGGCACGGTTGATCGCGTGCACTGCTTTTCCCGGCTTGGTAAAAGCCTGTGGATTCATGTCTGCCACAGCCCAATAAGCTTTAAAGGCCGGCCGGCGCTTTTGTCTACTTTCAAAGATGTGACTGAAATCAAAGAGCAACAGGTTGCCGCACAAAGCATGGCCGCTCAGTTGCACGATGAAAACCGGGTATTGCGCGCCTCATTGAAAGAACGCTATCGCTTTGGCAATATTCTCGGGCGTTCACCGATTATGCAGGAGGTCTACGAGCTGATCATGAAAGCGGCTGTCACCGATGCTAGCGTGGCCATCTTCGGCGAATCGGGCTCCGGCAAAGAGCTGGTGGCCCAGGCCATCCATGAACACAGCCCTCGAAACAACAAACGCTTTGTCGCGGTAAACTGCGGTGCCATCCCGGAATCTCTGTTTGAGCGAGAGTTTTTCGGCCATCGGAAAGGTGCTTTCTCCAGCGCCCATACAGACTCTTTTGGTTATCTGGATATGGCCGACCACGGCACCCTGTTCCTTGATGAGATAAGTGAACTCACCGTCAATATGCAGGCCAAACTCCTCCGGGCCATTGAAGGCGGTGTTTACCGGCCGGTGGGGGGCACCGAGACAAGAAAATCGGATTTTCGTATCATCTCAGCATCCAATGTCCCCCTGAGCGAGAAAGTCAGTAGCGGGCAGATGCGCAATGATTTCTTTTATCGCCTCCAGGTCATCCAGATTCGCTTACCACCGCTGCGCCAGCGCAAGCAGGATATCCCCCTGCTGGTCGATCATTTTGTCCAGAAGATGTCACCCTCTTCCCGGTTAGAGAAGATCCCGGGCCACATTATGGATCTGCTCCTGGAATACGATTGGCCGGGTAATGTCCGTGAGTTACGCAATGTCCTCCAGCGCTATTTGACCATTGGACGGCTCGAGTTCCTCTCGGCCGACCCTCTGCATGACCAAGCCCCGAAGGAAATGCAGTTTAATCTTCGTCTGGCTGTGCAACGTCTTGAAAGTTCGCTCATCGCCCAAGCGTTACAGCAGGCAAAAGGCAACCGGACAAAGGCTGCAGACCTGTTGGGTATTTCTCGAAGGGCCCTTTCTCGCAAGAACCCCCTCCCCTAGGTGTCAATATCGCCCCTGCGGGCGAATTAGCCCGTTTTAATAAAACACTAAAATTCTAAGCTATTACCCTAATACCCTCCAACCGGTGCGGGCGATTCCGCCCGACCGGTACTCGTCCCGGCGACGATTCCCTTCTAAAAATACTACATTATATCGGCAAGATATCTAATACTTCCAATCTGGCATTGCCTTTGCTCAAGAGAAAATACGAAAACTTTTTCAGGATAAGGCAGTACAGCTCGTCCTGTTTATTCCTCTCAACAGCAAGGAGAAAAAATGCAACCTGATCCATTTGGCAATCTGAAAGACTGGGGACCGGTATTGGAGCTTATCTACAAACTTGCCGATGATGGCAACCTGCAGGAATGCCAACCTGGCCTGACCAGGATACTTCGCTACCGGGACAACTGGAAGTTGCGCGAAGAAACGCTGAATAGAATCGGTAAGATCAGCCGTCCTGATGACGATCTGATCCGGCAGGTGATGAATATAAGCGCCGATGAAAACCTGTACTACGAGGTGCGTATTCTTGCCTGTGAGACCATGATGGAATTCCTGAAAAACAGCGCCAATGACTTCAATACGGAAATAAAGGCAGAGATTGTCCGAACAGTGGAAGACCTGCTCGGAAGCCAGCAACCACCCATATTCGAACCGGCACTGCGGAAGCTTTACTCAGTGGTGCGGGAAAGATTTCGTATTGTTTGAAGTGGCTGGCTGCTCCTCGATATTCCAGCCATAGCGCAGCTGCGCCGCTAAGCGTACTTTCCTTGCCTGGCAACAGGCTTACCAGTGAGGTTAACCATGTTGATTGCAATACCAAAAGAAATCTTATCCGAAGAAAAACGGGTGGCGGCTACCCCCGAGACCGTAAAAAAATATATCGCCCTCGGTTTCAGCGTGGTGGTTGAAGCAGGGGCCGGCGAAGGGGTCTTGATCATGGACAATGACTACAGGAATGCCGGGGCGGCCATTGCCGCCGATCTGGAAAAAATGCTTGCCGAGGCCGATGTGGTCCTGAAGGTTAAACAGCCTGTTTTCAACGAAAAAATGAACAAACATGAAGTGGAAATGCTGAAGAAAGACAGCATCTTAATCACCTTTCTCCATCCCGCGGCCCCCGGCAGCCATCAGATGGTCAGGGATCTCCAGCAGAAAAATATCACCGCCCTGACCATGGACGGCATCCCCCGGATTTCTCGCGCGCAAAGAATGGACGCCCTATCCTCGATGAGTGCGGTTACCGGGTATAAATCAGTCATAATGGCCGCCAACCAGCTGCCGAAATTCATTCCGATGATTGGAACCGCCATCGGCACGATCAAACCGGCAAATTTCCTGGTCATCGGTATCGGTGTCGTTGGCCTGCAGGCAATCGCCACCGCCAAGCGGTTGGGTGGTGTTGTCAAAACTCTCGATATTCGAAAAAATGCCGCGGTTGAAGCAGACAGCCTGGGAGGCAAGGTCATTGCTTTCGATATCCCTCAAGAACTGGCAGCAGGCAGTGGCGGGTATGCAAAGTCCCTTGATGAGGGGTGGCTGGAAAAAGAACGGGCGCTCATTTCCAGCCACCTGGCGGATATCGATGTGGTCATTCTCAGTGCCCTGGTGCCTGGCGAAGTGGCGCCCATCCTCATTACCGACAGGATGGTCGCCGCCATGAAGCCCGGATCCGTCATCATTGATGTATCCATCGATCAGGGGGGGAACTGTGACGTCACCGTTCCCGGTAAATTCATCGAAAAACATGGAGTCCATATCTGCGGCATCCAGAATATCCCCGGACGGATGGCGGTCCATGCAAGTTGGCTGTATGCCAACAACCTGTATTACTATGTCGAAAATCTCTTTAAAAAGGGCAAGGACAGCCTCGATTTTGATGACGAAATCGTCAAAAGCTCCCTTGTTACCCATCAGTCGAAGATCGTCCATGAAGGTACCCTGAAGGCCATGAAGTGAGTTCCATCGACAATGGGTGACGGCTCGGGATGGCAAGAAAAAAACGGATGCCGGCAGAGACGAAATGTAGCTGCCAGCACCCGCGTGCTGTTCCCGTATGACATTGATAACCTGGAGACATGTCCATGTTTAATCTGCTTTTGATGGCCGGGGTTTTTATCGCTTCGTTTGCCATTGGCTACGCCCTTATTTCACGGGTTCCCCCTTTGCTGCATACGCCACTGATGTCTATGACCAACGCTATCTCCGCCATAACCATTCTGGCGGCGCTCATCCTTTTTTCCGTGCCGACCACAGCCATGGAAAAAATTCTCGGTGCCATCGCCATAACGACCGCAACTTTCAATGTGGTCGGCGGCTTTGCCATTACTGACAGAATGCTGAAGCTCTTCAAAGGCAAACGAAGACTTCCTGAATGATCAACCCAGAGACCCCCTGCAATGACACTGCTCATCGATTTTATTGTAATCGCTCTTCTTATAGTTGGTATCTGGCAATTCCGTGAACCTCTCAGGGCGAAACACGGAAATCTGACTGCTGCCTTAGCGCTGTTCCTGGCCATTATTCTCGTTCTTTACCGGCATGGCATCGTCGACATCGGTACCGTTGTCCTCGCGCTTACCGTGGGAGCAATAGCCGGCATTGCCCTGGCCCGGGCCGTCAGCATGATCCAGGTTCCGGCCATGGTAGCCTTTCAGCACGGAGCAGGAGGTATTGCCGCTTTTTTAGTCTCCCTGGTGGAGCTTTCCAGGGCAACCCCTGCCCTCAGCCTGGTAAGCGAAATCTCTGGAGTACTCGGTCTGGCCATCGGCTCCCTGACGTTCAGCGGCAGCATGATCGCCAGTGCTAAACTCGCGGGTAAAATGGTCCAGTCCCCCCAGGTGGTCACGCGCCACAATCTTTTGGTGATCTTCAATATCGCCGCTCTGGTGATTGTCGGTACCCTCTCTCTCTTGATACCAGGTGGGATAGCCCCCTATTTTTTCGTTTTGGAGATTGTACTTGGCATCTGTTTTGGAATCCTTTTGGCAATTCGTATTGGTGGAGCCGACATGCCTGTGCTCATTTCATCGCTCAATGCAACCGCAGGATTGGCTGCTTCCCTCTGCGGTATGGTGATCGAAAACCAGTTGCTGATCGCCTTCGGGGCAACCGTCGCCGCCTCCGGCTCGATTCTTACCTATGTCATGTGCAAGGCGATGAACCGCAAAATAGGCAAGATTATTTTTCCGGACTACAAACCAGAGCAGACCATCGCCAAAACAACAGCTATTACCGTACAGCCACCAAAGGCCGAGACAGTTCCCACTGACACCACAGATCTTTTCCCCCGGGCAGTAGCGGCCATACGAACGGCGGGGAAGATCATCATTGTCCCGGGCTACGGTATGGCCCTGGCCAAGGCGCAACAGGAGGTCGCAACCCTTGCCGAGGATTTGACGGCGATGGGCAAGGATGTCAAATACGCCATCCATCCGGTAGCCGGCCGCATGCCCGGACATATGAATGTGCTGCTGGCGGAGGCCGGCATCGACTATGATATGCTCGTGGAAATGGATGTCATCAACCCGGACTTTCATCTAACCGATCTGGTTATCGTCGTCGGTGCCTGCGATGTGGTCAACCCGGCGGCCATCGAAGTCGAAGGGACCCCAATCTCGGGCATGCCCATTCTCATGGCCCACGAGGCAAAAAAGGTGATCTGCTGCAATTTCGATCGGCTACCCGGCTATTCAGGTGTCGATAACCCCTTGTACGGTCAGGAAAACACCATCTTTTTAGAGGGTGATGCCAAAGAAACTATCCAGCTCCTGCAGCAGTCCCTGGTTGAAGAGACACCTGCTCAGACACCACTCCCCGCATCCCATACCACATCGAAGGCAGTGGCGGCACTGGCCGCGGCAAGAAGCGTGGTTATCATCCCTGGCTATGGTATGGCCCTTGCCAAGGCACAGTTCAAGCTGGTGGAGTTGGCGGCGCTGCTCGAACAGAGGGGGGCGAGTGTCAAATACGCCATCCATCCGGTTGCCGGCAGGATGCCGGGCCATATGAACGTACTGCTGGCTGAGGCGGATGTTGATTATGAAAATCTGCTGGAGATGGAAGATGCTAATCAGCTGTTCGGTGAAACCGATGTAGCGATAGTCATAGGTGCCTGTGACGTCGTTAACCCGGCAGCTATTGAAAGTGAAGGCACGCCTATCTCCGGGATGCCCATTCTGCATGCCCAGGATGCCAGGCAGGTGATCGTCTGTAACTTTGATACAAATCCTGGCTACTCGGGCGTGCCTAATCAACTGTACAACAACCGCAAGGCCATACTGCTTCTTGGTGATGCCAGGGAAACCACTTTAAATCTATTTGAAAAACTAAAAGAAATCACAGTATGATTTTGCGTTTATGGCTTATTGCCCGTGGAAACAGCGAACTCATCCATTGTATTTCTGAAGATAATCAGACGTATGCGCAAAAGAGGCGCCAACCTGAAAGTCTAAAAAAAATCAAGAGAACATTGTTGCATTCTATAATGACAGCCGGTTTTACACCTCTTGGTATCATTTGAACCGCGATGATGGTCCCTTAGGGCCACCCCTGAATGCTGGGCATAAATACAAGAAAATCAGGCAGTCCTTTTTTATAAAACTGAACAGATATTGCTTATTGACGATTTCACTGAAGATAATGGTGGCTGAGGCAGGTCAGGACACCCCTCAAGCCTGCCCAACCGGTGTTCAGGTTGGACAGGCTGAGGAGAGTTTATACCACAAGGGCATAAGTTTCGTTTAAGCAGGCAAGTTGCTCAACTCAGCTTTAATAGCCAAATTGCACTATCATGTTACCCATCAACTTTTCTTGCCACCAAAGGAAAAGGTGTATTTGAGGTAGATCCTGAAATCATCGAAATCATCGGCTTGATTGCTGTCAAAATCGACGATGGCATAGCGGGCGCGAAGACTCAACCCATCGAGACTACCGCCAAAGGCATAGGTTGCGCTGAAGTTGGTTTCATTGATGTCGGGCGCCGCATGGGTCCCGGAATCGGGAGTGTCATACAGGCCATGGAAGACATAGGCGCTCAGTCCCTTTGCGCCGATGGTGGAAAAATCATACCCAAGTTTGAGGGCGTAGGCATCTTCATCAGCCCGTCCTGAAGCGTTGATCTGCTGGATCAGCACCTTTCCGTCACCCCAGGGCACAAACAGGTCATTATCACCGGTCTTGGCATAAAAGGCGGTAACATCGAAACCGGCAAATCTCAAAGCGGTGTTAAAACCATATTGGTCGGTGTCGAACGCACCGGCCAGATCATCTCCTATGGAATCCTGCTTGAGGTAGGAGGGGGTAAAACTGACATTGAAGCTGTCAAACTTCTTGCCCACAGTAGCCTTGAAATAGGTCGAATTGAATACATCCTCCATTCGATAATCCCAGGCCTCGGTATCTAAGGAAACAACCTTAAAGGGGAAAACATACCGGACACTACCGGCGAGCAGCGCTTCATCGTCTGCTTCCTGGGCAACGGAGGCCATTCTCACGAAATCGTCATCGGCCCAGCCCATAAAATCGGTGAGGTAAAAGGCCTTGAGGGTGAGATTCTCAACACTTTTGTTTTCGACGGTCAGGCCCCGGTAGGTTTTTGGCAGCAGGCGGATATCGTGGCCATTGAGAAAGGCCGATTCAATCTCCTGGGCACCCAGTTTGATGGTTGTGTCGAACCAGTTCCCCTGGATGAAGTATTCCTGCAGCCGGGCAAAACTGTCATGGCCGCCATCGGCATCCCTGGCCAGAAGGCCATACACCGCCTTATCATCATCGCTACCGATGTCACTGGCCGTGGCGGTACCGAGCCCGGCGGTCAGCCCAAAAAGCGGGGCGGTGCGATAGTACATGAGGGTGCCGAGAGCCAGATCTGCTCTATCGGGTGTTTGTTTGTCGAAATCCCTCGAATAATAGAATGTTCGGACCTCTCCCTTGAGGGTGCCTTCCGAGAAAGCACTCTTCAAATCGTCCGCCGCCAGGGCAGACACACTGGAGAGAAGCACTCCGGCAATTGCTGTTGTTGCTAAAAATTTCATACTCTTCCTCTCTTTGATATTGATTTTCTCCAACCCCCCACAAGAGAGCCTCTCTTCAATACCTCGTCGTGGGGTGTAAGTACCTTGAGACACATTGATTTAGCCAATCTGCACGGTACTCAAGTAGCAGCCCGACCAGATTTCCGGTGGGCTGCCGGCCTTATCCTCCTTCCAAATCAAGGGACTGCAAAAGCAAACCGCGAATGACACGGCAGACAGAAATTCTCCGATTTTTTGTGCTGGTGATGGCACAGGTTACAATCGGCCTCCGTGCCGTAATGGCGATTCTCGTGAGGGTTGTGCGGTTTAACGTTAGCGGTTTTCTCGGCGAGTTTTGCCGTCTCGCCATGGCAGCTCAGGCATTTTTCCATTGCTACCGGTTCGGGGTTTTTGGCGTTTTCGTGACATTGGGCACAGTCAATGCCCTGATCGGCATGCAATTTTCCTAAGGCACTGTTTTCCATTTTCGCCGGATCTGCGGCATAAACACCGCCTGCGAAAAACATCAAAAATGAAAAGGAAAACAAGAACTTTTGTAGAGTTTTGTTTTTCATTATTCCTCCAATCGTAAATATTGTGGAGGAACGGCCGCAACCGTTCCCTAGCTCTTTCTTGGCCTTTTAAGCCTACAACTTCGCCACATGCTTGCCGGCGAGATAGCCGAAGGTATAACAACGGCCAAGCGACAAACCGAAAACGGTCAGCGGATAATCGACGCCGCCGTAGAAGCCGCCGCCGAGGTTGCCGATCAGATACAGACCCTTGATGCCCTTACCGTCGGCGTCGAGGGCCTGATGGTTCTCGTTGACCAGCATGCCGGAGCAGATCGTCGACACCCGAACCCGGCGGTGGATGCCGTAGAACGGTGCCTTCTCGACTGGCACCAGCCGGTTAGCGGGCTTGCCGAAGTCGTCGTCCTTGCCGGAGGCGACCAGTTCATTGTAGCGTTTGACGGTGGCTACAAAGGCTGCCGGGTCGGTAATCTCCAGTTTTTTCGCGAGTTCTTCGAGGGTGTCGGCCACATGGGTATTGACTTGCGATTCGAAGACGCCCTTTTTCGGGCTTGGGTCATCGGGCATATAATTCTTCAGCCCTTCGGGCGGAACCAGTTTGCCGGGCCATCCTTCGGCCTGGGTCATATAGTTCGAGTCGAAGACCTGGGCATAATGGCCGGCGTTGGCCGCATCGCGCAGGTAGTTGTTGAACAGCGACATCTCGACGGTCTCATTGATAAAACGCTTGCCCTGACGATTGACCGCCAAGAACGGCATGTCGCACATCGAGGCCGGTCCGGCATCAAAGTCGTGGAGCATCTTGGTGTGACCGATCGGCTCGATGACCCCGCCTGCCCAGTAGGCCATGGCAAAACCGTCGCCGGTGCGGTCCATCATCTTCCGACCGAAATGCTTGATATCGGGGATGAAGTAGTTGCACATCGCCTCGTTGTTCTGGTAATCACCGGTAGCCAGGATGACCCCTTTCTTGGCAAGAAACTTGGTGTATTTTCCATCCCTTCCCTTGGCAATGACGCCGACGACTTCGCCGGATTTGCTCTGGACCAGCTGCTGTGCCGGCATGTTGAAGAAGAACTGAACGCCAGCCTTCTCGGCGGTCTTGGCCAGGGCGCGCATGCCGTCGCCGGTGGTGTACGGTTTTGGTCCGAAGAACGAGGTGACGTAATTCAGGGTGTAGCCATTGACCTTGCGGATAGCGAACTGCGGCCCGCTCCCCTGATCGACAACCGGCGAGCCGCCCTGCTTGGCGCGGTCGATGACCCACTTGACAGCTTCACCGGAGTTGTAGGCCCATTGCCTGAGCAGTGCTGGGTTGCAGCGGTGGTTGTTGTCGTTCATCAGTTTGGCGACAAGCGCCTCAATCCCTGCCTTATCGCTCGTTGCGAGATCGATGCCCGAGCCGGTGTTGCCCTGGGAAACCGGCATGGGGTGCTTCTGGATCACCGCCACCTTGGCACCGTTTTCGGCGGCGGAAAGGGCGGCCGGAACGCCCGAGGCGCCGGCACCGACAACAATCACGTCGAAGGTCAAGGTGGTCTTGATATCCTTATCGGCAATTGGTTTCGGCTTCGGCATGAAGTTGAGCGTTGCCCCGCCGTCGGAACTCTTGGCAAATTCAAGAGCTTCTTCCGCCGGAGCCGCTTGTGCTTGTTTGGCCACAAGTCCGGTAAGCCCCAACATCCCGATACCTGCTGCACCGATAGCGGTGCGTGACAGAAAGCTGCGCCGCGAGATGCCGTGTTCGAGCACCTCCTCGGTATAGCGATCCACTTCCCTTTGTTCCATTGAAGTGTCTTTACCCATCCTTTTCCCTCCTTGTAGTGACTTAAAAAATGAATCCCTCGTATTCTTGAAAATCATCTCGGCAAGGTCCCATTCCACCCCCTTTCCAATGGAATGAGGCCCTTAACCGTTAAGCTCCCTACCCTTTTTGAGCAAAAGACATGCCAGCTTAGAAAAACCAAAAAACGCAAGCATAGCGGGGTTTCAGGGGATATACATCGCTTGTGAACGAAAGGGAGATGTGCGATATTTCGTCTATTGACGTTATATCGTGATTGCTGGGTGTTGCTGTGGGCGCCGAAACAGAGCAATTGTGCAGGTAGTGCAAAAACTGGAGTCGGCAGAGCTGGAGCTGAAAAGAAATCGACTAGCAGAAAGGGGGACGATATCTGGGAGATTAGGGCCAGGACATTAGGGTCAAAGTATAATTAGATCTGACAATTCGAAGAATTTTAATTTGTCTCTGACCCCAGTTAGTGCTGACCCCAGTTAGTGCTGTTGCAACGGCTTACGGATGAGCCAATTATCTCTGACCCGGTCCCTAGGACCAGGGTTTAATAACTGACTAAAAGAAAGGGCTAAAATGTTACGAAAAACCCTCTATCTGTGAGTAGATAGAGGGTGACACAAGGATTGTTCGGAATGATTTCATCCCTTCTTTTTTCTGAAGCGTAATCCTAGCAATCCTGCTAGTCCGGTTCCAATGAGCAACATTGCGGTTGGTTCAGGAACTGGAGCTGATTCTGTGTCCATCAAGATATAAAAGTCAGGATTGTAAGAAGACCCAGAGTATTGGTTGTAAAACTGAAAATGAAATGAGTAAAGGCCTGCTCCGGCTGAATCAAAGAATGCGTTAAAAAGACCGGCTTCATCAATGATTGTCATCGGTGGGGGCCATGTACTACCCACAGCGCGAGTCACATTCGGTGCATCAGCCGCGGATCCGTAAAATACTGCTTGTATACCTATATATCCACCGTATGCATTATTTCGATCCATAAGTGTTAGGCCAGTGCTTTCTCCTGCTGGGCCAGTAATTGTCACATATAACAGATCATCAACACCTAGCCAGTTATTATAATCTCCCACATATTCGACTCCACCAACTTCAGTTGGAGTTGGAGCATCATGCCAAGCGATCCAGTTTGTAACAGAAGGGTCTATATAAATGTTATTGAGCCAGGCGTCGTTAAAATAACCAGTTGAAATAGGCCCCACCTTTGCAGCTGTAACAAAGTACGATGTCAACATTGCAAAGCATACGGTTGACGTTACTTGCATAAAGAGAATCGTTACAACCAATACTAGCAGTGAGAGATTATTTTTTTTCATTCCGCCCCCCTTAAAAATAATTTTTTTGAAAAATCCTCCTCCAGATATTTTAATATTAATGTATTTTCGCTCTGCAAAAACCTAGCAAATATCGCTACATTTATGTGTTTTTTTATTGCTAATAATTACAGATTTTTAGTAACATAGCATTTCTAAAACTGGTTTTTTATTTTTTCTTATTCGGAAAATTGTTACGGGAAAACGGAAATTACGACATATTCTGGGAACATTCATGATAAGTTTTATCAATGGGAAAGCGGAGGTTTCCCATTACCACCAAGCATATTTCAAACCACTTCACAGCCCCAGGTGATTGATACAGCTCGGCGAGAGCGGAAGGCCGAGAGGGTACGGTCCGAGAATGGGGTCGGGCTAGGGTCAGGTTTGACTTAAGGGCATTATATGAGGTTGAATTAATCAACAGGAGTCAATTCTGTTTTGGCAAGATAAGAGTTTTTCCTTCGCTGCAGATGCTTTTTATTTTCGCTTCGCTGGTTTTACGCACAAACCGACTGCTACGCGCATGGAGAAAAAATAGATGACGGGGCTGGATTCCCACCACCACCCCGGCGACAAACCGCGACCAAGCTCACGGTATCCCACGTTTGGTGGAGAGGGTAAAAGGTAATTGGGGTCAGAGAAACATTAAAAGCACAACTTTTTACTTCGGTTAAATTATCACCAATAATTACAACTAAAAATTGCTATGAAAAATCTATGGATTTGTATCTTCGCCGCTGTCTTCATCTGGTCCGGAATTTTTCCAAAGGACCGGTTTACCTGGTTTCTCGAAGTCGTGCCGGCCATCATCGGGGTGATAGTGCTGGCCGCCACCTATCGAACCTTCCGCCTCACTCCGCTGGTTTATTTTCTGATCCTCGTCCACTGCATCATCCTCATGGTCGGCGGCCATTATACCTACGCGGAGGTGCCTCTTTTCGACTATTTCAAGACACTCTTCGGCTTCACCCGCAATAGCTACGACAAGGTCGGCCATTTTGCCCAGGGCTTTGTCCCGGCGATGATTGCCAGGGAACTGCTGATCCGTAAACAGGTGGTAAACGGCCGGAGTTGGTTGAAATTCGTCATCGTCTCATTCTGTCTTGCCTTTTCCGCCAGCTACGAGCTTGTTGAATGGTGGGTGGCTGCCGCTACCGGCGAGGGTGCCGAGGCCTTCCTCGGTACCCAGGGATATATCTGGGACACCCAGTCGGACATGGCTCTGGCCCTCCTTGGAGCGATCGCGGCGCTCACTCTACTTGGGAATTGGCATGACCGGCAGCTGCGCTCGGTGGTGCGAAGGTAAAAGGTGAATTGTTTGGAAATATTGGACATCGTATCCGTTCCCTACGCATAAAGATGGCCAGAGGATCTTTTGCTTTACCAAGAAAAGTTATTTTAATTTTACTCTGACCCTTTTTAAATTGGAGGCTGCAATGACAAGACTGCTAGGCTCGATTACCGGAGAAGGGTTTGTCTGTCAAATACTGGAGGACACAGACGGCAGAGTCCATTTCGTTGGCGATGCCGATATCGATGCAGACGGCGCAAATGGTCAGAACGGTGAGCAGGCAGCTTACCGCGTCGATGATTCCGGATCTGAGGCGCTCGCCAATGGTGGAATGAAACTCGTTGACGGCAAGATCGTCTGCGCACACGCCTGGGCTCGAGACATTGTCATCCTGGATGACGACAACGAACCGAAAGTCTTCCCGGGCGGGATCATTGCGTCTATGACTTGGTATCGACACCCGGGCAAAGCAGCTACCGACCACTCCGCATATGTCGATGCGGAGACTGTGCCATATATCGTGGTTCCGCCACTGATCGTCCAACGAACTGCCGGAATTGTCAGAGGCTGCCGTGCCAGAGCAACCTATCGCGGAAACAGCGTCGAATGCCTTGTTGCAGACCGCGGCCCCAGCTCTAAAGTCGGCGAGATGAGCATTACTGCCGCGAGGGCATTGGGCATCCCGCCAAGCCCTCGCCACGGTGGCACCTCCGAACCAGAAGTTTTATACGAATTGTGGCCAGGCCAAGCGGCACCGGGCTATGTTCTGCAGCCTGCGTAAGACGACGACCCACGTACCTTTTTCAACAGAGCGTAATAATCGGTGTCGCCGAGAGATACCTTTCAGGCAATTGCCTTGCCATCTTCTTTGACGCCAATAACTGTAGAATCCAGTGCACTTCGTAAATTCCTTTAAAAAATGGAGGATGTATGAATGCTCGTCATAGGATAGTCATAGTTGTCATGGTTGTTCTGGCCCTTGTGGGCGCAGCCTTCTCCGTATACTTGCCGCAAACGTCAAAATCCGTACGTTGCTGGATAGCGGTCGCCTGGACGGTTTTGCCCCCCATCTGGTTCTGGTTCGAGTACACCTATCTGGCCACCGATGAACAGAAGAACGACAAGGATTTCAGAGAACGGCTCAAGTTCTCACAAGACTGTGCTTCAAAGGTCTGGATCGCAGTGGGGGGCGTATTCACCGCCTCGTATTTCGACTTGCTTGAAAAGTTCGCCAAGTAACGATTACCGCCGCACTTTTCTGATCCCTTATCTTCAAAGCAGCACATTCATGCTCCTTTTCTGTCTCTTTATTGGGTATATTGCCTCTATATTCGAGTTCCCGATATTTTCTCGACGTTTTTGGTCATGGTTATGACCTGATATGGTGATATCTCAGGTACAGGAGTTGAACAGTGACACGAACTGACGGCAACACCGAAGACCACAATGCTATTGATCTCTCCATTGCTCTGCTTATCGCCCTGCTGCCGCCGCCCATCTCCCTGAATACCCTGTGTACGCTCACCGGTGACGGGCCGGTCGAGGTGCTGCAGAAGGTTGAAGACCTGGTAAAATCCGGTTACCTTTTGAAATATAAGGAAAAAGGTGCTGGATATTATTATCTCGCTGATTATAAAGCGGCAAAAAAGTCTCTAGCCAACATCCCCCAGGCAACCGTGTTCAGGGCCGCCGAGCAGGCCATTGCCGGCGTTTTCAAGAATATGCCGGACGGTGCGCAAAGATGGCTGAATCTGGCGCATATCTACCAGACCTCCGGCCTGCCGCTGGCCCATTGCCATGAGCTGGTGCTGGCCGGTCACTATTGTTTAGATCTGAATCTGCCCATCGATGCCGCAGCCTATTACCGCATGGCCCTGGATGGTATGGCGACTCTCGAGCTTTGCCCGAAGGACCGGCAATGCTTTATCGATGCCGCCATCGGCATATGCACCTGCCGCGACAGCGCCCTACCTCCGGAAATCCAGAGAAAATATCTCAGCCGCGCTCTGCAGCTGGTTTCTTCCGATAAAGACCCGGTCCTGGAGATACGGTTGCGGGTCCTCATCGCCAAGACCTTCATTAAGACCTCCCGATCCGACGAAGCGACCGGGCACCTTGAACGGGCCTGGCAGATGCTCGTCAACCATGAGGTGCCGGGTGATGTCCGGCTGCAGGTGGCCTTGGCCAATTCCGAACTGCTTTTCTGGCAGGGCTATGTCACCAAAGCTATCGAACGGTACGAGTCGGTCATCGGCAATCATGAAGAATTGCCTTCCGACGTGGAAACCCTGAAAAGCTGCATACGGCTGGGATGGACCTACGGCGTTGCCGGCGAGACAGCCAGGGGGGTCGGACTGCTCAAGACGGTCTGCCGGAAGGCAGGGGAATTGAATGCCCCGGACCTTGATCGTCATGCCAAGCTCATCCTGGTGCTCATCCTCGGCGATGCCGGGAGGATCGATGAGGGCGAGACCATCCTGGAGGAAATCTTCCACACCCCCGAAGAATTGCTGGACCAGTATTTTCTTTGGCCAGGTAACGGCAAAAGGGCCTATTTTGCCTATTGCCGGGGTAATTACCAGAAGGCCTTCGAATATCTCAGTGCCGCTTGGGAGAATGCCAAGGTCCTGGGAACGCCGCACCACCGCGGACCGGACAACCTGGAGGTCATGCTCGGCCTCGAAGAACGGGGCATGGTCCATCCTGAATGGAATTTTAATTCAGATATCGAGCACTTGCTCAACTGGCCAGACATTTATATGCAGGGCGTGGCCTTGCGCTTCCGGGCGCTTGCCGCCTATAAAAGGAGAGAACCCCTGACTTCGATTGTGGCCGATCTGCAAAAAAGCATGGCGCTGTTGACCCAAGCCGGAGCGAAGATTGAATTAGCCCACGCCCAAATTCTTCTGGCCCGATTGCGCCTGGGTGAAAATAACTGTGGGGCCGCGGAAAAACTTTTGAAAGAGGCCTGGGACACCCTCGCCAAGGTGAACCCGAACCTTTTTCCCAAGGACCTCAAATCCTCCCTCGACCGGGCATCAAAACATGCCTTTTGGGTTGAGTCCCTCGTCAACGTCGGCAATGCCCTCGGTTCCATACGCAGCCGTAACGAGTTGCTCAGCGAGATTATCATGCAGGCCGTGCGCATCGCCGGGGCCGAGCGGGGTGCCATCTTCCTCCAGCAGGACAAGCAACTGGAAATGGTAGCCAGCCGTAACTTTGAGACCTCCGATACCTCCCCCGAGGCTTTTTCCTACCAAAGGGACCTCATCGAACAGGTCTTTCAAAACGGTACCGAAATTGTCAAAGAGGCCAACATGTACGGCCGGGCGGATAGCACAGAGTTGCACGGTCCGTCTGCCCAAACGCGCCGCATGCCCCTGGGGTATACCGAATATCTGAGCGCTGTCGGCTGGACCGGCTGCTTTCCCATCCGGCTGAAGACCAAGGTCATGGGTGTGATCTTCATGGATGGCGGGCCAACCCGGCTGCAGCTTCCGGAGGATGAGATATCCCTGCTGCGGATCATTGCCAATCAGGCGGCGATAGCCCTGCAAAATCTCGAGGCCTATGAAGAAATCGTCGATCTGAAAAGCACCCTGGAGGCGGAGGCCAATTACTACCGGGAGGCCTTTGAGCCGAGCCTGCTGAAAACTCCGATGATCGGCCGGGCTGGGCCGTTCAAACAGATGCTGGGTCTCATCAGCCAGGTTGCCAAATCGGATACAACGGTCATGATTACCGGCGAAACCGGGGTGGGCAAGGATCTGGTGGCACAGGCCATCCACCACAACAGTAACCGGGCTTCAGGGCCATTTATCGCGGTCAATGTCGTGTCACTCAGCCCGGAGCTCATGGCCAGCGAGCTCTTCGGCCATGAAAAGGGTTCTTTTACCGGAGCTACCGGATCACGGGAGGGCCGCTTTGAACTGGCCAGCCGGGGGACCCTGTTCCTCGATGATATCGATGCCTTTTCCCTCGATATTCAGGCGAAGATGCTGCGGGTTTTAGAGGCCAGGGAATTCGAACGGGTGGGCGGCACCCACACCATCAAGACCCGCTTCCGTCTCCTGGCGGCAAGCAACAGGAACATCGAAGAGCTGGTCGAGAAAGGTCTTTTCCGCTCCGACTTTTATTATCGCCTCAATGTCTTCCCCATACGCGTCCCCGCCCTGCGCGAACGTGCTGACGACATCCCGGCTTTAGCCCGCTATTTCCTGGAGATATTCAGCAAGAAATTTGCCAAGCAGTTTGACCGGATCGCCAAAAAAGAGCTGGAGCTGTTGATGAGCTACCATTGGCCCGGCAATATCCGCGAACTGCGGCACGTCATAGAGCGAGCGGTACTGCTCAGCAAAAACGGCCGGCTGCATATCCCGCCGCTCGATACCAGCCCGCTGCGGATTGCCGGCAAGGATGAAACGATCCTGCCGCTCCGGGAGATGGAGGCCCGGCATATCCTCAGTGCCCTGGCCAGATGCCGGGGAAAGGTCACCGGCAAAGGCGGCGCGGCGGAGCTCTTGGAGATCAAACCCACCACCCTCCATTCGATGATGCTTCGCCTGGGAATTAAAAGAGACGCCTATAAGATCGGCTAGGCGGACTGTTCCTCGCAAGGGGGGATATGTTTTCGTAGGGTGCACTCAGTGCACCAAACTTGCTCAGCATCGCCCGTGTACGTGCATACGAAAAACGGCACGGCGAAAGATCTGCCCGTGCCGTTTTATGGGATGGTGTTCCGCTTCTTTTTGGTATCAGAACATCTTCTTGCTCATCTCATCGATGGCCTTGCTTGCCGCCTCATAGACACCGGGGAAGGAGCTGACATTCAAGCCCTGGGTCAGGCAAGGGATAAAGTAGTGCTTGCCGCAGGTCGTACAGGCCCTCTCGACATGCTCGGCAATCACCTTGGCGTCCCAATTCTGGTGATCGAGAGGGCCGCTGTCGACTTCGCCCATAAAGGATATCTGTCCGCCGTATTTTTTTATCAGTTCCGGGGTGTTGTTGGTGGTCATCACGCCCTGCCAGATGTCGATGCCCATCTCGATCATAAAGGGCACCAGGTTGGCGGCATAAGAATCGCTGTGGTGGACGATCAGCTCGATGCCGTTGTCCTTCCAGAATTTATAGACCCTTTTATAAGGTTCCAGGAAAAACTCCTTGAACATCTGCGGCGACATCAGCGAGGCGATCTGCGAGCCCCAGTCGTCATGATGGAACAGAGCATTCGGCTTGATGCGCTTGATAATCTGCTCGGCATAGCGGATCTCATAGTCGGTGAGGAAGTCGATGAGATCATGCATGTGCTCCGGTTCTTCGTAGAGATTCATCATGGCATCTTCCATGCCCATGAGAAAATGAGTCATCTCGAAGGTGCCGGAAGCAAAGAAGACCGTGACGTATTTGTCGTCGCGATCGACGGAGGCGGCATGTTTCACCGCCGGCGCCCACCGCTCATCGGAAAAGTCGACGGTGGGGCATTTGATGGTCTCCCGCCATTTGGTGATATCCTTCATGGCGATGTGGGCTTCATCGTGGACCGGGAAAGGCCCCAGCTGGTCCTCCGGCCAGGAGATCGTGATACCCCATTCGTTGGTGATGGTCTGGCCCCGTTGCGGCCGGGTTCTCAGCGGTGCTTCGAGGATTATATCCAAAAATTCATACTGGTTGACAAACCGGTCCGGTTTGCCACCCCTGATGGTTTCGAGTAGATTCTGTCTTCTGGTGAGCATGATGCGCGTCTCCTTGGGTATTGTTTATGCTGCCATTACCAGTTCTTTGGCCTTTAACGCGGCGCTGCCGGCATCCGGGGCATAGGCATCGGCGCCGATCTCAGTGGCAAATTCCTGGGTGACCGGGGCCCCGCCGACCAGGACCTTGAAGCCCGGCAGTCCGCAGGACTTCAGGGCGGCAACGGTCGCCTTCATCGCCGGCATGGTGGTAGACAGCAGACCAGAGCAGGCGACCAGGTTGACAGGGCTGTTTTCCTTGACAGCATTGATGAATTTTTCCGCCGGGACGTCTACCCCCAGATCAATCACGGTAAATCCGGCACTCTCAACCATCATGGCCACCAGGTTTTTGCCGATATCGTGCAGATCGCCCTGCACGGTGCCGATGATACAGGTCCCGAGAGAGGTGGATGCCTCACCCGCCAGATGTGGCTTGAGGACCTCAACGCCCTTGGCCATGGCCTTGGCGGCGATGAGCATCTCCGGCACAAAGATTTCACCGCTTGAGAACTTGTCGCCCACGACCCCCATGCCATCAACCATGGCCTGCAGGATGTCGCCGGCGGAGCTGCCTTCATCAAGGGCCTCCTGTACCAGTACGGGGACGATTTTGGTTTTGCCGATCTCTACATTTGCCCTGACATCTTCAATTTTCGACATGATGTGATTCCTTATCTGTAATTGTTGGCTTGTTAGTATGTTATTTTACCGGACCAAATAGGCCCTTCCTGTATCCGCCGATGAACTCGATGCAGTATTCATCCAGGCCGGCCAAGGCCTCAGCGGCATATATCAGACCCATCATATGCTTGTGCAGCGGATTGATAATGGCACTGTCCATTCCCGCGCCGATGGCCAGAACCAGGAAAGCCTGATTGACGAACTTGCGGGCCGGCAGGTTGAAGGAGATATTGCTTGCCCCGCCTGTCACGTGGATGGCAGGATATTGTTTCTTGATCTTCCTGATCACCTCGAGAATCATGTTTATGCCGTCCTCGGAGGTGCAGAGCATCTCCACCAGCGGATCGACATGCAGGCGCGACGGGCTGATTTTGTATTCCTTGGCCTTTTCCATGATTGCCGCAAAGACCTCCAGCCGCTCTTCGCCACTCTTCGGGATGCCTTTATCGTCACTGAGAAGGACGACGCATTGCCACTTGCTGTCGGCGATCAGGGGGAAAATCAAATCGATTTTATTGCCCTCCAGGGATACCGAATTCACCAGGCCGGGCTTATTGCAGAATTTCATAGCTTCGGCACAGATCTCAACGCTCGGGCTGTCGACGGCAATGGGGGTGTCGGTTGCCTCCTGGACAAGGTCAATGAGCCACTTCATGGTTTCCAGTTCGATCGCCACATCCGTCGATGCGCAGACATCGATAAAATGTGCCCCTGCCTCCGCCTGGGTTTTGGCAAGATCCTTGATGAAGTCGCCATCCTTTTTGGCAATTGCTTCTGCTACGGCCGGAATGGCGCCGTTTATTTTTTCGCCGATAATTATCATATTATTCGGTTCTCCTTTTTCGTTGGGGTTGAGCAAATAAACCAGCCAATAAGCATCTTGGCTTTAGTGTGTACGTATCTTAATACCGCTAGGGCATACGTTTCATTCGAGCAATCAAGCTGCTCGATTCAGCTTAAAAACAGCCAGAACCAGGCCCCCCAGAAGCGAACCCAGGCCCATGACCATTGCGACTGTCGGCAATCCCGCGCCTGCCTGAAAGAGAAAACCTACCAATATCGGCGAGATTACCGCCCCGGCCCGGCCCATGCCGATGACAAAGCCTGATCCGGTTGCCCTGAACTCGGTGGGATAGGCGATGGCCAGGAGGGAATAGAGCCCGGAGATACCGGCATTTCCGAAAAATCCAGCGCAGGCTGCCAGCAGTTTTATCTGGTCAAGATCAGCCGTGGTCCGGCCGAACAAGGCGACAAAAACCCAGGTCAGCAGCATGATGATAATGGTGAGTTTTTTCAGCTCGATGCGGGTAGTCAGCCAGCCGAATATGGCACCGCCGATGGCACCGCCCAAATTCGCCCACACCAGGACGCCGCCGGCAAGAGAAGGCGCAAAACCCATATCGGCAACGATCTTCGGCGACCATTTCAGGATAAAGTAAAAGGTTGTGATATGGAGGAAATAGGCGGCGGTCATCAGCACGGTGACGGTTGCCAGCGATGGCGAGAAGATGCCGCCGATTGATTTTTTCTCCACACGAGTCTCTTTTTCCGGAAGGCTCGTAACTGGTGGAAATGCCATTCTGGCAAGGGTGGTATTGATCTTCTCCAGGGCATTTTTCGGTTGTTTTTGGCATAACCAGTGGATGGATTCCGGTACCAGAAAAAATACCAGCGGCACACAAATACCGGTGATGATGGCGCCAAAGTAAAATATTGCCCGCCAGTCGTGGGATTGGAGCAAGAAGGAGGCGAGCATGCCGCCCAATGTCCCACCCAGAGGATAGCCGATAACCATGATCGATATGCACAGACCGCGTCGTTTGACACTGGAGAATTCGGCGACCACGGCATTGACGCAGGCCAGGATGCCGCCGATGCCAAGGCCGACAAGCACCCGCCAGATCGACAATTGAACGGCATTGGCAGCCGTGGTGACTAAGAGCATGCCGCCGGTCATGACAATCAGGCAGCCCAGAAGGGTTCGCCGTCTGCCGATGCGGTCGGCCACCCCTCCTAAAATAAACGATCCGATGGCCATGCCGATGAGTTCCATGGACATGACAATGCCCAGAGCTGCCTGCGTCGTGCCCCATTCCTTGGCAATGCCCGGCGCGGCAAAGCTGATGGAAAGGACGTCAAATCCGTCGATGGCATTCAATAAAGTGGTGATGGCCACTACAATTATTTGCAGGCGGCTCATCTTTTCCTTATCAAGATAGGTTCTGGGATCTTTCATATCTTTCTCCGCTTAGCCATTTACAAAATCGTTGTTCAGTCCGCTTGATCCTTTCCGGATAGTGTACAGAGCAAGGGCTTTGCCCACTATCCGGCTTAGGGTGAAAGATTATTTACGTGCGGCAATCTCCTCCAGCATCTCCTGATGTTTTTGCGGGGTAATTCGATAAAAGATAAAAATGATCAGAAGACCGGCGCCGATAAACAGCGACGGGACCAGGGCAATCCCGGTTTTAATACCGGAAATAAGCTCAGGCGTGGGTGCCATATCGGCGACATAGCCAGCCGACACAAGCACGCTGGTGATGATGACGCTTCTGACGAAGATGGCGGTCTTGATCGGGAAGCTGATCAGCGACATGATAAATCCCCGGGCATTTTTGCCGGTCTTCCACTCGCCGTAATCAACAGTTGCCGAGTACATGGCAACGCTCAGGGCATCGGGCATGCCATAGCCCAGATAGGCAACAAACATCACGACCATAAAGGACATATAATTCATCGGCAGTGCCCATACCGCCAACAATCCAATAATGAAGAGAATTAAAGAGACGATATAGGTGTTTCGCTCACCGATTCTTTTCGCCAGAGGGGCAGAGACCATGGCCCCAAAGAAGGCGGCAACAGTCAGACCGGTGAAGAATATGGCGATGGAACCGAGATTGACGACCACGTACTTGAAATAGTAAAAGGCCATTCCAAAGATGATGAACCGTCCCAAGAAGCGCCCCAATTCCGCCATCATCAGACCCATGAGCGGCGGGTTGACAATGATCTGTTTGAGCATCTCGCCGATGGTCATCTTGTCTTTTGCCTCTACCGGGGTATTGCCCTTGGTTCCCAGGAAGGCATAGTCCTTGGTCATGGCAAAGAGTATCCAGTAACAGAGGATCATGACGGCTCCGGCGGCGAGAACGGTCAGGGTGCAGCCCATGGCTTGATCGCCGTTGCCCAGCATTTTAATGGTCTTGGCGCCGATCATGGAAAAAACCAGGGAGCCCAAGGCGTTAAACATACCGCGGTTGGAGGCCATGGAAATCCGCTCCTCCCGTATCGTGGTCATCGAGTTGTTCATGGCCACGTGGCCCGCATAAAAGATATTCCAGATCAGGTGGGAGACAATGAAGCCGACGGAGATGAGGATGGCATTGGTTGTCGGGTCACCGAACTTGGTAAATTGCAGCATGAAGAAAACAACCGCCAAGGGGGGGCCGACAAGCATCCAGGAGCGATATCTGCCCCAGCGCATATTGCTTTTTTCCAGGATCACCCCGGCGGTGGGTACCCAGAGGATGTCAAAGATACTGGTGACCATCAGTACGGTTCCGGCCAGGGCTACGGGGATCTTTGCGTAATCCGTCAGGAATGCGGCAAAGAAAAAGATTTCCATGCTTACAAAGAGCTGAAATCCAAACGATGGTAATCCATAGAGGTTGATTACCGATTTTTTCAGTCCTTTTTTCTCGGGCTCCATAAAGTTCTCCTTCACCTGTCAGTGTCAGCGGCGGCAAGGTGTGCTTGGCGCCATTGTCGTGAGTATTAAAAAACGGTTTCGTCCCAAACTGGCTCGGTATCCTATCAGAGCAAAAGGCACGCCATCCGGGGCATATTTGAATTATTCCGTTATATAAAGAAGATACACTATGTTTCCCGGCGATTACCCGGAACAGAAAATACGATATATCGTGAAATAACCTTAATTCGTTACGGTCAGGGGAGTTTTTGTTCAGGAAAGGCAGGGTTAATCCGGACATTGTCGGATGAAAACAGTGAAAATCAAGACCGAACGAGTACTTGACCGGAGCACAAAGCCTTCCTATATCTCTCCTCTGCGCGACTCCATTCGGAGGTCCGCGACGATTGTCGACACTACTCGATGATGAAGAAGTGCGGCTTTCATTGGCAAAATGGGCCTGCGGGCATCGCGCCCCGACAGAATAAAGGATGTGTCATGCACCACAACGAACCATCGATTCGGATATTGCCGCACGGCAGACAGATCAAGACCAGCTCCGGGCAAACCGTATTGGAAGCCCTCATTCACCAAAGCATTTTCCTGCGTTCTGATTGCGGCGGCAAAGGAACCTGCGGCAAATGCATGGTGGAAAGAAAAAGAGACGACGGCAGCTATGAAACCATCAAGGCCTGCAACCATGTGGTCGCTGATGAAATATCCATTAAAATACCGGAGAGTTCCATGCTCTCTTCGCATATCATGAGCAAGGCGCCGGTTGTCTTTCCGCCGGCATTCGGAGAGCGCTTGCGACAGCAAGGAGGTGAAGATGCCTACGGCATTGCCGTCGATCTCGGGACCACGACCATTGCCGTCTATCTCTGTAATATCCTGAAGGGGGAGATCATCTCCACTCTTGCCATTAAAAATCCCCAGGCGATCTACGGTGATGATGTCATGAGCCGCATCGGGGTTATCGGCCAGAACCCCGAAAATCTCGGGAGATTGCAAAAGCTCGTTGTTAAAAGCATCGAATGGGGAATGCAGGAACTCTTACGTGCTTTCGGGAATGTGGGGACCACCATTACCCGGATGGTGGCTGTCGGCAATCCGACAATGATACATATCTTGGCGGGCGTTGATCCTCAATCCATTGGGGTGTCACCATACCGACCGGCCTTTTATCATGCGGCCACCTTTCGCTCCGGCGTCCTGGGATTTGCCATGGCGGATTTCCCCCTGCTGACCCTGCCGCAGGTCTCTGGATTTATCGGCGGTGATCTCCTGGCGGCCGCTCTGGCAGTCGACCTTACAGGGCAAACGGAGGGGACTCTCCTGGTCGATCTCGGCACCAACGGCGAGCTGATCCTGAAAGGTAAGGACCAATTTTACGCCACCTCCTGCGCCACCGGACCGGCTTTTGAGGGGGCATCCCTGTCCTGCGGCATGCAGGCCATCCCCGGGGCGATAAATGCGGTGCAAATCGCTGACGATCAGACACTTTCCGGATTCTCGACAATCCAGTCATCCGGGGCAAAAGAGAAAAATCCAACGGGGATATGCGGTGCCGGGGTCATTAACGCGGTGGCGCAATTCTGTGAAAAACAGATAATTTCGCCGAGCGGGGTCTTTACCACCAGCCGGAAAAGTTACATTCTCGTGGAGGAAAACCAGGCCCTTGGCCAACCCGCTATCTCCATCAGTCAGAAGGATATCCGGTCGGTGCAACTGGGAAAATCGGCCCTGATCACCGGCATTGAATTTCTCTTAAAAAAAGCGGGGCTCAACAGGCCCAGGAAAATTCTAATCGCCGGCGCCTTCGGTTCGCATCTGCGCAAAACCGATCTGATACGTCTTGGTATTATCCCCAACATTGCCCTCGGCGATATCGAGATGGTCGGGAATGCCGCCGGTTCAGGGGCGGTGATGGCCCTTTGCGATGAGACGTATATTGATCAGGCAGCCCAGCTGGCGGCGCAGATTGCCATCGTTGACCTTGCCTGCAATGTTGATTTTCAGAATATGTTTATCGATAATCTGAACCTTCAGCATTCGTAACGGATGATCACCCGGCAATGCCGCGGCACCGGGGCCGGGAAAATAGTCAGAAAAAAAGGGTACGATGGACAAGACACCTGCACGCACTGCAACCAACAGGCTGAAAAACCTCATGGAAAACCGGGGCCCCTGCCAGGCTCCAAAGGGAGAAATCTGGATGAGTTCAGCCTTCCTTGCCCGGTCGGGTCTGGATGACACTCTCGTCAACCATTTTCGGCTGGCAGCGCAACTCGGCCATGAAATGGTCTGCCTGCCGGTTTTGGAAAGGCCGGAGCAGAATGCCAGTATGGGTTACCGGTACTTTCTACCACAGGAACTGAACCGCGACCTGAGAGACCGCACCCGCCTGCTGGTTGCGGTGATCGATGGCCCCTTCCAGAGAATGGTCAATCAGCGCGGGCTCATGCCGGTGCTGATGGATTGGGTCGAGGACAAGGAGTCAATGATGGCGGCCTATGCAGTCGAGGAGCAGATCGCTCTGGAGCTCATCGACCACTGCCTGGGAAGGGGCTTTGATGCAATAATCCTTGCCGATGACCTGGCCGGAGAGAAAGCGCCTCTCATAAATCCCCTGGAGCTGGATGCGGCCTGCACCCCGTTTTATTCCCGGGCGGTTCCACTGATCAGGGATGCCGGGATGTTAGTCCTTCTCCATTGCTGCGGCAATCTCGGCCAGCTCGTCCCATTGATAAAATCATGGAATTTTGACGGCTTGGCCGCCATTCAGATCGGTAAAAATGATCTGGATCTTCTGGACAGGGAGATTGGAGGGCTGTTTATTGCCGGCATCGAGGCCCCTCTTCTGGAAACGGATTCCCCTCAACAGATGGAGATCGAATCCTTAAAAAATTTCGTGGCGCGCTTCAGCAATCAGGGGCGCCTGATACTTGCATCAAGCTGCGGGCTGTATAGCTCCGCCTTTTGGGAAAGGCTGCAAGGTATATACAAAAGGGTATGAGTTTCGTTTGAGCAGGCATGCTGCTCAACTTAGAGGGGCTCAGGCCTTTGGCGCCACCGGGTGGCGAGCATTAACCCGCCGCAGTGTTTCGAAACAGCGGTTGACCATGGCGGCTCGGCTGGTAACCTGTAATTTATTGAAAATCCTGCGCAGATGGGTAGCGACAGTCCATTCGCTGATCTTCAGTTGATCGGCGATTTGCTTGTTTACCAGACCTTCGGCTACCAACATGGCGATCTGCAGCTCTCGGCGGGTAAGGAGGAATGCGACCTCAGTGGCGTTCTGCGCCGGCTGACCGGCATGGGGATGAACGACCATGAAATTGGCATCGCCGATGCGCATCTCGCCGACAACAGCCCGCCTGTCGACATCCAGGCCTGCAGTGGCCAGGTTTGCCGGGACAAGCAGATAGGTTTCTCTGCCGATCTGAATTTCAGCAAATGCCTTGTTCATTCAAAGAGAAGGTTGTTTTGAGTTTGGTTTGTCCGTACCAAATATGAACACGTTCGCCACCGGGGGTAAGGGCGTGACAATGCCAATGCCCGCCTCGGTCGTTACCAATATCCCTGCAAAGCAAAGCTTCGTCCATGCGGTGGTAATCGTCCATGTATCACCTCCTGGTAATCGGCCGGCATTACTTCGGCAATGTAGCGGAGCCAGCCGCTGTCTTTGGTTGCTGGAAGGGACGTTTCGCTGTCGTGGATGCCCCTGATCCTGAAACCAGCGTTCCTCAAAGCCGTATTGACAAAGGAACGCGGGTACCAGCGCTGGACGTGTTCTTCCCTGTGGCTCACCGGTTTATTTGCTGCATTTTTAAATCTGTAGAGCATGCTAACCCTGCTCCACCGCTTGTGCGGACTCCAGCAAATCCGCCAAGTGGTAGAAAGACCGGGAACCCTGATTTGCTGAACCATTCGATGATTTGTTGCAGGGCCTACCGGAGTCGAAAGTATGTCAAAGATCACATGGCCCCCTGCCGTCAGATTCGCCTGGAACCGTTGTAATGTTCTCGCCAGCTGGGGGCCGGACAGCAGATAATTAAGGGTATCAAAATTACAGGTGATCAGGTCCACCCGCCGGGGCAGTTGCAGCTCCCGCATATCCTGGCGCAGCAAAACCGTACCAATACCACGGTTTTTATCGGCCGCCTGGGCGAGCATGGCGGCCGAGCTGTCGACTCCGATGACCGGCACGCCATAGGTACGCAAATATCGTAAAAAGGTCCCTGTCCCGCAGCCCACATCAGCTGCGGACCGGAAGTTGATTCCATACCTCCGGAGCGCTTCCTCAAAGCCTTGTTTGATCATCGGAAAGGTAGAGCTTCCCATGACCTGATCGTAGATCCGGGCAAAGATGGTATAGGGTTGGACGGGATCAGCCTCAGCCGCCATGCCACCCATATCAGGGAAAACGGATCATTTTGCCGACGCCTCCCACCTTGCGCGCCGGGTTGTTAATATTTGCCAGCACCTCGTCTGTAATGCGCACCCCGCTATTCATGAAGCCTTGGGGGGCGAAAACCGTCCCCGGCGAGCATCCGAAGGCCCGTCCGGCCTCATCGATGGGGCCAGAGGTATGTACCCCGATGACATGCCGCCGAGCATGGCGCGGGCATAAAAACCAAATTGAGCTGCCACTGTGGCCGGGGCAGGTATCGACCGTATAGTAGAGTCGCCGGGGCCCGGTCCGTGTCAGCCTTTCCGAATGCCGCCAAAGGGTTCCCACCGGACGATCAGCCGGATAACCGGCAATGCTGATGAGCCTTTGATGGCGCATCTTTTCCAGTTGGGCATTGGACAGGGCACGCACCTCCATAAAGGTATGCAAGCCTTTAAAAGGTTGCGGAAGGATTGCCAGGCCGTAATCATAATTGCGTAAATCACTGACGGTTCGGGGGTGGACATAGCGCCGGGGCACATACGACCGCAGGACCATAATAGATCCATACGGTCGCGTGTCACGGTCCGCCCGGCCCGGGCTGATCCGGATGCGCACCGGCGCCCTTTTCAAACGGTGGTTATAAAGACAATGGCCGGCGCACAAAACCTTTTGCGGGCCGATCAGGGTGCCGCTGCAGCCCCGCCAGATCCCATCGCCGAAATCCCTTTCCACGTGGCAAATGGTATTGAAGGGAAAGCGTGTGGTGCGAATTTCGTGGGTGCGGCTGTCATGGGGCCCGATAACGGCATAATCAATGGCGAGATCAAGGTCAGAGGTCATGGCGTTTTCTCGTTGGGCTCCGGCATGCTTTGATCTTCCTCTCCAGTATCGGTAGCGGTCGCCGGTGTTTCCCGGCTCTCGGTCTCCGGTGGCTGGAAATAGGCGTCCGGGTCCTCTTCGGTCAGCAAAGTCCATATTCTCCCGAGAATGGTATCTTTGTTGTCCCGCGGCCTGAGCCAGGCAGTGGTTTCAGTGATGAAGCTTTGTTCCTCGTCGCTGAGCAAATCAGAACCATCGGTTATATCAATATCCTCAGAGACAGCTGTGGCCATTTCGTCCGTTCTCGGGCTATTGCCGGGATGGCGATGTTTCTTGATCTTTTTCTCCACCCGGTCAAACTCGCTGAGTATAATCCGGGAAAGTTCCCGGTCACAGAACGCTTCACTGTCACGATGAGTCATTGCCTTCCTCCTTTACGCTGTTTTCTCTCTCCTTACACGCCAAGGGCATACATTTCGTTTGCGCAGGTAAGCTGCTCAACTCAGCTTTATACCGCAAGGGCATAAGTTTCGTACGAGCAGGCAAGCCGCTCAACTCAGCTTTATCAACGGAGTGAATTGACGCAGCGGAGGTAACTGCCTGATCCGCAACACCTGCGCCAGATTTGCATTTCTGTCCCTGATAGGAATGAGGCAGCGACGATCTCCGGTCAACAGGGCCATCGCTCCCGGACCATGTCCGCTGATCGTGCTGTCGCCGTGGACAACCACGGCGATGGTAATTGCATTATGACGAAACGCCCGGCCAAAGCGTGAGTCTGAATGAATAATGGCGACAAAATCGCCGAAACGAAGGGTATCCAGATTGAACCGGCGGGTAGTCTTAGGATCGAAGAGCTGAATATCATAATCCCCTCGAATCGCGTTGTTCTGGCCGATACCCGAACCCATGACCTTGGCAGGGACCAGATGGGTCACCGGAACATGCAGACACTGCTTGTCGGCGCGGACGCCCCACCTGCGGATCAGCCGGGGGGAACAATTCATTGCCTGAATTCGCGGATGATCAGGCAAGTGAAGCCCAAGCCCGAATGAGAAAATCTGCACCCGGTCGCCAATGCGCAGCCGCCGCAGCACATCGGTTGGAAAATCGATGAGGAGGTGCTCAATGCCGCCGTGCTTTCCTGTCACCACCCCTTGCTTTCCGGCGCAGGGGCCAGTGACGACCTGGGCGATGTTGCCGACGCAGCAGTAGGTGAGCAGTGCCAGGTTGGGTCCGTTTTTATCGCCGACGATTTCACGATTGTTATTATGCAGCGATACACCGGGCTCGATATGGTCGCCGGCAAGCCCGACACAGCGATTTCCGACGCGCTGGTTAATGGCGATGCCGCCGGTACCGGGTAAAATGCGGGGCACCCCGTCATAACCAATGCGGTAGGGGTTCGGGCGACCGATGGGATGGGCGATCTGTCCCATGACGGTGACCATGACCAGATCCTTTTCATTCATCCGCGGTGCGCCCACCTGGTTTGTCTTCATGGTGCTTGCTTCCCCCCGCAACCGCCTATGGTCCGACCGGATACCAGAAACAGCGAGCATCTTTCCACCATTGCTGCTCATGTTCCCCGGTCGCCTCGGCCGGCAGGTCGAAATCGTGCGGAAATGTCTCTTCCGATTTGTCGTTGACAGGCATCATCACCGCCCCGGGCACAACCAAATGCAGGGCTGCGAGTTTCAATCCAGCCCATAACAGCTCAGAAAGTGCTGCCTCGGCCAGTATCGAATTAAGAAAATCGCGTTCAAGCCGGCTTTGCTTGCGACCGAGCTTAACGCAGGAAATATGAAAATGTTCCTTCAAATAGGTGCAGAGCAAGGGTTCGGGCTCGTCGCCCTTGCTCCCCGAGGTAAGGATAAATCCTTTATAGGGAATAAGCGCCGCGGCCAACGCCGCAGTATCACGAGAACAGTCGCTGAAAAGATGCGGTTGTTCATCATTCTGAAATGCATTGGGAACCGCTGATTCCAGGGCCGCCGCCAGGGTCTCGAAGCGACTGATCAGATGGGTGTCAGTGCCCGCCGGCAGGAGCGATTCATTCAGGGCATCTCCCACCCAATACACCTTGAGTCCGGCGAGATCGGTGGCGGCGCGCGCCAGGTCCCATTGGGCCAATACGGTGCCTATCGTCTGGCAATTGCCGCTCGGAGCGGTAATTGTTGCGGTGCCGGGTATCGGCGGGATGAGCTGGCTGGGGTTCGACCGGTAGTAGTAAGTGCTGTCCAGAATCTGCCAGAGTTCCCTGACCAGCCACAGGTCCAAGACCTCGCCCAGGCGTCGGGCAAGCAGCAAACCATAGGGCGACAGGGCCAGTTGCGTATCGAGGACACAGGCCCTTCGTCGGGTATGCACGGTAAGTGCGAGGGAAGACGGCAGGATGGACATTTCCGGCACCTGTTAGGCCGCCGACAGAGCCGGTTCCCCCAATTTCCGCCGCAGCGTCGGGACTACGCCGCGGAACCCCCGGCCTTCGGGCGTCATGCGGTAGGCAGCGATCCAGGCCTCGGCATGGGGACCAAAAGGCCGCGCATCCGACTGGAAAAGGATGGGGTCAATGGCCGTCTTAAAGTCGTTGTCCGCCACCCACTGCAGCACCCTGCGGCCGCTTTCCGCCATCTTCGAGCGCTGGGAGATCTCGCCCATACCGCCCAGATAGCGGTTGGAGACGATTTCCACGACATCCCATTTGGTGTTGGCGTCGAATACCTTTTTAATATCCGGGGTGTCGAAGAGTTCAATGGCCGTTTTCAGGTAATGACCGGTTTCATGGGTCAGGGCGAGAATATTGCCGTAGCTCGCCCGGTCAAGGGCAAAACGCAGATCGATCCCCAGCCTTTGCACGGTGGCGACGCTGCCGAAGGGCCGCTGTTCGATCATCGGCCCGCCACGGATGACTTCACCGATCAGCAAGTCCCTGAAATATTGGGCCAGGGCAGTCATGAAGGCCAGAAGCTGACTTTGAAAGTTGCGGTTGACGATTGCCCCGGCAGGCGAAGGCGCCGAGCCGAAGTTGAAGACGCGCCGGTAGGCAATCATCCGGTCACGCAGCGAATAGCGCAGGGGCTTCCATTTTTCCAGGATATACAGTCCCCTGGCCCCGGGACCGCGCTGGATGCGCATACGCCCCTCCCGGAACAGCCGCCGCAGAACATCAATGACCTGGAAGACCTTCATCCTTTCGTGCTGATAGATAAAGTAAAGCTCGGCCGAGGCGTGCAGTTGGCTGGGGATGACCGATTCGTCGAAGTCCGGTGAAATATAGGGATAGGGCACTTCTTCAAAAGGCGGGGTGCCCTTGCCGCCGAAACCCACAAGGTCAAGGAACCCGTTCATGCCATCGCCCGCCGCTCCCTTCAGGAGTTCCTGAAACCTGTCCTCAAACAGATGTTCGTACTTCTGCCTGTCTTCGGGCTGCATCGTGGCCAGCTGTTCGCGCAGGAACTTCTGCCACAGGCGGCTGATGGTCTCAAAATTTTCATATGCCATGGTTCTCTCTCCTTATAAGTACTTCTACCCGTCAGGCATCGCGGATTAAGAGTTGATAAAACGTCGTTTAATTGTGTTCCTAAACTCGTTTATCCGAATTACCAGGATCAATTTCCTCTTTATCTGGTGCAATTTGTGCTGCTTCTTGAGCCGTGTTCTGCGATTTTATTTTTAGCTCTCTGTCTCCTTTTTTATCTATCTTATCGATGAAAGAAACAGCTTTATCGAGACTCGATTCGTAATTTTGAGGAATTCTTTTGGTCTTTGGTTGATTATAATCGAGCTGATTAATTGTTTTTTGTATAAGCAAAATCACTGGATTAATCTGCTTACCTAAAATATTAAAGCAAGAAGGTGCCATTGCCTGGAGCAATGAATCATAGCCATATTCAGCTTTTTGCTGAGCTCTAAGTTCTTGATAAAGAATTTCTTTTTCCTTGCTGACCCAACCAGTTTGGCCTGCTTTAAGGATCAGAGTTCTAATACCACTTAAGGAGTAAATTGCCGGAGTTATAGACAGAGTTTTTATAATGCAAGCACATGCTCCGGCTCTCTTTTCTGGCTTGCCGAAATTCTCAGTGCCTAGGGCATAGAGGTCGATAGTCCGATCGATATCATAAAGAATTTTATCGAGGCAGATCTGGCTTTCTTCATTGGTTAGAAATATAGGTTTATCATGGTCGTCCTTTTGAAATGAAAGGTTTCTTTTTTTCATTGAAAGCTTGTTTGAAGAGCAGCAATCCAATTCTTCCGCGAGCTGGCCACGATGAATAATTATCTGCAGTAAACGCTGACTCGCAGAATCCTGTTTCATTCCATAAAGACCATAGAAAAGGATTGGCGGCCTGGCGATTGTCATCAAGCGATGTCCTTGCCTTCCATTGTCAAAAGCATTCAAAAAGAGCTTCAACGACATGACAAAGGATGCAAGAGGCGGCGACTCCGGTTTAACAACATCCTGGCCAAAATGGATAAGCCGGTTAAAACGTTCCAGAGCCATCATGGCGGTCGATCCGAGCGCGCGGTATCCTTCGGCGGTGCTGCCAACCGCCAGATGAATCAGTTCATCCATCAACTCAGCCAACTCGCTTTCCTGGAAAAGCGCTCGCAGATCATGCTGGGCATTATTGCCCAAATGTTTCATCAGTTGCTGGTATGCCTGGAGCCCTCTGGGCCATTCGTTTGGTCCGTAGGCATCCTGGGTTGATCCCACCAGATTTCTCAGCGAATAGATCACGGCATCCCTTCGCGCCTGAATCTCGCTTACTGGAGCTTGCAGGATGAACTTGCCTCCCCCAATACCGGCATTAGCCAAAGACTCCCCGATGAGGACGAGGATGACCGCTGCCACTTCATCTATGCTCTGGGCAAAGCTTCTAAAGAGAGGATTAGCAGCCGGGGTCAGAGTGCCGACCGCTCGGGCCATCCGTGCATAATTGCCAAGATGCCTGCGGGCCGCAAAGGCGCTGTCCCTCTGGCGTGGATCAAGAGCGAACCTGGCGGCGTGGATGCCACTTGCGATGGCAGTGCGTACCGCTGTGGCCCAGCCTCTGAGCTCGGGTTCGATATCCTTCAGAATCGCGTTGTGTGTCAACGCCGAGAGATCTTGCTCGACATCCGAGACCGCCTGTTCCACCTCGGCGCTGGTGGAGGTCACAGCCTGCGGCGCCACCGCCTGGACAGGGGCGCTGACGAAGGGCATGCCGGCGGCCTCGCGGGCCATAAACTCACGGTCCGTGGGATAGTAATTGCGCAGGGCCTTGGCCATTTCTCCGGCATTGGCCGGGTCACTCACCCTGAGCGTCTTACGGATCAGATTGTCGAGTGCAACCGCGTCTGGAGAGCGATCACGAAACATGTTGATTTTATCGCCGGTTTTTAGCTGTTCCATTGGCATAATGCTTCACCCCTGTGTCTTTATGAGGCCATCGCCTTCCGGGTACCCCTCTGTATGCTCAGTCCGGAAGCCATGGAAGATAAATAGGTTATGACATTGTTTGCGAGTTGTTGGGGTTGAGCGCCTCCCTGAATGGCATAGCGGCTGGCGCTTACGAAAAAGCGGGGCGGAATGTCCGTCGGCACCCGTCCGCGGATAAGAGCCATGGCGCCACGCCTGATCAGCGCCTCATCCTCCCGGCGAAACGGAATGACATCGACAAGTGCCCGTTGCGCGAGATTTCGCCTGGTTTGAAAGGCGATTTCATCCACCACATGGGGAATCGTCCGCACCGAACCCTCCAGCAATCGCCGGGGAATCCGGTGGCCTTTCTGCGGATTGTAGAATCCCTTCCAAACCGCGAGGATTTTAGCAGCCTCCTCCGAAAACCCCAGACGCTGCAACATCTCGGCGAGGATCAAACCGCGCAGATACCCGGTGGGATGGGCACCGCCAGGCCGGTAGGTCAGCGACCGGGGTCCCGGATGGGCGAGAAAATCCATCATGCCCCAGGCCGAGGCCGGGCCACCCAGAAGGACCGCCGCTAGGTCGGCAAAGATTTCCTTGTGCCAGCGGCGGTAAACGGTGGTCAAGAGAGGATCGCTGATTGCTTTGAGCACTCGTTCACCCACGGCCTGGCTGTTTTCGTGCCAGATACCCAGATCCGCCTGTAAATTATGGGCCACCTCATGGAGAAACACTGCCTGCCAGGGATTATCGCGATCCCAGGGGATGCGGATGACCGGGAAGGGATTGTTTTCCCCCAGCAGCCGCCGCAGGGTAACGCCGCGGCGCATGGTCGCCGGTGAATAGCCATGCTCCATATAGGTGAGCGGTTTTAACAGCGGGCCCCGAAAAATGAGCGGGGCCGCCTTGCGGATGGCCGCGTAACAGTCCGCCGCGATCACATCATGGGCTGCCAGGGCCGGTGCGAAAACCGAGCCGCGCTGACTGAAAAGCTCAAAAAACATGCCGAATGCCCGCCTGGCTCGGTCCACTTCGCGTTCGACAAGGGCGATATATACCAAGGCGGTCTGGGCAGGTGCTGCATGCCAATGGGCCTGCAAAAATTGCAGACGATGCTGGATAGCCCGGTCTATATGAGCCAAACGCCGATTTGCTGCGGCAAAGTGCGCCGTTGAAGGGGCAAATGATCTATCCTGAGGCCGGATACCCACCGTACCCGGCTCCAGCTCCGCCAAACGCCGGGCACGGGCCGTGAGAGCCGTAACCTTGGTTTGCAGGAATTTTCTAATAGCAGGCGTCGACATCATCACCTCGGCTAAAGCTGTTTTTATCAGGCAGCGCTTGAGATCGTAATGCGAACAGGTCCGCGCAGGGTGAAACTGCGTCCACCGCCTCCCGCCAGCATCGGGGTCCGGGTGACAATTGCCCTGACGCGGCGTACGGCCGCCGGGATCGGCCTTGACAGCCTTCTCGCCAGCTGATTGTTACGCGCCACATTGGCGACGGTCCGGCCTACAATCCGCGGAATGGCCCTGGTGGGAGTTCTGCGGGCGACCGCGGTGCGACGCACGCTGCGGATAATTCTCGGCAGGGCTCTGACGGCGGTGGGCCCCCGGCGCTGGGCAAGGGTTCTCGCTGCCGAACCGAGACTGCGCACGACAATGCGACGGGCCGGCAGCGGCATCCTTGCGCCGCGCGCCCTGACGATAGTCCGGGCCGCAAGACCGGCCAGGATAGGACGGGCTGACTCGTCATACATGGCATATTCGGCAAAGGCATCCATGGCCTCTTCTTCGCTCGCGCCCTCTGCCCTGAGCCGGCCAAGCAAGTTGAGAACCGGAGTGGCGATTCCCAGTGCCCGGCCAGCAACTTGAGCATATGGATGCGGAATGGCGCTGGCAATCTGCCCCAGATTTTGAGCTATCGGTGCGGCGGTTCTTGCTACCCGACCGACGACGCGGCCTACCCTGCGCGCGCCACGCGCAACCCTTTGCACGCCCTGCCTAACCCGACGCCAGAATTCATCGGTATCTTCGGCGCCCAGGGCAAAGGCCATGGCTTCCTCCATGGAATCCTCGTCGCCATAATCAGCCTCGTCGCCGTAGTCGCCTTCGTCAAGGAATCCCTCCTCTTCAAATCCCTCCTCAAAGCCGTCATCGAAATCCTCGAATTCATTCATCTCCGCCAGGTCCTCATCGGCGGCATCGAACCCCTCAAATTCCTCTCCTTCATCGAACATCTCCGAGGCGCCCTCGGCCTCATCATACGCCAGATCTTCCATGAGATCTTCTTCCAGTCTGTCGCTCATTTTTCATCTCCTCATGTGAAAAAAAGGTGCGATCCGGAGAGGGCGAAAGGTTCGCTTCTCCGTTGCCTGAGGAGAAATATACGGCGTCCATGCAACCTTTCTCAAGTCACACGATACTGGTACCTGATGCGGGGTAGCTTAAATGTGCGACGGCAGGAACTCTATTGACCGGTAGATCATGGCGGCCCGTGAATCGACGCCTAACTTGGCAAAAATACGGCGTAAATGAGTGGATACGGTCCATTCGCTGATGTTCAGCTTATAGGCGATTTGCTTGTTTGGCAGACCTTCGGCAACAAGCACGACTATCTGGATCTCTCGCTTGGTCAAGGATCTTACAGCCCCATCGGAGAGTGTTGCTGCCTGTCGCGGCGCTTCCAGAACATGGTAGCGCTGGGTGCCAATAATGAGCTCACCTGCGTAAAGATGGGAAAGATCCTTTTCGGCATCAGCGGTGCTCAGTTGGGCTGATATTAGCCGATATTTTCTTCCATTTAATTGAAATTCCATCACAAAGCTCACAGGCTTGAGTACCTGGGTTTGAACTACTGAAGGAGGACAAAGCATCCTCTCTTCTTACGCCATAACACAGACCCAAATGAAAAAACGGCATATCATCAAGCCGTAAGAGTCATGTCCTCTGGTCGCGTGAATATCAATAGTCAATGGCTTGTGTTCGCGGTGTGAAGATATAAAATGAAAAACAATCAACAACTATTCAATATTGATAGACGGACCCCTCTTCGATCTCAACGATGGCTGCTTTCCCTGGAAGAGCACTTGCACAGCTTTGGTTCCAGCAATATCCTGTGGCCTTCAGATTGAGGGGAACTGCCCATGCGGCAGAATTTTTTTGGTACCGCACATCGAGCTGAAACATCCCGATTCCTTTTGCATGAACCTTGATCATGCGCAGGTCGTTTTCAGCCTGGCAGTTTGAGATGGAACAATAAAATCGATCATGAATCTCTTCACATCGTTTTCAAAATTTTGCAGCCGCTTAAGGTAGATCCTCACTTGCCGATTCTGCTCTCTCCATCTGGAGCAGGGTATTCATTTTATGGCGCTAACCGGCAAGTCGTTGATCAACAGCTGCATTCGTGATTCAAAAAAATCGCCTCCTTTGTATAAATTAATCTGACACATCGGCCAAAAGCTACCATTTTGTGTTAGATTTTGCAACTTTTCCATTGCCTGTATGGTATTGAGATGCAGTTTTTTTTCTTGAATCAACAACCAACGACCAAAGCAACGGACAGTTCTGAAACATCCAGCTTTATTTATTCCGACAGAGCTTTATACCGTGTCGAGCTGATTATCGTCTCCTAAATCAGAATTATTGTAAAACCTGTCTTCAAAGATACCGTATTGGTTCAGATCGTCCTCCACCGGACTAGTCTTCTTTGGGGAAGCCCGGGAAAGTGATTACTGCTCACCTCATCCACCTTCTCACCTGCCACCTTTTTCTTGCGAGCAGTGCAGTTGAGTGGTAGATGGAGAAAAACCCCAATCACTTTTACTTTACGGAGGAATACATGATTACCAGATTATTTACCGCTTGCCTGCTGCTCCTGGCCCTGTGTAAACCGGCTGCAGCCGAACCGACCATCGTTTTCGCCACCGACGCCACCTGGCCTCCCATGGAGTTCGTCAACGATCAAAAACAGGTGGTTGGCTATTCCATCGCTTTCATGACCGCCGCCGGCAAGGAAGCAGGCTTTACTCCGGTCTTTAAGAACACTGCCTGGGACGGTATCTTTGCCGGACTGGAGGCAAAAAAATATGACGCCATCGTCAGTTCCGTTTCCATCACCGAAGAACGGCAAAAAAAGATGGATTTCAGCTTGCCCTACTTTACTGTCCGCCAGGCCCTGATCGTCGATAAGGCCTCAACAGCCAAAAGCCTTGCCGATCTGAAGGGGCAGAAAGTGGGCGGCCAAATCGGCACCACCGGCTATTTTGCCATCAAGGCCGCGGCCGGAGTCGAGGCCAAATCCTATGATGAGGTCGGCCTGGCGATGGAGGATTTGAATGTCGGCCGTATTGCCGCCGTGGTCTGTGATGATCCGGTAGCTGCCAACTATGCCCTGGATAAGTATAAGGAAAAACTGAAAATCGCCGCTATCATCGAATCCGGTGAGGCCGAGAATTACGGCATCGCCGTCAACAAGGGCAATACCGCTACCCTGGAGCTGATCAACAAGGGGATCGCCGCGGTCAAGGCCAAGGGGCTGGACAAAGAGCTCAAGGTAAAATGGATAGGCCAATAAAGGCCTGTTTCGATCTTCCGCTTGCCGGGCCTTTGGGCCCGGTTTTTTTTATCCAAACCTCAGGACGGAACAGCCATGCCTGACCCTGGAATCACCAAAATCGATGTCGGAGAAGGCGCAGCCATCCCCAGCCCGGATGACAAGGGCCTGGTTTCCGCCTGGTGGCTCGCCCTCATCGGCGCCATCGGCCTGCTCATCTTCCTGCCATGGTTCAAGCCGGATCCCTACCTCAACATCCTGCGCTTCGTTCCCGACGGCATCGTCATCACCTTCGAGGTGACGATCTTCTCCATCTCCCTGGCAATTGTCATTGGACTGCTGACCGGCCTGGGGCGAATTTCCAGCAACCGCTTCATCAACCTGATCGCCTCCCTGTATGTCGAGGTGGTCCGCGGCATTCCGCTCCTGGTGCAGCTCTTTTATATCTATTACGCCCTGGGCCGTTTTGTCCGGGTGCCGGACCTGGTGGCGGCGGTGATCGCCATGTCCTTTTGTTATGGGGCCTACATGGGCGAGGTCTTTCGCGCTGGCATCAAGTCCATCGATTATGGCCAGACGGAAGCATCCCTCTCTCTTGGTTTTAATCGCCGGCAGACCATGGCCTATGTCATTCTTCCCCAGGCCTGGCGGACCATTCTGCCACCGGTGGGCAACGAGTTCATCGCCCTGCTCAAGGACACCTCCCTGGTTTCGATCCTGGCGGTGGCTGACATCCTGCGGCGCGGCCGGGAGTATGCCTCGGAAAGCTTCAACTATTTCGAGACCTACACCATGATCGCCCTGATCTATCTCCTGATCACCCTCGTTTTGTCAAAACTCATCAGCATAATGGAGCACAGGTTGAGCCACTATGAACGCCGCTGACCCAATCATCCGTCTGCATCGCATCACCAAGTTCTTCGGCACCTTCAAGGCCTTGAATGAGGTAAGCCTCGACATCAAGACCGGCGACAAGGTTGTGGTGCTGGGCCCATCCGGATCAGGCAAATCGACCCTGCTCCGTACCATCAACCGCCTCGAATCAGTAGATTCCGGGACCATTCACGTCGATGGTCATAATCTGTACGGCGAAGGTGAGGACATCAACCGCATCCGCATGGAGGTGGGCATGGTCTTCCAGAGCTTTAACCTCTTTCGCCATAAGACGGTCCTGGAAAATCTCACCCTTGCCCCGATCAAGCTTAAAAAAATGGCCCGCGACAAGGCGGAAGCCCTGGCCATGGCCCTGCTCGACAAGGTCGGCATGGGCGATCGGGCCAGCCATTACCCCATTCAGCTCTCCGGCGGTCAACAGCAACGGGTAGCCATCGCCCGCGCCCTGGCCATGGAGCCGAAGATCATGCTCTTCGACGAGCCAACCTCGGCCCTCGACCCGGAGATGATCAACGAGGTGCTGGAGGTTATGATAACCCTGGCACGGGAGGGTATGACCATGGTGGTGGTCACCCACGAAATGGGCTTTGCCCGCGAGGTCGCCGACAAGGTGGTCTTTATGGACCAGGGGGCGATCGTTGAGGTGGCCTCGCCCAGCGAGTTTTTCACCAACCCGCAAAACCCCCGCAGCCAGCTCTTTCTCAAGCAGATCCTTGCTCCGGCAACACGGTGATGCCCTCTGCCAGCAGCCCAGCGTAGACAGGATCAATCTCTACCTGTCTGCGTCATCACTCGGCGACTGAGCGCAAGGCGATCTCGCCCGCCTAATCCTTCGCCGCTCCGCTTTTTTTCGAAAGTCTCGTACCTTCCACCACAAGGGCATACGTTTCGTTAGAGCAAAACCGCTGCTCAACCAAGCTGTACGCTGTCTTCTTGTGAGAACACCCCCAACCGGATAAAACATTATTACATATTGAATGTCCCTGGAAAATATCCCGGCAGTGGAATATGCTTCTTCTGTATGTTATTCAATCAGACCTCCCTGTCATCCATGCGAGACGAATATGAATAATAGAGGAAAAATCCTCCCGTTTCTCCAGGGCTGTATACTTGTCATCCCGCTCCTTCTGTTGGGTTGTTCACAAGAAAAACAACCATTTGTGTGTGTTGATGCCATTGGCTGCGTATCACTTTCTGGCAATGAACCAATTAAAATCGGCGTCATCCAGGCACTGTCAGGCAGGGTTGCACCCCTTGGTAAAGAGCAGCTCTACGGGCTTGAACTTGCCTTGGACTTCTGGCAGGGCAAGGTGGCCGGACACTCTGTCGAAATACAGACTGAGGATACCGGTTGCAGCAGCGAGGGTGGCGCAAATGCCGCGTTGAAGATTGTTGCCGATCCTAAAACTGTCGCCATCTTCGGCACCACGTGCTCCGGATCAGCGACCACGGCTGCCAAGGTTATGGCCGACGCCGGCTTGACGATGATCTCGGGTAACAACAGCGCGCCTTTTCTCACCTCCATCGACGGCAAGCGTGGTCCCCACTGGCATCCGGGATATTTCAGAACCGCCAACAACGAAGAAATTGCCGGCAAGGCGGCCGCAACCTATGCCTATACAGTTCTCGGCATACACAACGCGGCCACCATCAATGATGGGGACATCTATACCAAAGGATTGACGGAGGGCTTCAAGAAGGTCTTCAGCGCCCTCGGCGGCACCATCGTCCTTGATACCGCCATCAATAAGGGCGATAGGGAGATGCTGCCGGTGCTGACTGCCGTTGCCAATACCAAAGCACAATTACTTTTTTTCCCGCTTTTTCAACCGGAAGGTAATCTCATACTCCGTAAAGCGAGGGAGCTCGAGTCCTTGAAAAATGTGCTACTAATGGCAGACGGAGCTCTCATTGAAAACTCGTTCATCGCCGATATGGGCGATTTGGCCCAAGGCATGTATTTTGTCGGGCCCAGTACAGTTGAATCCGAGGCGGTAAAACTACTGGATGTCCGCTACCGGGAGAAATTCAAGACCACCCCCGCCGTTAATTACTACCTGCGGGCCTATGACGCGGTCAATCTCCTTTTTAAGGCAATAGACAAAGTGGCCGTCAAAGAACCCGATGGAACCCTGCATATCGGCAGGCAGGCACTGCGTGAAGCACTCTATACAACCCGCGCCTTCCCCGGCATAACCGGCCATCTGACCTGCGATGAGTTTGGCGACTGTGCCGTTCCAATATTTAATATCCTGCAGATGGAAAACCCCGGCGAAGGAGTCGCCGCTTTACAGAAAAACATCAAATACACGTATTCTCTGTCACAATAAAAGTTGTTTCCAGAGGAAATCATTCCCATGACAAGGTGGCTGGATTTTTGGAATAATCGAACAATAGCTGCGCGGCTACAGCTTAATTTTCTGGGTTTTTTCCTGCTGATTGCCATGATACTGGTTGCCTGGCTAGTCTCCCTTATACGGGAGAATCGCCTGGAAACAGCAATCGACCATTGCCGAGAAATTGAGAACAACGTTCTCGATATGGATCGCAAGCTGGAAAAAGCCAAACTTCTCCATCGCAACTTCTTCCTGTATCAAGCCAGGATCGGTCTTAATGAGGCCCATATCGAATATGCCCAGCCTTCGGTCAGGCTGATTTCTCAAGCCGTAGGCATAAGCTCCGACCTGATGGCAAAAATTGCCCAGACCGGCATAAAGCATTCCCTTAAAAATCGTAATATTGATCTGAACCTCTATCTTTCCTCAGCCAGGCGCTTCGCCGACACCTCCATCCAATCCATAGAACTTTTGACTCGCATGGTCGCGCCTGAGTACGGCCTTGAGCATCGATTTGAAAAGCTCGCAGCCACCCTGATGCAGGAAGCCGCCGATGCAGCGAAGGTCAAGGACCGGTTGCATGAGATCATGGCCTTTTACCTGCAATACAAGGTCTCGCGACAGCGACATGTCATGCAGTCTGCCTTCAATGTCATCTACATCCTCAATCAACAGCTTCAAACTGCGGAATTTGATTCTCGGGCCGACACAGGAAATGTCGCTGCCATGCTGGCTTCTCTGGAGCAGCTTGGCTATGAAATTGTTGTTACCGACAATGCCATCAAGGGAATATTTAACGATTTTTCTCTGCAGGAACAAAACGTCATCCCTGTTGCGCAAGCCTTGGTTGAATCCGCCCACCTCGAAGTCAGGAGAGTTAAGGGCAAGATATCTCGTTCCCGCCAGGTAACCTTTCTTCTGATTGCGACCTTGATCGGCCTGGCCCTGGTCTGGGGATTCTTTATTGTCAGGACGATTAATCGCAGTATCACCATGCGAATACTCCATCTGAATGGAGTGGCTGCTCAGCTGCGCCAGGGTCACCTGGATATTGCCGGGCAAGACGATTCAGCGGATGAACTCGGACAATTGAGCAGGACCTTCAACATGATGGTTGGCAGGATACGGGAGCTGGTTGGCGATCTTGAGGCAAAAATCGCCGAACGCACCCGGCAGCTGGCTGAGAGCGAGCGCTGGTTTCGCCATCTTTTCGAGAATTCGCCCCTTGGAATCTTCCGAACCACCACGAGCGGCAAGGTCTTGATGGTGAACAGGGATGGCGCGATCATGCTTGGCTGCGAATCGCCTGCTGAGGTTTTAGCCGGCTATTCCAACCTGGCTGAGCAGGTGTATGTTGATCCCAGCAGGCGGCTGGCGGAAATCCACGAACTCCAGACCCACGGAAAAATAAAGCATTTCGAATGTCAGTGGAAAAAACAAAACGGCGAGAATATCTGGGTGTCAATTCATGCCCGACTGGCCTCCGATGAGAGCGCGGAAGGGCAGAACGGCTATCCGATCATCGATAAGTTTGTCCTGGATATAACCAAACGTAAGGAAACAGAAGATGCTTTGCAGCACTACACCTTTCTTATGAAAGAGATGGGTAAGGCTGCCAAGATTGGCGGTTGGGAATTTAATCCGGCTACCGGAAAGGGCACCTGGACGGAGGAGGTGGCAAGAATTCATGAGCTTGATCCCGAGTTGCCAACCAATGTCGAGCTCGGGATCAGTTTTTATACAGATGAATCGAAAGCAATGCTTATCCAGGCGATTCACGATGCAAACGAACTGAAAAAGCCATATGTCCTGGAGTTGGAAATGATCACCGCCAAAGGAAATCATAAATGGGTACGAACCATAGGATACCCGTTCGTCGAAAACGGCAGGGTAGTGAAAATCAGTGGATCATTCCAGGATATCACCGAACGCAAGCAGGTGGACACGGAAAAAGAAGCGCTGCAGCTACAGCTTACCCAGGCGCAGAAGATGGAATCGGTGGGAAGACTGGCCGGCGGGGTTGCCCATGACTTCAATAATATGTTGGGAGTGATTCAAGGATACACGGAAATAATTCTTGAGGGAACTGTGGAAAATCAGGCCATCCATGCCGCTCTCCTGGAAATCCAGAGGGCCACCCAACGTTCGGTAAAACTCACCAAACAGCTCCTGGCTTTTGCCCGCAAGCAGACAGTGGCGCCCAAGGTGCTGAATCTCAACGATACGGTGGAAAGCATGCTGGCCATGCTGCGAAGACTCATCGGTGAAGATATTGAACTGATATGGAAACCGGGCAAGGAACTGGGCCCGGTAAAAATTGATCCCTCGCAGATCGACCAGATCCTGGCCAACCTCTGCGTCAACGCCAGAGATGCAATCAGCACCATGGGCAGGATCACCGTCGAGACGGGCAATGTCGATGTCGACGAGACCTATAGGGACCTGGACGAAGGTTTCCAGGCGGGAAGATATGTGCTGCTTGCTGTCAGTGACAACGGATGCGGTATGGATGAAGAAACCCGGAAGAGGCTGTTTGAACCCTTCTTCACCACCAAAGACGTGGGCAAAGGGACCGGTCTCGGTCTGGCATCGATCTATGGCATCGTCAAGCAAAACTACGGCTTTATCCATGTTCACAGTGAGCTGGGAAAAGGCACGGCCTTCCGGATATATCTGCCTCGGCACCAGGATAAGAAAACACCGGAGTACACTGCAGACCATGTCACTCCCGTCAGCCACGGCAGTGAAACCATTTTGCTGGTGGAGGACGAAAAAGCCATCCTTACCATGACCGCAATAATGCTGGAGCAGCTCGGTTATCAGGTTTTGACGGCAAATACCGCCGCTGAGGCGATGCTGCATGCGCGGAACTCTGCCGGTAAGATTCAATTATTGATAACCGATGTGATCATGCCGGACATGAATGGCCGCACCCTGGCCAAAACCCTGTTGTCTACTTCTCCAGGCCTCAGAATACTCTATATTTCCGGCCACACCGCCGATGTTATCACCGATCACGGAGTCCTCGACGAGGGGGTGTTCTTTCTACAGAAACCCTTCACCAGACAAGGATTGGCAAGCAAGATCCGAGAGGCCCTTCATCGGGACGGTGCCTGATCGTTGTGCTGTCGCAATTCACGTCCAAGGGTAAATCCCACACACGGCGCAGCCTCGACATCTTGCTCTCCGTGAAACCCTGAAGACACTATAGCGGAGAACTATTGCAGAAAAGCCCAGCAGTGCTTACAAAGGGACATAGATTATTCATATGCCTTTGCGGTGCACCACGCTTTCACAGGACAAATGTAAGAATTGGAAGGAGATGAAGGTGACTGCGACTGTACAATATCTGAAAAAAGTGGCGCTCCTCCTGAAAAGTGGCGGCGAACCCCAATCGCCGGGCCTGACTGATTCGCCAGTGCCCTTCGAGTTCATTTACGGGGTGGGAAGCGGCGGCATCTGCCAGTTTGAAGCGGCACTCTGCGACAAACAGGTTGGTGATGACCTGCATATACCCGTCACCAAGGCCAAAGCCGGCGATTTCTTCGGACATCTTCTCTCCCCTTTACGTCAGGCACTTGGTTTACAGATCATGCCGGAAACATTCACTTTGGCAATCGAAATCGCCGAGGTAACCGATGCCACCGACCGGGAAGTAGCGCAGGCAGTCGCCAAGGGGCTCTCCCATGGCGGCTGTGGCGGCTCCTGCGGATGCGGCTGCTGAAGGACCATCTGACTGACCCAGAAAACACCGAGGCTATTCGGCGTCAAAGCTGTTCATCGCCACTCACAGACTGTTCACCACCCTGGCGGCGGCGCAGGCCGCGCCATAGCCGTTGTCGATATTCATGATCGCCACCCCCGGGGCGCAGCTTGCAAGCATGCTCATCAGCGCCGCCTTGCCGCCCTGGGCCACGCCGTAGCCGACGGAAGTCGGCACGCCGAAGACCGGCTTGGGCGTCAGCCCCCCCAGGACGCTGATCAGGGCGGCGTCAAGTCCTGCCACGACCACCAGCGCGTCAAAGGTGTTGATTTCCTCCAGCCGTTCCGCCAGCCGCCACAGTCCGGCAACGCCGCAATCCTCGAAGATCTTCTGCTCGATACCGAGATAGCTAAGGGTCCGCACCGCCTCCCAGGCCACGAAGCTATCGGCGGTCCCGGCGGAGACCACCGCCACCCGACCCTTGCCCTTTGATGGCAGGGTGTCGCCGAAGGCCGTGCGCGACAAGGGGTGATAGTCAAAGCCGCTGCGAACCGTCTCCGGCGCCTCTGCAAACACATCCGGGGCGAGACGGGTAAAGAGGACCGGATGGCCGGAGCCCCTGCCGAACCGCGACAGCAGCTCGACCACCGCCGCCGCAGGTTTGCCCTCGCAGAACACCGCCTCCGGCAGACCGATGCGGGCAGTGCGGCAATGATCAAAAAGAATACCGTGATTCATATTACCTCTTCAGCTTTCCATGGGTTTCACATCTTCAGTACGGTATTAAAACGGAAAGTCCTCGTTGTTATCAACCTGAACTTCGATTTTTTTCACCAGCGGTTTCTTGGCAAGCTTGTGTTCCGGGTTGCCGTCGACAAAAATCGCCTTGTAGGGCTTGGTGGGACAGGCGTGCTCGCAGCCGCCGCAGCCAATGCAGTACTCCGGCTTCATCTCCGGGATCTTCAGATCCTTGGTGGCCGGACCCACAAGGCTGGCAAGAGGGTTGACATAGGGCACCATATCCACCGCCTTGGTCGGGCAATGCTCGGAGCAGGCGCCGCAGGCGGTGTTGTCGGTATAGACGACGCAGTTTTCCTTGATAAACTTGGCAACACCCAGTTGGGTCAGTTTTTTTTGCGCAACGCCCATCGGCACCAGGGCGCCGCTCGGGCAGACCTCCATGCAGATCGTGCACTCGTAATTGCAATGACCGGTGTGAAAGTTCAGCTGCGGCTGCAGCAGGCCATCCGTACCAAATTGAAAGAGCGAAGGCACCAGCACCCGCGACGGGCAGGCGCTGACACAGAGATGGCAGGCGGTGCAGGTGGCGGTATAGCGGGCGATGCTGCCGGAACCTGGCGGCGAGGCTGGACTGGTTACCTGCGGGACAATCGTCGTCGGCTTGCTTTGGACGATGACCTTGGTGTCTTCAGGGGGACCGGCAAGTCCCAAAAGGAAGATCCCGGAATGCACGAGGAACCCTCGCCGCTCCTCGTTTGGAGGGGTCTCGGCGATGCGCCTGCGCCAATTATTTTCAAAACGCAGGCCATTCTTGCGGCAAACAGTCAGGCAATTATAGCAGCTGACGCAGCGGCGGCTGTCCACCGTTTTCCTGCCGGAATCGATACAACCGGCCTTACAGACATCTTCACAGAGTTTGCAGCCCTTGCAGCCTTCGCGGTTGATGGTAAGGCGCAACCAGGAGATCCCGGCAAGAAGCCCGAGCAGCGTCCCCACCGGGCAGAGGGTGTTGCAGTAGAGGCGGCCATGCCGTGCGGCAAACCAGGCAATCAGCAGCAGGGTCGCCAGGGAGACACCGACGGAGGCCGGAGCAAATACCGCCCAGCGCACCCGGGGCAGGCCGTACACTCCCCACTGCTCGAAGGCAGCGGCGGTGAGGTTATTTACAAAGAGGAGCACCGGGCGAAAGAGATTGGTGGCGATCCGGCCAAAGCTGCTGAATGGATCAAGCAGGTTAAGCAGCAGGCCGCTGCCGGACAGGAGCAAAAGCACCGTCACCATAAGGATGGTATACCTCAGGACAGTATGCTCCTCAGAATATTGAAAACCGCGCCGTCGTCGTTTTCTCCGGGCGACAAAACCGATGGCGTCCTGCAGCGTTCCAAGCGGGCAAAGGGTCGAACAGTAGACCCGGCCAAATAGCAGGGTGCAAACAACTACGACGATAAAGCCGCTTGCCGCAAGCACCGGAGCGCCCAGGTACTGCAGCAGCGACGGCACGAACTGCGGGTAAAGCAGGCCCTTTGCGACGGAAGGCGCGACCAGGTTATGGACATCAAGAAATACCAAGGCGATCAGCGTGAAAACGACCAGCGCCACGCCGACGCGCAGGGTTTTTAACCGGTACAACCGCATATCATTACAGCTTGATGCGGTTGATCGACAGTCTACCGAGGTCGATCCGCCCGAGATTCATCTCAGATGCCAGCTGGATGTGGGGGATGTCCATCGGTTCGGCGCCGAAGAGCTTGGCCGCGGCGGCGTCAGCGGCCACCATGTCCCTGGATACGATCAACGATTTCATCGCCACGACATCGCCTGCCGACACCCCGCGCGGGCCGTTCTGCTTCATGACATTATAGGCATCGACCACGGTCAGGGTCGGCTTGCGGTACGAGGCAAAGTCAGCGATGCACTGGTGCAGGTCGTTGCGGTGCCAGAAGCCGCGATCCCAGACCACGCCCATGAGGTTTTTCATGCCGATAGTGACCAGCGACGAGCTGTGATGCTTGAGTATCGGCACGTTGATAAAGACATCGGCTTCGAGGAGCAGCTCGTGCACCTTCGCCTCCCTGAGCCGCTTGCCGTTCGGCACGGCGACCTTCTGGTAGTAACCCTCGCTGTCGCCGGAAACGATCCTCCCGCCGGCATCCTTTACCGCCCGCTCGATGCCGCTGTTGCGGTAGCACTGCGCCCAGGGGTCGCAGGTATGATCAAAAACCGAGACCTGCTTGGCCCCGGCGGCAAGGCATTGTTCGACGATGCGGCCGACCAGTTTTGGATGGGTGTTGCCGGCGCGGTCGGGGGTGACGTCCCAGCCGATATTCGGTTTAACGAGGACCTTGCTGCCCTTGGGTACGAACTCCCCGATGCCGCCAAGGGAGGCAATGGCCTTATCAAACATGGCCTCCGGTTCGCCGCCCTTGACGGCAACAAGATCGTAGACCGGTGGGGCGTCCGTTGCGGCAAAGAGCCCGGCGTAGTCACCTAAGGCCACGGTCGATCCGGCAACGATGCCGGTGCCGATGGCTTTTTTCATAAAATCACGACGGTCCATGGTATCCTCCCGAGTTTTCAGAGTTTCAGCTTTGCAACCAAGCCCGCTGAGATAGATTGTACCTTTCTCACGTCTTTGCCGATAACGATAGCTATATGCCGCCCCGTTTGCGTAATCATAATGTGCTCTGCCTTGCGGTCAACCATGGTGAAGTGATTTTCCTGCTGGCTTTGCTTTGAAAACCTGGTCCCGGCCAAGAGCTTGCTCGTGGCGTATTCATAGGCTCCGGCGCTCTCAGGGGCGCCTGGGTAGCGAAACACCATGGCCAGACAAGCCTCGACCCGGCCGGCAAACCCATCACGGACGCGGAAAATATCCTCCCGGTCAAAGACATAGCTGTTCATCAGACCAATCGGCCCGCGCAGGTACTTGGCCCGGGAAAAGGCCAGCGGTTCCCGTAACAGGAGGTCGGCCAGCTCCGGCCGGGCACCGGTTGCCGTGATTTTGGCGGCAATCGCCTCCGCCAGCGCGACGACGCCCTGCACCGTCTCTTCGCCCGCGTCCTGGCCGATCAGCGTCACCTGCATGTTGCCCTTCCAGAAATTGAGGTAGTAATCTTCGAGGCGCCCTTCCCGACCGATGGCAAGTTCCTTACCTCCCTCCCCGACCTTGAAGCTATAGAGGCCGTAGGCAGCCAGCGGACTTGCCATCTCGTACAGTTCGAGCTTGATGATTTTATCAGGATCGCCCGCGTACTCGGCACTCAACACCTGGCGAAAGCCGTACTCATGGTAGATGTCCGCCCCGCCGTCGATCATCTGATAGAGGTCTTCGCCGTGGAAGACCTGTGGCGTGTCGCTTTGCGTTAGACCGGCAACCTCGCCGTCCGCCGGCAGGAGACCGGTAAGGTCCTCCGCCTGCCCAGCCGTAGCGCTTGCCACGAAAAGGAACAAGAGGAGGGCGAGCTGCCCTCCCGGCAACCGCCATCTCATGCCATCACCTCTTCAATGCGCAATCTCGTCAGATCAATCTCCCCCAGCCCATGCTCATGCGCCAACTGGGCGGTGCGCACCTCATCGCCTTTGATACCGAGGAGGTTGGCACCATAGACATCAAGGGCCACCCGGTCGACACCGGCGAAGACCTTCTGCGGTTTGACGAGCTTTCCCGGCCCCCGCGGGCCGTTGGTCGCAAGGATCTCGGTGCCGTCGAAGATGCAGAGATCGGGCCTGCGCAACAGATTGATATCGGCAATGCACTGAGCCAGGAAATCGACATCGTCATACCAGCCGAGCTTGCCCGAACCGTGATGGAAGTACATGTTGGTGGCAAACGAGGTCAGGCCCATCATGTTCTTCAAGGTGCCGGTAAAGCCGAGCCCACTGTGGTCTTTGGCGATAGGGATATTGATGAACACATCGCATTCGAGAAGGGCCTTGGCGACATCGGCCTTTTTCAGCGTCTTGCCGCGCGGGATGGCCACCTCCATATGGTCACCACCAATAGTGGTGATACTCTTGATATCGTCAGCGAACTTCGCGGCCAGGGGACTGCGTTTCCAGTAACTGCTGCTGAGCTCCTTGAAAACGCCGATTTCCTTCGCTCCGGCTTCCCGGCACATGCGGAGCACCGCCAGAACAATATCCGGCCGCACGTAACTGCCCGGATTGTCCCAGGGCGAATTGATCAACAATCCCACCCTCGCACCTTTGGCGACGAATCTGCCCATGCCGCCGAGGAGCTCCACGGCCCGCATAGCGCTCTGGAAATAATCGGCCCCCTGCACCACCACGATATCGGCGGTGGCGGCGGCGAGTGCCGGCCGGTGGATCCAGCCGTCAATACCGCCGCCAAGGATCGAACTGACCCCGAAAGCGGTGCTGCCTTTGATAAACGTCCGGCGGGTAATGGAGTCAGACATATAAGGCCTCCTTTTTTACCTGTACATGTTGATGGGCATCTCAGTGATTACAGGGCCGAGCGCAGCACCAGGGCGATGTCGGCCTCACTCATCAATGGCCGCCCCGGCAGATTGCCTTTGCCGTCGCTTACAATCTTCAGGGTATCCTGGGCATAGCGTGTAAGCATGTCTTCGCCGATATTCAGCTCTGACAAGCGTGTCGGGCAGCCAATGGAACGGAGGAATCTTTCAAAGAGGTCGATCCCTTCCAGGGCGCAGCTCAGGTCGCTCTTTCCGGCCGGCAACCCGAAGATGCGCTGGGCGAATTGCGCGAATTTTTCCGGGCGGGCTTTTGCGGCAAAACGCATCCAGGCCGGATTGACGACGGCCAGACCGGCACCATGGGTGACATCATGGTGGGCGGACAGGGTGTGCTCGATAAAGTGCACCGGAAATGCGCCATCGGTGCCGACCTGTACCCAGCCGTTCAGGGCAACCACCGAGGCCCATTGCACCTGGGCGCGCGCTTCAAGATTGCTGCCATCGGCCACCGCCTTCGGGCCCCATTCCATGGCGGTCTGGATGACCCCTTCGGCAAAACGGTCCTGGATCGGCGTGCCGTCGACCCCGTTGAAATAGCCCTCGGTGACGTGGGTGATCAGGTCACAGACCCCGTAGGCGGTCTGGTCCTTGGGCACGCTCATGGTCAGTTCGGGATCGACGACCGCCGCGAAGGGATACAGGCATTCGTTCATGATAAACGACTTGGTAGTTGTCTCGGCATTACTGATAACCGCCCCGCAATTCATCTCCGAACCGGTGGCGGCGAGCGTCGGCACGGTGATCACCGGCATGGCCTTCGTCGGAACGTACACTTTCTCCTGACCGTGCAGAATCATGTCCCAGGGATCGCCGTCATAATGAACGGCCGCGGCAATGACCTTCGAGGCATCCATGGTGCTGCCGCCGCCAAGGGCGACAATGACCTCGCACTTCTCGTCACGGGCGATCTGCGCGCCGCGAATCACCGAACTGATGCGCGGGTTGGGCTCGATGCCGCTGCATTCCACCACGGTGACGCCAGCCGCCTCAAGGCTTGCAACCGCCCGGCCGAAGGTGCCGTTGCGTTTGACACTGCCGCCGCCGGTGACTACCAGGGCACGCTTGCCCTTTTGTCGTACGACCTCGCCTAGACGGGAGAGACTTCCTGCACCGAAGATGAGGCGGGTGGGATTATAGAATTCGAATTTCATGATGATCTCCTTGTGATCGATTGTGGCTTCTCAGTTGCTTCTTTCTGTTTCTAGCCAAGGGCTAGGCTTTCTTGGAACAGACCAAGCCGCTCAGTCAGCTTGTATCAATACTACATCACGGGAAAGTAAAAGCGGTAGATCGATCCTCTTTGATTCTTGCCTGATACTCCGAATCAACCTTGGATTGTATGTCTATGCAGTGCCGAAGGACAGCCAAAGTCCTCTTTATCTATCGGTAAAAACTTCGGATTTTCAATAATAAGCAAATATTAGTGTGCCTGCGCTCGTAAAACAATGTGGGTAATTTCCGCCGGCACGGCCAGACGGCAGGAGAAGCCGGCCCAGAGCCCGGTGCCCGGACTGACATAGAGTTTCGTGCCGACGACCTCGTACAGGCCACCCACCAGCCCGCCGTTGAAGGCCGAGATCAGCCATTTGAGAAAAAACAGGTGCCCGCCATGGGTGTGGCCGGAGAGCTGAAGATCGGCATTGTTTCTTCCCGCTATGCCATTGGGTCGATGGGCCAGCAGCACCCTGACCGCATCCGGCGCACCGGCAAGAGCTGTGGTGACATTCGGGCCTGCCCCGCCATAGTGCTGTGCGGCCTGGTCGGCCACACCGGCGATGACCAGCTCCCCGCCACCTTCGGCAGCCAGGATCCGGTGTTCATTCATCAACATGGTGATACCCAGCTTCGCAAAAACCGGCAGCCACTCCTCGACCCGGAAGTAATATTCGTGATTACCGGTAATCCCGTATACGCCATACCTGGCCCGCAGATCCCCAAAGGGCGCCACGTCGTCCGTCAACTCCTCCGGAGAACCATCTATCATATCGCCGGTAACGGCCACCAGGTCTGGCGACAGGGCGTTGGTCTTCGCCACCACCTCCCGGAGCCAGGCACCTTTTAGAAAGGGTCCGATGTGGATATCGGAAAGCTGGACAATGGAGAATCCATCGAGGCTTACCGGTAATTTCGGCAGAGTGATTTCCACCGTGCGGACACCCGGAACGCGGATGGACTGCCAGGTCCCATAGAGGCAGAGGACCAGGGCGATAACCGCCAGACCGATGCCCCGGATCGCAGGGGTAAAAGGCAGATGCCAGGAAGTCCCCAGCCAGCGGCTCAGCCAGAGCAGGAGCGCCAGTCCGTCCTTCAGTACCAACAGAAAGACCAGGATGACCATGGCGGCATAGAGTATTTCCAGGGCCAGCAGCACAGGACCCGGTAAATCGGGGGCGATAAAGGAGCCACCGAGCCTTTCATAAATGAGATATTTCTGGCTTATGACCAGAAGCGCAATACTGGCAACCGCCTTTATCAGAGGGCGGCAAGGAAAGAAGGTAATCAAACTGCCAACAATATAAATGAAGAGAACCAGAGAGGGGATTGCAAGTCGCATTATCTTGTGCTCATCAATATGGTTTGACTCTTTTACTCATATCATTCGTGCTCATACCGTGCTCTCCGTCTTCTACGCGTTCTTTCCCATTTCATATGCCTCAATCATCGCCGCGCTCCCTTTGATATCCCCTACATTCCAGGCTCCCGTGCCGTAGATCATTCCTTTTTCCTTGGCGTCGCTCAGACAGGAAGTAAAACCTCTGAAGCCTTCCAGGGTTCTTTCCAGCAGCTCCTTTCCCTCGACCGCTGCAGTCATGATAAAATACATTTCCTTGTTGCTGATTTCAGTATACCTGGGACAGGTCCGGTCGATGAGGGTCTTCATCTGCCCGTTCATGGAGTAAAAATAGACGGGGGTTGCCATGACGATGACGTCGGCAGCGACCATTTTATCCAGGATCCCAGCCATATCGTCCTCCTGAACGCAATCGCCTTTCTTTTCAAAACACGCTCCACAGCCGGTGCAGGGGTTGATCTCCTTGTCCGTCACATATATTTTTTCCGCATAATGACCGGCATCCCCGGCCCCACGCAGAAACTGATCGCATAACAGGTCGGAGTTTCCCCCTTTTCTGGGACTCCCGGCCAAAACCAATACCTTTTTGTTCTTTTGCATTCTTTTTTCTCCTTTTTTGGCTCCAAGGTTTGGTTGTTACTTGCTTCCTTAGAACTCTATTCAGCGCAGAAGATCCCAGTGAGTGATGGGTCAACTATAGTGCAGACGAACGAAAAACCGGTAGACTGATCCTCCTTGATTATTGCCTGATCGTCCGAATGTGATACGGAAAAAGCAAAGGCCAAGGCTCGGGTCATCAGCTACCGGATGGACTCTGAGCGACAGAGACCTCCGAAGGATATTTCCAGATAGAGGAGGGGGTGGGATAAAGCTGAGTTGAGCAGCTCGTCTGCTCGTACGAAACTTATGCCCTTGTGGTAGAAAGTAGATTCTTTCAACCCCGCTACCCTTCTATCACTGGGTAATCCACATGTCTCCCTCCCCAAGCCCTCGACATCTTACCGGACCTGAAATCCGGCGTAACGGAATCAAACATGCCCCATCTTGAGACGGGGCACTGTCTTGACGTGTTGACTGCCCGGCTGTTTTCTCTTGTTCTTGGCGATAACTATGAAGCAAGCGCCGCCGCGATCACCTCGGCAAGGGTTGTGGTCGGCCGCCCGATCAGACGGCTCAAGGTATGGCTGTCATCAAAAAGCGCCCCTCCAGCAGCACGAGCATCGGAATCGGCGAGGAGCACGGCAACCGGTCCGGGCAGTCCGGCATCGATCAGGGCCTTACGATACTCCTCCTCAGGCAGGTCCTGATAGGCAAGCGTCCTGCCGGACTGGCGAGTCACCTCAGCCGCCAGCTCAGCCAGGGTGTAGGCCTCATCTCCCGCCAGCTCATAAATCTTTCCGGCCTGTTCCTCCCGAGAGACAAGGACCCTTGCCGCCGCCTCAGCGTAATCCCGCCGCGCCGCCGAGGCAATCCGGCCATCCCCGGCGCTACCGAGAAACACGCCATGGGCAACTGCCGCCGGAATCGATACCGCATAATTTTCCGTGTACCAGCCGTTGCGCAAAATGACGCCGGGAACCCCTGAGGCCGCCAGATACTGCTCGGTTTGTCGGTGCTCCCCGGCAAGCCCAAGGACCGAGGTATCGGCATGCAGGACACTGGTATAGACAAGGAGTTTGATGCCGGCCTTCCGCGCCGCCTCTATGACAGCCTTGTGTTGCGGGGCACGCCTGCCTATTTCGCTGGAGGAAATGAGGAGGAGCTTATCGATTCCGACAAGGGCAGCATCGAGAGTCTCCGGGCGCTCGTAATCGATCTCCCGCACCTGCACCCCACGCGCCGCCAGGTCGCCGGCTTTGCCGACAGTCCGTGCACCGGCGACAATCTGCTGCGCCGGCAGGTCTTTCAACAGGGCATTGATCACCAGATGGCCGAGTTGGCCACTTGCTCCAGTCACTAAAATTTTTTCTGACATATCCGACTCCTTGATGTACATTATATGATCCTAGGTTTCTAAATGTAACCTAGTGTTGATTAGCTATATAATATGAAATATACATCAGGTGGCAAGAAGGCACTTTAACGTATTCTGGTTACCTTGATGTAACCGATAAAGGAGTTTGGCAGATGAAATGTGACGTGTATGCAAAAAATTGCCCCAGCCGAATGATCCTCGACCGGATCTCGAATAAGTGGTCGATGCTGATCCTCAATCGCCTGCGGGTGGAAACGGTGCGGTTTAATCAACTGCGCCGGGAAATCGATGGCATCTCCCAGAAGGTCCTTTCCCAGACCTTGAAAAACCTCGAACGCGATGGCTTGATTCGGCGGGAGGCCTTTCTGACGGTTCCGGTGACCGTCGAGTATTCCATCACCGACCTGGGCAAGACGCTGTCCGATACCGTGCATATCGTGACGCATTGGGCCGAAGAACATTACGACGCGGTCATCGAGGCGCAGAAGACATTTGACGAGAGGAACAATACCCTCGCTCTCTAAGGTCAGGCCATTTTTTAAATTCCCAATCAATTGCCACGCCCTCATTCAGGGTAAAAGGAGGTCTGCAGACCATGCTCCACCACATTACGACGGACAAACTTGAGGTTTCTTTCTATGACAACAATGTCGAAGGCGCGGTCCCGGTATTCCTTCTGCATGGCTTTCCCTATGATATCCATGCCTTTGATGAAGTGACTCCACTTCTCGTTGGCCATGGTTGTCGGGTGATTACACCGTATCTTCGCGGCTACGGGCCTACCCGTTTCCTCTCTGCAGATACACCGCGGTCCGGTCAGCAAGCGGTGCTTGCCCACGATCTCATCGCCCTGATGGACGCACTGAAAATCGCCAGGGCGGTTGTGGCCGGTTTTGACTGGGGTGGCCGGGCGGCGTGCATCGCGACGGCCCTGTGGCCCGAGCGGATACTCGGCCTCGTTTCGGTGGGAGGCTATAACATCCAGGATATTCCGGGAGCGATCCTGCCCTCAACACCGGAAAATGAGTACCGATTCTGGTACCAGTACTATTTTCACTCCGAGAGAGGCCGAGCCGGGTTAACAAAAAATCGCCGCGAACTCTGCAAGCTCCTCTGGCGATTGTGGTCGCCGACCTGGAAATTCACCGATGCGGAGTTCGAGCAATCGGCCCTGGCCTTTGACAATCCGGATTTTGTCGATGTGGTGATTCACTCGTATCGGCATCGCTTCGGCCTGGTTCCTGGCGATCCTGCAGTCGAAGAAACCGAACAGCGCCTGACGCAGCTTCCAAAAATCTCCGTGCCAACTATAACGCTTGATGGCGAAGTCGATGGCGTTCTCCCTCCCGGTGGCACAGCAAGCCATCGCCCGTTTTTCTCGGGAAGGCATGAGCATCGGGTGCTGCGGGGAATCGGCCATAATCCCCCGCAGGAAACCCCTCAGGAATTTGCCGAAGCAGTGTTGTCTGTCATTCACCAAGTGGATGGCCTGTGACGAAAGAATACGGCTCGGATTAAGGCCACAGATTGCTGGAGCAATTGAACGAGAAAGGTGACGTCAAATAGGTGGGTTAGTCAATTCACAATACGTTCTGACTGAACATCACTCCCGCGGAAGCTGGAGTCCAGAACTACCTGAAAACACTTTCTATGGCCGCTACCAACTAAAAATACTCAGCAAAAACCTCAGGTTCTGATTATCAACCGTCACAAAGGCATGCCTGTGGAGATCTCCCCTTTCATAGAAACTCAGTTTACTGTCCAAAATATCATAGAATTTCCTGTCGTTAACCACATCCTTTGGTTAAATTAGAAATCGAGGTCTAACTGGCATTCAATCCCCATTCTTAATAGTAGTTATTTTTGATATTTTTTATGAAAAAAAACATAGCATTACTTGTACTTTCAATTCTGTGGCTTTTGCCTGGGTATGGATTTTCAGCAGACAAATACGATGAAGCGGCAGTGGTGTTAAAGCCTTACATCCCAGCGATGAAAAGATACCTCAAAGTTGCTGAAAATACCGATAATCCTCTGGAGTTAGCTATCGCTATGAATCAGCTTTGTGACAAAATGGAAGAACTTGTCCCAAAAGTCAGGCAACTTTCAAAGAAATATCCAGGACTTGAGTATGAACAGAGGATCCCAGTTCGGCACATACAGTTCAGGAATGAGCTGGAATTACTTATGCAGCGCTTTACCCAATCCTATGTCCGTATCATTCAGCATATTGGTGATCCACAGGTGGGAAAGGCTAATGCGCGGATGATTGGTATTCTCGCAAGTGTTGGGGCAACATGGTAGTTACGAGGAGGATGCTCGCAATGCAGGATGCATGCTAGTTTATGAGCTTGAAGAGTTAATAACACGCAATTTGTAATCTTGACTTCTAATGGTATAACTCCGCTCTTGCTGAGGGGGAGTGCGGACAATGGTTGTATCGTGAAATTTCCTTCTCGTTTTTTTTAATTTGGGTTGGCAACGAATATGTTGGGCACAATAGCAAATGCTCTGGCTATCATCGCCGGCAGCGTATTAGGACTTCTCTTCAGCCGGGGGATTGCCGATAATTATAAAGAAATAATTCTCAGCGGCGTAGGCCTCTCGGTGGTGCTTATCGGGATCAAAAACGCTCTGGTTTCCAATGATCTCATGGTGGTTATTTTTTCCTTGGTCATCGGCGCATTGCTCGGCGAAGGCCTGAAGATCGAGACAAAACTGCAGTCTGTCGGCAACTTCCTTGAAAGCAAAATTGCCGCTAAAAGTAGTGACAGGAGATCGTTTGCCAAAGGTTTCGTCACCGCCAGCTTGGTGTTTTGCGTCGGCTCCATGGCTATTATCGGTTCCCTGGAAAGCGGTTTAACCGGCAATCACCAGACTTTGTTCGCCAAATCGGTGCTTGATGGGGTGACCTCCGTCATCTTTGCCTCAACAATGGGTCTGGGGGTGATGTTTTCAAGTGCCGCCGTGTTTCTCTACCAGGGCCTGATAACAATAACCGCAGGATTTATGAAAAACTTCCTGGTGCCGGAAACAATAGCGCAGATGTCCTCTGTCGGCGGACTGCTCATCATGGCTATCGGTTTCAATATGTTAAATATAACAAAAATACGGGTCGGCAATTTGCTCCCCGCTATCTTCCTGCCCTTGGTTTACTTTGCCCTGCGACAATGGTTTCCCTGATTTTCTGCAACCATCCAGTTGAACATCAAAACCGGCCCACGCCGAGCAAAAGGACTGGAATTCCAGACCGAATTCCAGGGACACGAATTCCAGGGACAGTTTATCTAATTCCTCGGGAAATAGGGCCAATTCCCTTATCTCTTATTCTTCCGGGTCATCGCTCAATGGAAAACGGGTTGAGAAATTGACGTCCCCACAGATAGTTTTTATCAACCTGGCTAAGCTCCGCTTCCTCGCAGACCCTCTGCCAATTGTCACGAATGGCGGTCTCGATCCGGTCAATTACCCCCACGGCCGCCTGCCGGGAAAGCAGGAAATGATGCGCGGCAGCGAGGCAGGTTTTGAGCTGACTGAACCTGTTTTCGCCGGTTATGAGCATGGCCTGCTGGGTCGCTTCATTGCCGGTACGACCTTGAGGGCAAATATCATAGGCCGGCGTCAAGGTCAGCTCTTTCCCATCCCAAAAAGCGGCGTGATTGCGGGCGTGATCATCGGTATTGCCGCACAGGATATTAAAAACCAGCCGGCCATAAAGCTCCTTGAGGGTTTCTACCGGTTGCGCAAAGCGATGTCGAATGATTTCGGCAAGGTCTTCATAACTGGCATAACGTGCCGTCATCTCACCTAAGCCGAACAGGGTCAGGGCAGAAACCATCGATTTTCGTGCCCATCCGGAATCGAGCGCAATACGGTCGAATCGCTCAATCAACAAAACATCCTTAGCGGCCGCTTTAGCCAGCTTGACGGGCGCGACCGTAAGCCCGGCAATTGCAGCCAATCTCATGGCAAGGTATTCGGCTTTGACAACACTGTAGAGATCACTGCTGGACGAAAATTTAGCAATATACTTGGCGCCCCGATCTTCCAGCAAGGCCTTGGGGCGGGCGCCGCCAATGGAACTGCCATGGAAGAGCGCCTGATCAAGCTCGGCTGTTAATGGAACACCTTGCTCAACCCGATCGGCCGACTCCAGCAACTCTTCCAAGGTGGCATTATGTGGAGTTCTTGGAACGAACTCGGTAGGTGATCGCTGAAAATCAAGCGCACCTATCCGATCGGACCCCGATTCCAAGAGATAGGTGAGCTCATCAAGATTGCCGGTATCCGCATCTCGACCTTTCAGCCCGAATTGTTTGTTGATGATAACGTGCCGCCCCCAGGCATCAGGCGCGGCATCCCGAATGCAATTCGGCATCTCCAGGTCGCCAAGCAGGGGTAAAATTCCGGCCCTCAGAGGCAATTCCGGCTCATAAATCGCAATGGCCGGATTCTTGTCGTCTGCCCGATCAAGATAGCTTTTGCCATAGTTGAAATGGATAGTGCCGTTATCCGCTTCAAGCTTACCGGCGACCACGGGCTGCGTTTCTCCGGGAAGCCATATCCAGACAAATGCTTGTTTATTTTGCGGTTTAGAAATCATCATCCACCGCTTTTGTGTTGTTTTTGATCCGTTTGGGGAGGAGAGCGATTTTACTTTGCATCAGTTCGATACTGGTTGCAAGAGCCCGGCTCTCCTGCTCGAACAGGGGGACGCCAACCAGGGCGGCGACTTCGAATACCAGCCCGATGGACGGAGACATTTCACCGGCCTCTATCTTCTGGAGGGTCGCTCTGGAAATGCCGGCCCTAGTTGCAAGGTTTTGCTCAGACCATTTGCGCTTTTTGCGTCCGAGCTTGATGTGCTGACCGAGCAAAAGAACGGCTTCTTTTGCGTATTTTGAATATGCTCTTTGTTTCATCATAGCCAACCCTGGCGAAAAGACCAAAATAATAGTCATTAAGACAACTAATGGCTACTATATCGGTCATCAAATAGATATTCAAGGAATAATTGATGATTGGCTAGCCAGCAGCCTTTAGAATTACGCAGGGAGAAATTTCCTGTTCTTCACCCGCAGTCCCTTGCCGGGCAGGACCATCAAGGTCGAGGTGCCATGGGCGATCAGGGAACCGAGACCGTCGTAGACCCGCGCCTCGGAATAGCAGATGGTTTTGCCCTCGCGGATACTGCGACCTTCCGCCCGTAGTCTGCCGGTGGTGACAGACTTGAGATAGTTGAGCTTGAGATCGACGTTCACTAGTCCCGCATCCTCGGGAATACCCATGAACACCGCCCAGAACGTCGCCGTGTCGATCATGGTGGCGATGACTCCGCCGTGCACGAGGCCAAAAGGCTGCAAATGAACCGTACTCAGTTCAAGCTCGATGGTCGCCAGGCCGGCATCGATCTCGGTCAATGTCATGGCCATATGCTTCGGGTACGGCGCCTCTCCGACAATCGCCTGCAATTCTTTTATATATTCGGGATTTGGCTTCACATTGCTCCTTGGCAAGAACGCTAATTTTTCGGCACGAAAGAAAACTTGATGACACACCGCTCATCGCCGTTGACCAGGCTTTCCTCGATGGAATGCACCGGCTCGAGCCGGAGTGCTTTCATCACACCGTTGCGGAGCGCCTGACATCCGCAGGCATATCCGGCCGTCATATTGCCTGCCTGCAGAGAATCAAAGGCATTGCACTGCTGGCCGGTCCAGGTTGCCTCGTTTCCTTTGATGGTTATCGGCTCGTGAATATACATTTCATCAAAAAAGCAGTTCGTCCAGATCCTTTTAAAGATGGCGACCAGGTCCTCGATATTTTCCGGTTTCTTGATCTGACCGGACTTGAGAAGCATCAGGGTATATCTTCTAAAAAACAGCTCATTGGCCAAGAGGTTGAGCTTATTGGCATGTTCCTCACCCAGTTCCCTAACAGCGGTTGCATGCCAGTAGGAGTCATGCAACCACCAGAGTTTCTTGACGTCATTCAACTCATCCCGTAATTCCATATCGCCATCCCTCAAGTTGTGTTCCGAGTCCGCACCACAGACCCCCCTGCCCTTTTGGAGGGCCAAAATGATCGTTTCCATCTGGGACAAGAATTCACTCTCTAAGTCGTAATTACTGACGAATATACACATATGAACCTTTTATATCGTCACATTTTACGACATAATACACCAGCTTTAGGGAGAGTTCCTGATGAAGATTGAAGGATTATTAACTGTCGAGGCAATTCGTGTCGAGCTTGGGCGGCGCCTGGCGCAACGTCAGGGAACTGCACCGTACCCAAGAGATGTTGGCGAGAAGGATATACGGTGATGGCGAATATCAAACACCCTACAACGGAGGCGGATCAATGAAGCCTGACTTTGATACAGCACTGCAACAGCATTTTTCAGCGATCACCAACAGGGATATCGAGGCCTTCAAATCGCACCTCACCGGCGGCGACATCCTGTATACAATTGTCCAGAATGGCCATGCCTTCACCACGCCTTCCGAGTCAATTCAGCTGCATGAGCAATGGTTCAAGGATCCGAACTGGATTTGGGAAGGGACGGTTGTCCACAAAGTCGTCGGCGAGGATATGGCCATGGTCCTTGTCAAATATGACTATCGTGCCAAGGCCGAGGACCAGCCATTCAGTACCTGGCTCACCTACGTTTTTCAGCTGCAGGACGGGCAGTGGCGAATCGTCCATGACCACAATACCGCTCTCGATTACGCTGCTTTTCCCCGGGCGGTTGGCATTGAAAGCACGTGAGCTTGCCTGCCCCTGTGAAATCTTGCGAATATCCCGGCAAACAGCTCAAAAATCGCCTGGGAATGTAACTGTTGACCCCGGTGCAGCAGTGCCTCTATTGCCATCTGTTTCTCGGATCCAGTGTATTTGTCTATTTTTTTGTTCTGTTGCATGATCTTCCTCCTCTGAAGATTGTATCTTACGAAGAAATATTTCTTCCGTATCTCAATTAGACCATATATTATTAAACAATCTACGCCTGTTTGTGCGCAGTAGATGTGCATAAATAATCACCTAAAAGGACCAAGGATGAAGCTTAACTGGGATGACATGCGGTTTTTTCTGGTGCTTTGCCGCACACAATCCTTTGTGGCGGCCGGGGCAGAACTAAAAGTCACCCACAGCACGGTTTCCAGGCGCCTCTCAACCCTGGAAGCGGCGCTCCAGTCGCAGCTCTTTTTCCGGACGGAGAAAGGCTGCCGGCTTACCCAGGCCGGGGAAACCTTGCTTCCTTACGCGGAACAGCTGGAAACGACGGTCTTCGGTCTTGAGGCGGAGATCTCCGGCAGGAACACCCAGCTTTCCGGCGCCATCCGCATTGGCGCTCCGGATGGCCTTGGCAACTGCTTTCTGGCCTCGCGTTTTGCCGCCTTCCAGCGCCTGCATCCGGCCCTTGAGGTCGAACTGATTGCCGTGCCGATGTATTACAGCCTGGCCCGGCGGGAAATAGACATCCTTATTACCGTACGAAAGCCGACGGCTGGAAATATCATTGTCAGAAAACTTTCGGCGTACCGCTTTGGTTTGTTCGCCACCCACAGGTACCTGGAAGGCCGCCCCCCGGTACAAAGCAAGGACGATCTGCGGGGCCATCGGACCATCGGTTATATCGACGATCTGTTGTATGACCAGGACCTGAATTTCATCAACGAGTTTCATCCAGGTGTGCGGCCGCAGTTTCGCAGCTCGACCCTGGTCGGGCAGAAATACGCCATCCTGGCCGATAACGGGGTGGGTGTGCTGCCGTATTTTATGGCGCATTCCGAATCGACGCTGATGTCGGTACTGCCGGAGCTGTATGCCGAAAGAACCTTCTGGCTGCAGGTCAATCCCGATTCACGGCAGATAGCCCGGGTGCGGGTTATCATCGATTTCATCGTCGCCGAAATGGAGTCCTGCACAGCGATGTTTATGGAGAACCCCAGGCCATCGGCATAAGAGGCGTGGCCGCAAAGAACCTGAGACGAAGATACTCAGGGCAATATAAAGACACCCGATTTTGCCCTTCCCCTACAAGGAGGAGTTGTATGGCTGCCATCCGGAAAAAACTCTCTGAAACGCGTGTCGAGCCGGGTCAGACCTTTGTCATAGACGCTTTCAAGGAAGAGGACGCAGAAGGCATCGCCGGGCTTTTTTATGCCATTTATGGCCCGGATTATCCGATACGGACCTTCTATCATCCAGAAAGAATCATCCGTGAAAATCGCCAGAGAACCATCTGTTCCGCTGTCGCCAGGACCCCGGCTGGCGATATCGTGGCCCATGGCGCGCTGTACCTCAGCTCGCCCTTTTCGCAAAAGCTCTATGAAATCGGCCTGGGCCTGACGCTGCCGTCATACCGGGAGACCTTTGCCACCTATAAGGTCTTCATCTATCTGGCGGAAGAGGTGGTGAAGGGTTTGCAGCCGGAAGGAATCTTTGGCGAGGCGGTTTGCAACCATATTGCCACGCAAAAATTATCGGCGGCAGTCGGCATGTCGGATATGGCTGTCGAGCTGGGATTGATGCCTGCATCCGCCTACGAAAAAGAGCAAAGCGCCCAGGGCAGGGTGACCTGTACCATGCTGTTCAAGTCGTTTGCTACTGCCCCGGCAGATGTCTATGTCCCTCAGTCGTATTTCCAGGCGGCGGAGTTTCTGCTCGGCGATTATCTGCCGACAAGGACCCTGCGGATTGCCAAGGACAGGCCGCCAAAGGCCTCAAAGACTGAATTGCACAGGAAATTTTTCCCATTTGCCCAGACCGGCAGATGCAATGTCACAAGGGTAGGCGCCGACTTCAAAGGCAAGGTCGGCCAGATGGAACGTCTCGGCGCACAACACGGCGTTGAGAACATGCAGTTCTTTATCAACGCCGCCGAATCATGGTCGGGATATGCCGTCGATTTTTTGCAGGACCAGGGCTACTTTTTTGGCGGACTGCTCCCCAACTGGTTTCATTCGGATGGGATCCTCATGCAGAAGCACCTCGGCACCAATCCGCTTTCAGAAATCCACCTCTACAGTAAAAAGGCCAAGCGATTGCTCGACATCGTCCTTGACGATAAAGCCCGTCGAGCGCGTCACTGAGCCTGCAGCCCGCCAGGGCTCATCCGCGGGTTTTGTTGTTGAGATAGCTGAGGAGGAGGTTCATGGTCTTGAGATCCTCGGCCTTGGCATCGGACATATCGACATTGAACTTTCTCTCGATGGCCGCCGCTGCCCTTGGCAGGTCTATGGAATCAAGCCCTTGATCGGTAAAAAGCATATCATCGGTAATCGCATCATTGATGTCGAGTGCCCTGAAGATTTCAAGAATGTGTTCTCTGGTGATCGTCATAATTGCATCCTTTTTATTGAATTTCCAGTAGTTTAAACCGCTGAACCTTGCCGGTCTCCGTCCTTGGAAGGGCCTTGCAGAAGATATATCCGACCGGACACATCGAAGGGGCAAGGGTTTTTCGCGCAAAATTGGTCAGTTCCGTTTCCAGCCTCAAGGACCCTGTGTAGCCGCTGTTGAGAACCACATAGGCGAACGGGCGTATGGTTCCGACAAGCTTTCTGCCTGTCACCCCGCATTCCTTGATGGCGGGATGGCTCTCAATGATTTTCTCGACCTGTACCGGTGAAACCCAGTTGCCGTCGCATTTAAACATCTCATTGCTGCGTCCGACATACCTGTAGCCACCCTCCTCCCGCACGAACATGTCACCGGTATCGAACCAATCGATGACGCTCGGAGATTTCCCCCTGTCCTTCCAATAGTAGGGGAGCAACATCGGGCCGGAAAGATTGATGCTTCCCGGATGCCCATCAGGAACCTCCCGCCCCTTCGTATCCAACAACCTCACCTGCCAGGGCGGAACGGGACGCCCTGTCCGTCCAGGGGAGACCTCGCCCGGGAAATTGGAAAGGACGATATGCCCGACTTCCGTCGATCCGAAGCCGTCGAGGATTTCCACCCCGGTTTTCTCCTGGAAGAGCGTGCACAGGGGGGCAGAGAGCGTCTCCCCCGCCGACACCGCCAGGCGAACACTGCCGCCCTGAAGGACAGCGGCCGCCTCTTCGATCAACATGCTGTGCACGGAGGGGACGGCAAAAAGGATGGTCGGTCGCTTCTCGATTAAAATCTGTTTAATCTTGGCTGGATATGGCTTCTCATACATCAGGATGGAGGTCGCCCCGTAGCCAAGGGCATAGGTGATGGTATTCAGCAGACCGTAGGCAAAAAACAATTTACTGACCGAAAAGAGGACGTCATCGGCGGAGACATGGAGGACCTCATCCCCGTATCGATTGACCTGCGGCAAAATGTTCTTGCCGTAATGCGGGACCCCTTTGGGAAAACCGGTGCTGCCCGATGTGTACAGCATATAGCCGATCGTCGATTCGCTATATGGCGCGGGAGGAGTCGTGTAAGAGGCCTTTGCCAGCTCGCTTAGGAAACCGGCATCACCCAGGAGATAGCGCCGTTTCAGCGCCGCCGATTCGGTTTGGGAGGCGGCACATTCGGCCACGGTAAAAACAGCTTTTGCCTCAGAATCATTGAGGATATACTCAAAAAGGCTTCTCCCCAGCGAATCATTGACCGGCACCGGCACCAGCCCGGCATAAAGGCAACCGAGAAACGCACAGATAAACTCCGGGCAGTCCGGCATGGCGATCACCACACGATCACCATCGCCAAGCCCGTTGCCCTTCAGGAGCCCGGCATATCTCTTTATGCTGCGGAAAAGTTCATTGTACGAAAGACTCTTTTCGTCCTGAAGGAGCGCCGCCTTGTCGCCATGGGCAAGGACTGTCTTCTGGAGGAGGGTGACAACCGGATTTTCCATAACACGACCTTGATTTCACCTAATAAAAACAGATAGTTCGGCAACAGACGCACTGTGCCGAAGACTTCCTGGCATCCGATGCAACAACACCAGAAGCCTATCTTCTTTACCGGAATTTCACAAGGACACCGCCCAATTTTTTTAAAAAGGGGGACACCATACCTAAACCGAACCAAAGTCTTCTGATACCGAAGTTATAATAGAAAAGCGCAGGGATGCAGCCTGTACATGGTGGCCGCACTGAACCCGTACGCGGTGGAGAGGCAATACAGGCTGGCATGCTTCGCCTAAGGCGACATCATCGAAGGTCAAGAGGCTAGACAGCATACAACTCGTCTGCTTCAGGCAAACACGGTTCCCAATATTGTATCAATAAGCGACCGATTCCAGAGAAAGCATTGCGAGGAAAGCAAAGTTGCGTGTGGGATTTGGGTTGAGAATGTTGTGGTAATTCAGCTCCGGGGACTCGATGTGATGCCCCTCAAAAAATTCAATGCATCAACAGAGAACCTGACAGCAAGGCAAGGCAGATGTTGCCGTGTCATCCTCTTGGTGAGAGATGGTCCATTTTCTTAATTCCACGTGATAATTTCACTGTGAAATACATCCTTAGTCGGTTATGTATTTATGGAGCGTAGCACTATCGTACGGCAACAATCGGGTTAGAAGATTGTGCCATCTTTCTGCATATTATTCCTTTCGATGGAATATTCAGACCAGCAGAATTACTTGTTGGCAACTAAGGCAAACTATTACCAAGAATAAACGGAGGCGAATATGAGAAAATATTATCTTTACCCTATTATTCTTCTGATAATTACTATTATTTCTACTCCATCAATGGCTAGTTTAAAAAAATGGCTGAAAAAGGAAGCGATACCCACAGTTAAGGGAGAACGACCAATAGAAATCAAACCTTATGTTTCAATAAAAAATGATAACCAATTTGAGTTTCGTGCTGGCCCAAACGATGCCAGGATCCAAGTCGGCAACGCAAAAGTCCAGACACATCAACTTGCAAAACGTCTTGTTCAAGCTGGGTGCGTTTATGTCAGTGGTGGCGACGTTGTGCGATGCGCTCCAGACATCATTGAGCGTGAGCTACTAAATATTTCAGATGGTTTCGATACAAATAATCCTAGCACTATTCCCCAAAGCGCACTCCCGCAATATTCAAATCCTGTGGTAAATACTTCAGGTCCGATTTTAAGGCCAGGTACTGTAATGCAGCCTTGCGGTTGTTGGGGTTTTAGCCCGTCACCAATAGCATTTGAACCAAGATGTGCTCGATCAAGAGTGACAGTCAATGCCTGCCCGGGTTTTTGTCAGTTCGGTGGGATCCCGTACTCATATGTATGTATGTAACCAAACCCGGCATTATAGAAACCTTGTAAAAAAATATGGGTCGAATCTTCAAAGTTGAAAAATGAGCATTTATGAAATCAATATCTTCATTTGTCCAACTATTAAGTTGTTCGCCGAATGCCGGACATTGGTGCAAAAATATGTTCTGCAATTTCATCAATATGGTCGTTTGGCACTGGACCTTTGATGCACGGCTATCAGTAACCGTCTTAATATCTAAATAAATGGGAGACTTAAATGGGGGACACGATATCCAAATCAAAAATTTTCTAATGCCAAAGTTATAATAGAAAACCTCAGGGATGCTGCCTGCCCATGGTGGCCGCAATGAACCCGTACGAGATGGACAGGCAAGCACAGGCTGGCATGCTTCGCCGAAGGCAACAGAGGTGGCAGATCTATTTATTACTCAAACGAACCCTACACGGTTTACCACCGAGCACTAGTCGTTATTTTTTCTTTTCGCAATCTTACAGCACCTGTCCGTCGTTACTCTGACGATGGATAGCAGCTGTATCAACTTGACAATCATACATTTTGTATATACAATATGTGCATGGAAATCGAATTCGACCAGGCGAAATCCGAAAAAAACAGGATGGAACGAGACTTGCCGTTTGACCTAGTAGCAACCTTTGAGTGGGACAGTGCTGTGGTATGGCCTGATTCCCGGCACGAGTACGGCGAGACGCGATTTTGCGCTATCGGTTATATTGGTGTTCGGTTGTATCATTTGGTTTTCACAACACGCGGTGAGTCGGTCAGGGTTATCAGCCTGCGCAAAGCCAATAAGCGAGAGGTAAATATTTATGCCGAAACTTAAGAAAAAAACCATACTCCCCTCGACTATCGAAGAGCGGGATATTGCTCGACAGGCAGTTGCAGATGGCACGGTTTTGACTGCCGAAATGATCAAAAAGATGAAGCCGGCAAACCAATTTCCGGAACTGGAATTCCTTGTGAAGATGGGCCGGCCTGTTTCAGACAACCCTAAAAAGGCGGTCAGCATCCGCTTATCGCCGGATGTACTGAACAGCTTCAAAGCCACTGGCCGAGGTTGGCAAACGAGAATCGACAATGCGTTGCGCGACTGGTTGAAGGAGCATAGAACATGACCTTCAAAACAACTCCATCTGGTCCTTTGCCTGCGGGTGAAAAAGCTCTCTGCGTCGGCTTTGGACAGGCTACGCCATTGTCTTCAATCTAATCTCCACCCGATTTCCGGGAATTCTGAAGACAGTGAGAATTCACTGGATAGCATTCTTAATTCCAACCAAAACATTCTGCGGGCAAGCAGCAAATGTTTGCGTTCGACGAAGAACTCCAGATAAAGATTGCCTGGTTAATAGCCATTCGTGGCGACACCACCCTTCGTTAAGAGCAATTTACTATAATCCCGAGCATCTACCTCGCATGGTCCCATCTCCCAACGAGCCCATCAGGCAGAAAAACCCCGCACCCGACCGAACCGTATCTCAACCAAGGTGGCAGAAGTGCTGCGATGAAAGCTCAAGAAGCAATTGAAAAAATACAGCATTCCCTGCACGCAGCCTACACCTTCGCAGTAGACAGATGTTCCGAACCTGCCGACGTGCTTGCCTTGAAGCTGCACTGCGAGGGGGCCTGGACAATCCTTGAGCATCTCGAACACATCTATCTCGCCAGTTCCTTCCTCTTGCTCACCTTGGAAAAAAGTGTGGCAAAAGCCTTGAAACGTGCCCAGTTGCGGGACTACTCGAAAGAGGTTGGCGAACTTGACGCTCTTGACGAGATTTCCCAACCGAGGCTATTCGAATGGCATCCGCCACAGCATATGATTCCAAGAAACAGTCTCAGTGCGGCTGAAATCCAGGAGAAATTGCAGGACCAGGAACAGCACCTTCTCCGGCTCTTGGCAAAAGTTGCCGACGGCCAGGGCAATCTCTGCAAGGTACGGATGAGCGTTCGCGACCTCGGGCATCTCAACGTCTACCAGTGGGCCTACTTCCTGACCCAGCACGCGAAACACCACGTCAATTATATTGCTTTGATCTTACAGAAAAGTAACAACCTCGAAGGGTAGCTTGAACCCACAAGATCACCGGGTGCGCGGGCAAGGTACTGACGGGCTGCACGGTTGATCGGCGCCTCGGACGCGACAGGAAAGCGATGGATACCAGCAGCAATAGCACCTACCTCTGCCAGGTGAGCGGGGCAGTATCCTGCGGGGCCTGCTGCGGCCTTTATAATTTACCCGGCCTTTCCCGGACAAGGCTTGTAAGCCTGCTGGCCAAGCGAACCGAGGACTTTGCCCAGGTTGCCAGAACCGAAGACGAACTCTACCGTTTCAAGCAAAGAAACAAAGGACCGCCCAGGCTGTCACGGCCCTTCCCGGGATTTCATCACTGTCCCTTTCTGGGGCTGGTCGGCGAGACGGCAGGCTGTGTCGGTTGCCTCCTCCACCCGACGGCGCCGGGTAACAAGGGCGTTGATTATCGATCTTTCAGCTGGTACGGGCAGCAGGCCTGCCAAACCTACTTTTGCCCGTCCACCAGAAAACTGCCTGCCGTTTACCAGGCGATTGTCACCAGGGTAATCGACGACTGGTATGTCTATGGCCTGATCGTGACCGAGCATGCCCTGGTCTCCGCCTATTTCGAGGAAGTCGCAATCCGCCTCGGACGAGGTCTGGAGCTTACCGATTTCGCACAGGCGAGCGGAGCCGGCCAGGCCTTTGCGGCATTTGCCGAACTCAAGTTGACCTGGTCGTATCGCCGCGACGACTGCTCCGGCCCCTGCAATTATTTTCTTGAGAACGGCCTGTTTCCCAGACCGGGAGTCCTTCGCAAGGCCACCGGTATTCCGTCATCCCGTTACGAACGGATTTTCGGGGAATTGGACTCCGCCTTCTCCTCGGCAAAGGAGCTTGCGGCGGCAGAAACCATACTGGATCATCTGTTTACAAGGACAGTGCAAGCGCTAGGAAAGTAGAGCGATCGGCAGGGCAGAAACTGCCGCCTTCCCTATTCGGCCCCACCGCCAATCGGCCGCAGTACTGCCTTGAGATCAACCGCTCCGGCCAACTGTTTTTGTGCCCGCATGATCCCCTCGGTCTGCTCCCAGCCCTTGCTATCGATGGTGCCGATGGCCGGGCCAGCCTCCGGCTGAACCAGCCCGCGGGTGATCTGCAGCTGCTCTTGCAGGATCTGGCGTGGCGTGTCCGGATCGTATTTTTGCAGGGTCTGGGTGGCTGTCTCTTCATTTTGCGGATCGAGCGCCTGCTGCCAGCCGGCAAGCAGCGCCGCAAGGAAGCGCTTCACCAGCTCGGGCCTTTCCGCCACGGTACGCGATGAGGTGACGACGCAGTTGGCGACGAACTTCACCCCGAAGTCGGCCGGATTGAAAAAGGCGGTTTTTTCCCCCGCCTTGGCCAGCTGCGCCTCGATGATCGGCCCCTGGGCATTGCGGTAGACCGGCCAGAGCTGCACCTGGCGCCGGTAAAACGGCGTATAATCATAGCGGACACTAAAGATCTTGACGTCGGAGCTACCCAGCCCGGCCTCGGCCAGCAGGGTATTCATGATGGTTTCATCGTTGCCGCCAAAGGTGACGCCGATGACCTTGCCCCGCAGATCGGCAAGCTTTCCTATCCCCAGCTCCTCCGGGCGATACATCCACTGCAGCGGGTTGACCTGGAACAACTGGGCGATAACCACCACCGGCGCCCCTTTAGCCCGCGCCCGCAGCACTTGATCGGCGGAGGCCTCACCGAAGTCGGCATAGCCCAGCTCCAATTCCCTGATCGCATCCCGCTCCGGCCCGCCGGCTTTAACCTCCACGTCAAGCCCGGCCTTTGCAAACAGCTGCTGGTCTTCGGCATATAAGGCGCCGACGACGCTGACATTGCGCAGCCATTTCAGGCGGTAAGCGACCTTATCGCCCGCCTGGACGCCGGTCGTAACGAGTAGCGCTATCGCCAGCAGGACGCAAGCAGACAGAATGTGACGTTTGGCAATGCTGAGCATCATTCCTCCTTTTTTGGCGGTCAAGGGCCGGGTCGATTACCTTCCGGTCCAGGCCCGTTTTATAACTGCCCCGAGCGACTCCAGCAGGGCCTGGTAGATGGCGATGGTGATGCCGATCAGAAAAAGGGCGATGAGAATCTTGCCGAGATCGCTTTGGTAGAGGGCGATGCGGATATTGTAGCCGATGCCAGCATTGGCGGCGATAAATTCCCCGACGATGGTCCCGGCCATGGCCAGGGTGGCACTGCCGGCGATAACGGTGGTCAGCTGCGACAGGTTTTCAAAGGTGCGGATCTTCACCTCCAGCTGCCAGCGCATCCGGCTGGTGACCCGGTAGAAGTGTTCAATATCGTCGACCGGTTTTGACATGATCCCTAAGACCGAGAGCAGCACCGGGAAATAACAGATCATCGCCGCGATCAGGAGGCGGGTCAAAAAGCCATCGCCGAGCAGGATAAAAAGAATCGGCGCCAGGGCGACAATGGGGTAGGCCTGAAAATTGTAGGCGGCAACCTTGATGAACGAGCCGAGCCAGGATGCCTCGCGGCCGGTAATGCCGATAATAAAGGCCATGGCCACCGAAAGGATCTGGCCGATCACCGCCACGGTCATGGTGTTCAGGGTGGCAAGGCTGTACCCGCGATATTCGGCGACCAGCGTCTGGTAGATACCGGAAGGGGAGGGAATAACGTAATCGGACAGCGCCAGGCTGTACTTCAGCGCCATCAAGCCGCTGAGGAACAGCATGTAGATGATCAGGAACTGGAGGACGCGTCTAGGCAGCATTCATGATCTCCAGGAGAGTCGCGTCGAGGGCCGCGCGCGAATAATCATCTTTTTTCATGATGTTGCAGCCGTGGACCATCCTGGTCTGTGGCGCCTTGCCCTTGCCGCGAAACACCAGGATGGATTCGCAGAACTTGGCTACCTCTATGACATTATGGGAAATATAGATGAAATAGCGGCGGGGGAACATCGCCTTGATGGCAAGAATTATCTTTTCCCGGGTAAGCTCATCGACGTTGGCCAGGCCCTCGTCCATGATCAGCAGGTCGCAGTCCTGCAGCAGATAGCGGATCAGGTTCACCCGGTTCTGCTGCCCCATGGACAACTGGTCAAAGCGCGAATCGATGCAGTCGGACAGGCCGAAGATCTCCACCAGGTGGTCAATATCTCCATGCAGCGCCGGCGGGATGACCCGCGTCAGATGACGGCCCACCCCGGACCAACCTGGGAGCCGCTCCTTGTTGTGTGAATAAAGGAGGGTGTTCAGCCCGTCGGTTGCGACCGTGCCTGCCGATCTTTTATTGTCGCCGGTGATGATCCTGGCAAGCGTTGTCTTACCCACCCCTGAAGGGCCGAAAAACGAATGGAATCCCGGTGCCGTCATGTGAAACGACACATCTTGAAAAAGCGGGTGTTCTGCGCCGGGATAGGTGAAGGCAAGTTTATCAACAATCAGGGGCATTCGATGACCTGGAAAACGGAAGACCAAAAATTTCACGTATGGATATCCTGCACAACATCAACCACCTCATTCTTTATCATTTTTGGCTCAGAGAATAAACCTTTATAATAAGAATCCCTGCCGCTCAGCGGCCAGGAAAGCGGTTGCGGCAGCAGGTTGTGGGTGGACAACCACCATCCCCGCCTTGGCACTTTTCCAGGGGCAAGAATCGATCGAACCGATAGGCCCCATGTACAAACCGAGCCTCTGTCAGGTCGACCAGGGGACGAATCGCCTGCTCCTCGGCGATGACGCCTTGTCTGGGATACCCACCATTATCTGATCGCCTTCGTGCTTTTACCGACGGTTGTGCAGAGTATTGAGGCGCGCCGGGAAAAACCGTATACCGGCCTGAGATTGACCCTTAATCTGCGGGCGATTTCACAATTGATGGAAGAGGAAGCCGGTCCTGGTTGTGCCCAAGCCCGGCCCTTTGTGGGATGGAGATCCCGGCGGAGAGTGGTCTCCGCCGGGATCAAAGAGTGGGGTAGTCGGTAGCGGCGGCTCATGGCGAAAAAGGCTGCCGCCGCCGGCGATGATTAATCGGAACTGACCGACATGCTGTTTGAGGTCGACCCGGAGCCGATGGCCACGTTGGCCGAGAGACCCACTGTGCCGGCGTTGACAATACCGCCGCCGACGTTGGAATCCTTCACCTGGATAGAGCCCATATTGGCACTCGCCCCCTTGCCAAGGGCGACGTTTGCGGCAGCGCCGACGTTGGCCTGGTTGACTGCCGCACCTTTCAACGAGCCATCCTTGATCTGAATCGCCCCCATATTGGCATTGCTGTTGCTGCCAATGGCGACGTTAGCGGCAGCGCCGATGTTCGCCTGATTGACCGCCGCGCCCTTGAGGGTGCTGTTCTTGACCTGCACCGAGGCCATGTTGGCATCGCTGTTCTTGCCGATGGCGACGTTGGCGGCAGCGCCGACATTACCCTGGTTAACGATCGCACCTTTCACCGTGCTGTCTTTGACCTGCACCGAACTCATATTGGCGCTGGTGCCTTTGCCGATGGCGACGTTGGCGGCTCCCGCGGTATTGCCGACATTGACCACCGCTCCTTTTACCTCAGAGCCCTTGATCTGGGTCGATCCCATATTGGCACTACTGTTCTGGCCAATGGCGACGTTAGCGGCACCGGCGGTGTTGCCGACATTGACGACGGCACCTTTGACATTTGAGCCTTGGATCTGGGTGGCGCCCATATTGGCGTCAGCGTTCTTGCCGATAGCGACGTTGGCGGCACCGGCGGTGTTACCAACGTTGACCACTGCCCCCTTCACCTCGGAGCCCTTGATCTGGGTTGCCCCCATGTTGGCATTGGTGCCCTGACCGATGGCGACGTTGGCGGCGCCGGCGGTGTTTCCGACATTGACGACCGCGCCCTTGACGGTGGAGTCTTTGACCTGGGTCGAACCGAGATTGGCGGCATTATCCTTGCCGATGGCCACGTTGGCTGCGGCATAGGTATTGCCGACGTTAACCACGGCGCCTTTGACGTCGGAACCTTTGATCTCCGTCGAGCCGAGGTTGGCGGTATTGCCCTGACCAATGGCCACGTTTGCCGACTGGGCGGTATTACCGACGTTGACCACCGCGCCCTTGACGGTGGAGTCTTTCACCTGGGTTGAACCAAGATTGGCGGTGTTATCCTTGCCGATCGCCACATTCGCTGCCTGGGCGGTATTGCCAACATTGACCACCGCGCCTTTGATGTCGGAGCCTTTGACTTCTGTTGAGCCGAGATTGGCGGTATTTCCCTGGCCGATGGCCACGTTCGCCGACTGGGCGGTATTACCAACGTTAACCACCGCACCCTTGACGGTGGAGTCCTTCACCTGGGTTGAACCAAGATTAGCGGTATTGTCCTTGCCGATCGCCACGTTGGCCGCCTGAGCGGTATTACCAACGTTAACCACCGCCCCTTTGATGTCGGAGCCGGCTACCGTCGTTGAACCGAGATTGGCGGTATTCTTCTCGCCGATGGCCACATTCGCCGCCTGGCTGGTATTACCGACATTGACCACCGCGCCCTTGACGGTGGAATCCTTCACCTGGGTTGAACCGAGATTGGCGGTATTGTCCTTGCCGATGGCGACGTTGGCTGCCTGGGCGGTATTACCAACATTGACCACTGCACCTTTGATGTCGGAGCCGGCTACCGTCGTTGAACCAAGATTGGCGGTATTCTTCTCCCCTATGGCCACATTCGCCGCCTGACTGGTATTGCCGACATTGACCACGGCACCCTTGACGTCGGAATCCTTCACCTGGGTCGAGCCGAGGTTGGCGGTATTATCCTTGCCGATCGCCACGTTAGCGGCCTGGGTGGTATTGCCGACGTTAATCACCGCGCCCTTGATGTTCGAACCGGCGACCGTCGTTGAACCGAGATTGGCGGTATTCTTCTCGCCTATGGCCACATTCGCCGCCTGACTGGTATTACCGACGTTGACCACGGCCCCTTTAATCTCCGAACCCTTCACCTGGGTCGAACTGAGATTGGCGGTGTTTTCCTTGCCGATCGCCACGTTGGCCGCCTGCTGAACATTGCCGGTATTGATCACCGCGCCTTGAACCTTGGAGCCCTCGACCTGGGTCGAACCGAGGTTGGCGGTGTTCTTCTCACCGATAGCAACGTTCGCGGCCTGCTTGACATTGCCGACGTTGATCACCGCACCCTTGATCTCCGAGCCCTTCACCTGGGTCGATCCCATATTGGCGGTGTTATCCTTGCCGATGGCGACGTTGGCCGCCTGCTGGACGTTGGCGGTATTGATCACCGCACCTTTAACAGTGGAGTCCTGGATCTGCGTCGAACCCATGGTGGCGGTGTTGCCCTTGCCGATGGCCACGTTCGCCGCCTGTTTAACCTCGGCGTTGTTGATGACCACACCCTTGATCTGTGATTCCTTTATATTCAGCGAGCCCATACTTGCCTTGTTGTCCTCGCCGATCGCCACATTGGCGGCTTGTGAAACCTCTGCATTGTTTGCCGCAACGCCTTCCACTGTCGAGGCGGCAAAGCCATTTGACCCGTTAAAGACGAGCAGAACGGCGGCTGCCAGCATGATCTTTTTCATCGATTCCCTCCGCGGTTGTTGAATTAACTAAGCGATCCCCGACCACCTATCATCCATGGCCTTATACCGTGTCCGGTATTGAAAAACGATCGACCTGCCACCGGCCATCCCCAAACGGTTCCCGGCGGACCAGACTTCCCCTTGATTATCTGAACATCTTTTCATTTTACATCAGGCCGGGAGGCAAAGCAAAGAGGATAAATGCCAATCAATGCCTCCGGTGCATACCCTTTAGTCTCCCGGCAAAGAAGAAAGGTTCATTTTCAGCGAAGATTTTCTCGGCCGTGATTGTTCCCCGACCGGCGGGGACCTGGGAAATATACTAAAAATAATAAGGCGGGCGAGGCAAGAAAGCAACGCGCCGGCCACACGGGGAGGGTTGGGCCGGCGGCCATCCGGAGGATATTTATAAGTCGGCCTGCGGGTCTTTTGGCAAGGCATCCGGCAGAGTCAAGACAAAGGCACGAATCTCGTCACGGACCCGGCGGTAGCAGTCACGTTGTTCTTCCACCCCGGCACCCGCCTCGGCCAGATTTTTGGCCATGGCTGGGGGATCGGCAAAGCCGACATGCAGCATCCTTTTCGCCCCGGGGAAAAACGGACAAGTCTCACGGGCCTGGTCGCAGACGGTAATGACCACGTCAAAGGGCAGGTGCCGCAGCGCATCGAGGTGCTTTGAGACCTGGGCGGAGATGTCCACCCCGACCTCAGCCATTACCGCTACCGCCTGCGGATTGAGGCCATGGACCTCAATCCCCGCCGAATAGGCCTCAATACTATCGCCCTTCAGGGCCCGTGTCCAACCTTCGGCCATCTGGCTGCGACAGGAATTGCCGGTACAGAGGTAGAGAATTTTCAATTTTCGTTGCATACGATCTCTCCGTGAGATACAGGTCCCTTGGGCAAACCCGTTTATGCCGGCAGAAACGGCTGGAGGATAAAATAGCAGCCGAGCAGAAAGATGAGACAGCCCGAAAGCCTTTTAAAGACGCGACTCCCCTGCTGCCAGGAACTGTTGGTGAGGAAAGTCTTGACCATGGCGGTTGAGCTTCCGGCCAGCACAATAGGGATGCAGTGGCCAATAGCAAATAGCACAATGAAGACCAGCCCGGTAAAGAGTTTGGCCTGTACCGAGATGACAGCAAGGATTGGCGCAATAAACCCGAAGGTGCAGGAACCGGACAGGATTCCGTAGGCAAGACCGAGGATAAAGGCGCCGGGAAGACCCTTAACCGTCAACCTGGCCATCAGGCCGCCGGACAGCGAACACCTTGCCACGCCAAGCATATCAAGGGCGACATAGAGAAGCAGAAGGCCGATGGCGATGGTCCAGTATGGTCCAATATCCCCGAGCATCCGGCCAAGGAGAGAGCAGATCAGGCCGATGGCCGCTATGGTAATGAATAATCCGCTGGTAAAGACCACCGCATAGAGGGTCGCCCGGCGTCCCTCGACAAGATGGTTCTGTCCCCCGACATAGCCGATAATCAGGGGAATTGAGGCGAGATGGCAGGGGCTGAAGAGCACGCTGACAATCCCCCAGAAAAAGCAGCCAAGGCCACCGAGCAACAGGCCTTGGCTCATCCAGGAGTTGATCGTCAGAAACACCTGATCCATGGGCTATTTCACCCCGAGTTTGGTCAACTCGGCAATGATCGCCTCTTTCTTCATGAAACCTTCATGGCGAAGCATCTCTTTGCCGCCGGCATCATAAAAAATCTGGGTGGGAATGACCCTGATACCAAACTTCTCCGCTGCTTCCGGATTGTCCCAAACATCGATAAAGACGATGGCTGCCCGGTCTTTATAGTCTTTTTCCAGGGCCTCAAGAATCGGTGCCATCATCTTGCAGGGCACGCATTTCTTGGCCCCGAGGTCGACCAAGGTCACCTTACCGGGGACCGGGAGCTGCGGGACTTCTCCGGCCTGGGCCATGAAACTGCCGAGAGTAGCGCCAATAAGGAGGCCAAGAAGACCGAGGAACAGCGCCATATATGTTTTTTGAAAACCTTGCATGGTTACCGCCTTTTTCAGAGATAGCGCAGGGCCTCTTTCATGACCTTGGCAATATTTTGATCGGTTATAAAGGTCTGGCCCTTCTCAAAACCGAGGTCGGAGAGGCGAAGATGGTGCACCTTGGCAAATCCAGCCTCCTCCAGAGATTTTTTCGCACAGTCGAGCGGGCAACCGTCGATGGCTAAAAGGGCGGTGGCCGCCTCGGTGGTCTTGAGGATGCCGCTGACTCTGCCGCCAATCCCGGCCAGGCAAAACATCTTGCCCAGGCCCTCGCGGGTCAGATTACGCGCCGCGCGGTCGGCAAGCTCGCCGACGTCGGCCGCTCCGGAACAGGAAAATATCAATCTTGGCCCAGACTTGGTGGTGCCACAACCGCAGCTGCATGGGGCTTGTACCGGTATCATAGTCTTCTCCTATAATGTTTCGTTATTTCATTGATTTAAGCATTTCCTTCAACTCGACTTGCGAGGGCACCCTGCCCACCGCCTTTACCTCACCGTCAATCACCAGCCCCGGGGTCATCATCACCCCGAAGGACATGATCATGTTGAAATCGGAGACCTTCTCCAGTTCAATGTCGATGCCCAATTCCCCCGCTGCGGCGACAACACCATCGGCAAGTTGGCTGCATTTGGCGCAGCCCGGTCCAAGAACATGAATTTTCATTGTTTCCTCCAATAATGTTAGAAAAAATAGCCAAAGAGCATACCGCTGATGGTTGCCATGACAATGACCAGGCCGACAAAGGTCACGGTTTTTTTGAGGCCGAGCACGGTATTGATGACCAGCATGCTCGGCAGACTGAGGGCCGGACCGGCGAGCAGCAGGGCAAGGGCCGGACCTTTGCCCATACCATTGGCCATCAGACCTTGCAGAATGGGTACCTCAGTCAGGGTGGCAAAGTACATAAAGGCCCCGGCAAAAGACGCAAAGAGATTGGCGGCGAGACTATTACCTCCGACCGCCCCCGCCACCCACCCGGCGGGGATCACTCCTTCGTGGCCGACCCGTCCGAGGAGGAAACCGGCGATCAACACCCCGAACAAGAGAAGAGGCAGAATTTGTTTGGCAAAGGTCCAAGAAGAGGCAAACCAGGAACCGGTCTCTCCTTGGTCTGTACTGGTAAAGACCGACAGGCCAATAAAGCCGGCGGTGAAGGCGAGAAGAGGCTGGTCGGGAAGCAGGGCAGCAAGGGCAACCACCGGCACGGCGGTGAGGGCCACCTTCCAGGCAGGCATTTTAAACCAGAGAATCAGCATCAGGGCAAAGGCGGCGGCAAAGCCGGCGGTGATTGGCCACTTATTGGTATAAATTTCCCCCCAAAGGCCGGTCATCTCCTCCGGTTTTCCCCAGTTGGCAAAGACCAGAATGCCGATCATCGCTGCAAAATATAGACTGGTCTGCCACAGAGGCCGTTTTACCTCCTCGACCGGCATGGCCATCTGGATGGCCATTTTGGCCTTTTCCTCCTTGCGAAAGATAAAGGCCATCGCCACCCCGATAATAATACTGAACAGGACAGCCCCCACCGCCCTGGCAATACCCATCTCCGGCCCGAGAATGCGGGCGGTAAGGACAATGGCCAGGACATTTATTGCCGGACCTGAGTAGAGAAAGGCCGAGGCTGGGCCAAGACCCGCGCCCATCTTATAGATGCCGGCAAAGAGCGGCAGAATGGTGCAGGAACAAACGGCAAGAATAGTCCCGGAAACCGCGGCAACCCCGTAGGCGAGTATCTTGTTGGCCTTTGCCCCGAGATACTTCATCACCGAGGCCTGGCTGACAAAGACCCCTATAGCCCCGGCAATGAAAAAGGCCGGCACCAGACAAAGCAGCACGTGCTCCCGGGCATACCACTTGACCAGGTGAAAAGCCTCAAGTATCGCCGTGTCAAAGCGAGCGGCGCCGATCGGCAGGTAAAAGCAGGCGACAAAACCGGCAATGGTCAGCAGCAGGATCTTCCATTCATTTTTCCAATTCATCGTTCTCCGCTCTCTTCATTTGGCGATATAGCCAAATATTTGGCCAAAAAAATTTACTTCATGAGATCAATATGGGTTTGCGCCGTCGCCTGAATCACCGCCTCAATGCAGGGCATGAGCTGAAGGATACAGGGAACCTTCAACCGGTAGTAGACCTGTTTGCCGCGCTTTTCGTCGACCACCACCCCGGCCTGTTTAAGAACGGTGAGGTGCTTAGAGACCGTTGAGAAATCGGCATCGATATTATCAACCAGCTCGCAGACACACTTCTCGCCAGCTGCCAGCTGCTCAGCCATCCACAGGCGGGTCGGGTGACCGAGGGCCTTCAGGACATTTGCCTTGGCCTCAATCAGGGCCTTCTCTTTTGCGTTCATCATCACCTCACGTTATCTTATTTGGTAAAACAACCAAACGTAATTGTCAAGAAAAATTCCGGGACAAGAAATGTTGTCCACAGTTTTTCATTGGTATAACGACCATCAAGGCAGCCTGGTTTTCGCCCGCAACTGCCACCATCCGACCGCCGCCATGCCCACCACCAACGGGCCAAGCCAGGCAAGACGGCTTTGATAGCGGTCGTGAGGGTTGGACAGGGCGCCACAGATAAAGGCATTGCCAAGGAGGGCAATCAGCACAAACATCGCCGCCGCCGCCAGGTCGTGCCGTCCGGACCGCATACCCCAGCCGGCCACCACCAGGAGGCAAAAAACCGAAAAGTGCGCCACCGGGACATGGAGGCGGTTGAGTGCATCAAAGAACGGTTGAGTCACACCACCCTGCTGCTGGCGTGCCTTGGCGAAGGCCTCGCCGACACGCGCTGGCAGAATATTGATGAAGACATTGCGCGTGTCATGGTGCACCTCCGCCAGCTGATCACCGGTTTTCACCATGAACATCTGCTGGGCGGTGGCCTGCAGGGCGGTGATGGCAACCGCCCCCGGATAGGCCTTCAAGCACATCTTCACCAGATACCCCAACTCGGCATCGGCGGTGCCGGTCCATTCACCGAGATCTTTAAAGGGCGATGTCCCACCCCAGAGAAATTCATCGCCGGTCTTGGGAATGCGCTTCTGCAGGCCGCATAATTTGATACCGGGAACAGGGCAATGTTCGGCCAGCCAGCGCTGAGCAATACCCGCCTGTACCAGCCGTCCGAAGATATACACTGGCCCGCCGGGGGTATAGGTCGCCTTGTTCACCAGCAGCAGATGGAGCATTGGCATGAGAACCAGACCCGCCATCACCACCGCCAGCGGCGGCAGCCAATTTACCGGCAGAGAAAGTCGTCGTTTCGACACAATAAGGCGTGCCGCAAGAATGACCACCACCAAGCCAATGGCCAGGGCCATGCCCGACATATGCGACAGCAGCCCGAGCAAGGCGACCACGGTCAAGCCGGCCCGTTCAAAGGGCCGCAATTGCTGCAGGCGAAAGCCAAGCAGCCAAAGGGCCAGCACCACCAGCGGCACCAGGGCATCGGGCATCAATTGCCCGGCAGACCAGGCAAGGCCGGTGGCAAGACTGAGACCGACGCAGAAAAACGCGATCATTTTCGGCCCCACGGCAAGGCCATGGCAACGCAGCATGAGATATACCAGCCAAAGAGTGGCCCCCGACTGCACGGCAATTGGCCCGTAAAACGACCACCAGCCAAACGACGATCCGTAAAGGAAGAGGCCATAGAACAGTGACCGGCCGGGGAGCAGGGAAATATCCAAGACCCGCCGGACATACCCGCCGGTGTCAAAGAAAACCAGGGCAAAGCCATTCCACAGGGCTGGCGCGAGAAAGGCAACCAGACTGACGGTCAGGGCGATCGTCCAGGCCATGCGGCTTGAAGGGGTAGTGGAATTGGCGGAGAAATCGGCTAGGGAGGGTATTTTGTTTGTCATTGCATTAATTTCTTTTGAAAGTAACAAAGTGACGACGATTGGCTGGGTGAAAGAACTAGCTTGCCGCAGCGGTTTTCGCAAGGACTTTCTTGTGTATAATCTAATCCCAGCGAGCTGACGCATCCTCCATGGCGCATTCGTGCAAAAAGAACCGCGCCCAAGACCTGCTAGTGCTTGCGGAGCGTCTTCTTTCTGAGGTACCATATGCCAACAAGGATACGGATTCCTGGTGCCTGCTTGATCACCTTGGTGAACCTTGCGGCATTCATTCGGCAGACTTCGGCGCCGGCCCCGGGCATCTTGTTCATCAAACAATCACTGACCGAATAGCGGTATGTATCTCGGTTACCCCTGCGACTGCCATGAACGACCACACCTTACGCGATGTTGATGCCCAGGATGCCTATATCAACCGGGAATTGAGCTGGCTGGCCTTTGCCCGGAGGGTTCTGGAAATCGCCGAAGACCCGGCCCAGCCACTCCTGGAGCGGGTCAAATTTGCCGGCATCATGGGAATGATCCTCGATGAATTTGTTATGAAGAGGCTGGGAGGACTGCACCAGAAAAACCGCACCAAGCCGGAAAAACAAAGCTACGACGGCCTCACCCCCTGCGAAGAACTGGCCCTCTGCTGGGAGGAGTTGCTGCGGCAGACGCGCATCCTCAGCGACCTGTTTGACAAGGTTCTGGTGCCGGCCCTTGGCAAGGAAGGTATCCACTTTAAAACCTACCCATTCATCGATAAGGAGGATCAAGCATTCCTCACCAAATACTTCGAGGATGCCGTTTTACCGATCCTCACCCCACTGGCCGTTGACGCTGCCCATCCCTTTCCGTTCATCAGTAATCTCTGTCTGAATATCGCCATCGTTATCACCCAGGAAGACGACCGAACCCGTTTTGTCCGCCTGAAGGTGCCGGCCAACCGCAAACGCTGGGTGGCCTTGCCCGGCAATCGCGGTTTTGTCCGCCTTGAGGAGGTCATCGCCAATAACCTGCGCCTCCTCTTCCCAAAGGCAGTCGCCTTTGCCTGCTATTACTTTCGCGTTACCCGGGCGGCCAAAGACAACCCCTGGGATCGCGCCCGTCTTGATGAACTGCAGACCGAGGACATGGAACCGGGCAGCATCATCGGCATGGTCACCGCCGAGCTGAATTTCCGGAAATTTGCAGGCATCGTCCGCCTTGAGGTCAGTGAAGATACCCCCGTCGACCTGCGTGCCTGGCTGGTAGAACAACTGGATATCGATGTCACCCAGACCATGGCCATCGGCGGCATGCTCGGCTATAAAGACCTGCTCGAACTGAAGATCGACGGCAGGGGCGACCTTCGCGATGCCCCGCATGTGCCGAAAACCCACCGGGATCTGCAAAACCTCCATCCCGATGACTGCAATGCCTTCTTCAACGAGATTAAAAGGGGCGACCTGCTTATCCATCTCCCCTACCATGACTTCGACACCTCGATCCTCCGCCTGCTGCAGCACGCCGCCAGCGACCCGAAGGTTCTGGCGATCAAACTGACCATCTACCGCACCGCCACCCAATCGCCGATCGTCAAGGCCCTGATGGAGGCGGCCCAGCGCGGCAAGCAGGTTGCCGTCCTGGTGGAGATCACCGCCCGTTTCGATGAGGCCCCGAACATCGCCTGGGGCAAGATCCTCGAACAGGCCGGGGCCCACGTGGTCTATGGCGTCGAGGGATTAAAGACCCATGTCAAACTGGCCATGATCGTCCGCGAGGAAAGCGACGGCATCAAACGCTACATCCATATCGGCACCGGCAATTACCACACCGGAACGGCGAAATTGTATGGCGATCTGGGGATCATCAGCTGCCATGAAAAACTCGGCTGGGAGGTGAGCCGGCTGTTCAACGAGCTGACCGGGGCCATTGCCGCCCAGGAATACAACCTGCTGCTGGTTGCCCCGCACAATATGCGCGATCGCTTCGTCGCCCTCATCCGCGAGGAGGTTATCAACCATAAGGCCGGTAAGCCTTCGGGGATCAAAACCAAGATGAACCAGCTGCAGGACCGGCAGATCATCCGCGAACTCTATCTGGCCAGTCAGGCCGGGGTACCGATCTCCATGAATATCCGCGGCCTGTGCAGCCTGAAGGCCGGTGTGCCGGGGCTGTCGGAGACCATCCGGGTGTACAGCATTGTCGGCCGCTTCCTCGAACATAGCCGGATCTATCGTTTTGAAAACGGCGGCGACCCGATCTTCCTCATCGGTTCGGCCGACTGGATGAAACGCAATCTTGAATCACGAATGGAAACCATCATGCCCGTGGAAAGCCCAAAAATTAAGGCGGAATTGGAAGATATTCTCGCCGTTTATGAAAGTGACAATACCTTTTCCTGGGACATGCAGCCGGATGGCAGCTACCAAAGAAGGCAGCCTGCCGCCGGCGAAACACCGCTTTCCGCCCAGCAATTTTTTGCCCATCGGCTCCGCCCGGCGGTGATTGAATAATACTATGGAAGACCAGGGCTTGATTCACGCGTTTCTCCTCGATGGCCAGGGCGGCGGACGCCCGCTCACCTGGGAGGAGGTAGAAGGCTGGACACCGGCCGATGGCCGGTTGTGGGTGCATTTCTCCTACGACGCTGACCGGGCGGTGTCCTGGATAGAGCAAAGGAGTGGGCTTGACCCGGTGGTTTCCCGGACCCTGCTCAGTGAAGAAACCAGACCCCGGTCGATAGCTGTCGGTAAAGGCCTGCTGCTCACCCTGCGTGGCATCAACCACAACCCGGGCTCGGACCATGAAGACATGATCTCGGTGCGAATCTGGGCCGAGGAAATGCGTATCATCTCCACCCGCAAGCGCCGCCTGTTGTCGGTCAGCGAAATCGCCGACAGCCTGCTTGCCGGCCAGGGTCCGGCCACCAGCGGTGGCTTTATCGAGGTGCTCGCCGAACTCCTCACCTCGAACATCGAGAGTGCCATCGACGTCATTGATGATCAGGCCTCCTCGCTGGAAGAGCAGGTTGTGCAGTCCGGCAATAAAGGGCTGCGCACCCAGATCTCGGCAATCCGCCGCAAGGCCATCCTCCTCCGCCGTTACCTTTCACCGCAACGCGAGGCCCTCACCCGCATCCAGGCGGAAACCATCTCCTGGATCAGCACCAGAGATCGCCGGCACCTGCGCGAAACCACCAATAGCCTGACCAGGATTATCGAGGATCTCGACTCCATTCACGAACGGGCCTTGATTGCCCAGGAAGAGCTGGTCAGCCTGCTGTCGGAACAGTTGAATTCGCGAATGTACACCCTGTCGCTGGTTACCGTAATTTTTCTTCCCTTGAGCTTTCTCACCGGCCTGCTCGGCATTAATGTCGGCGGCATCCCCGGCGCCGATTATCCCTGGGCCTTTGCCATTGTCGTGGTGGTCGTCTTGTGCGTCGTCTTCGGCCAGCTGCTGTATTTCCGCAAGCGGCGCTGGATCTGACAGCCTAGCCTCCTCGCCCGCCGGCAATTCCATGTGCTCATGAAGACCCAAGAAGGGGTTAAAATCTGTAGAAAAGAGCGAATTGGCACATATTGAGGCTGGCGTTGTGGTCGTAGATTCCGCCATTGGATTGATGATAGTAGACAAGTTCACTGCCCCAGTTATCGCCAAGAAGGAGGCGCGTTCCGATCTTGGAGGCCAGGAAGAAATTGCCGCCGAGATCATGCTCGGTAAATGCCGTATCCCCGCCCATAAGACCGGCTCCCAGTCCAAAAAACCAATGGAGCCTGTTATGCGGCCTGAGAACCAGCTGCGGCATAATGGTGAATTTGCCGACCGCCGGATGGGCGGTATCCGCTTCCCGGATTACCGCCATAGCCATCTCGACCACTGAGGAAATCCGCAGTTCCCCGCCGAATACCATGCGCAAGGGCATACGCTTCGTTTGATCAGACCAGCCACTCAACTCAGCTTTATAGGCCAGCGGCTGACGGACCACCATCTCATATTGCTCAATAGCAGTGTTATTAAGCAATTGCCTGGAATACCCGCCACCCATCTCAAGAGCCATAGCCGACGGGGCAAGGGTAAGAAAAGATAAACAAACGATAACGCGGAAAAAGCCAGCTGCAAGATGCATGGAAGTATCTGAGGTACCTGTCCCCTGATGGGGTTTTAGAAGAAGTCCGCCAACCGCACTGCATTGATATAGTAGTTCTGGATTTTCTCCGGGTCAATATGCAGCTGAGCAAGCTGTTCATCAAGTGCCGTCCAGTCGCAGGTCTCATAATATTCGACAAGGCGCAGATAGGGCGCGAGTCTGCCGGTCTTCATCACCAGAGCCTGGTTGACATGGGCCTGCAGGGGTAACTGACCGACGAGATGCTCCATGGAATTGTCGAGCATGGCGTCCAGCAGGGAAAAGAGCCCGAGCATAAAGAACTCGCCGCTGTCCATATTCAAGTCGATAGCGATTTGCTCAAGAAATTTTGCCCGAATCGCCGAGATCTTCAACAATTCATCGGGCTTATTATCAACCAGTCGGCTGGTGGCAATAAGCGAAATGAACATTCGCAGCCCCCGCTCGCCGAGGTAGGCAATGGCCTGCTGGATGGACGACACCGGGTGGCGCCTGCCAAAATAGGCAGAGTTGAGATAATTGACCAGCTTGTAGGATATCGACACATCCTGATTGATCAATTGTTCCATTTTCTTGACATGAAACTCCGCCCGGTTGACCTCACAGATGAGCTGCATGATCGTCATCTGCGACGGCGAGATATCCTTGTTTTTCAGTATCTCCGGTTTGGCAAAGAAGTAGCCTTGAAAATAGCTGAAGCCGAGTGCCTTGGCCTCCATGAATTCCTCGTGGGTCTCAATCTTTTCCGCCAGAAACTCACAGTTATATTGGCTTAATTGCGATAATATTTCGGCAATTTCACCGATTGGCGTAAGACGGAAGTCGATCTTGATGATCTTGGTAATCTCCAACAAGGGACGAAGATCATTGTGAAAAACAAAATCATCGAGGGCAAGCGTATACCCTTTTTGCACCAGCTCTTGACAGGCGGCGATGACCGCCTCGGTGGGCTGAACTTCCTCAAGCACTTCAACGATGACCTGCTCTCTTGGAAACATTGACGGCGTTCCCCGCACCAGCAGCTCTTCGGTAAAATTGATGAACACCACCTTGCCGCCGGAGATATGCTCAATCCCCACCGTAAAAAACGAGCTGGACAAAAGGCTTGAGGTCGCCGTCTCGCCATCGATTCCTGGGAAGGCATTGGACATACCAGTGCGAAAAAGCAATTCGTAGGCAAATAATTTTTTGTCGGCCCGGAAGATCGGCTGTCGTGCAACAAATACATCCATAGTTTGGTAGCTCTTTTTCAGACCTTGGCAGAACGCCGATTATCGGCAATCCGGGGAAAGCAGAAATTTTGCCGCGGCTTTCAAACTATTATAAACGGCTTCTTTGACCATCCACAAGGCAATGAAGTCATTTTTCTTTTTTTACCTGCCAAGGATCGCGGGACGCGACAGGAAAATGCCGGAAAACTACAACACCCCTTGTTCTTGATACCATAAAGCGGTCCGGCGCAGTCCCTCCTGCAGACCATATTTCGGGGTGTAACCGAGCAGTCTTTTGGCCTTGGAGATATCAAAGGAGCGGCTCTTGGTGAAGAAATCGACGCGACGCCGGTAGATGGGCGGATTAATTCCCAGGGGGATACAGATCTTCTCACAAAGTGAGCCGATCAATTGAAAGGGCAGGGCCGGAATATGCACCTTGACATCCGGGCTGCCGGTTATCCGGGCGATGGTCGAAAGCAGATCGTCGAGAATCATGTTCTCATCGCCGCCGATGATGAAGGCCTCGCCGATCGCCTCCGGCCTTTCCGAGGCAAGGATGAAGCCCTGCACCAGATCGTCGATATAGACCATGTGGTAGAAGATTTTGCCGGTGCCGATGACCGGGGTAATTTTTTTGACCGCCAGCTTAAAGAGCTTGAGAAGCCGTAAATCACCAGGTCCGTAGATGGCCGTCGGCCGGACCACTGACAGAGCAAGACCGTTCTTTACGGCAAACTCACGGGCCATCAGCTCCCCTTCAAGTTTCGTCCGTTGGTAGATATCAGCAGGGGCATAGGGTGCCTCCTCGTTTGCCGGCGGCACTTTAATGTCGCCGTGCACCCCAACAGTACTGCAGTGGACAAAACGTTCGACGCGGTTTTTCACCGCCGCCTCCAGAAGATGCCGGGTGCCCACGACATGGATATCGTGATAATCCTTGTCAACCGAACCCGCCGTGCGAAACATCGCGGCGATGTTGAAGACCTTGGCAACGCCTTCTACCGCCCTGTTAACCGCTTCCCGGTCTCTGATATCCCCTTCATAAACCTCAAGGCCCGGCTGGGGCTCAAGGGCCACACGAGCCGTGTTGCGCACCAATAACCTGACCTGATGACCGTCCTGGAGGAGTCTTTTACTGAGATTGTGGCCGGTAAATCCGGTGCCGCCGGTTACGAGTATCTTCATAAATTCCTAACAAATAAGAAATCCCTGCGTTGGAGAGTAGATGGAATCAGAGCTGGGTGCCGCCCGCAAAGATTTCCAGCACCACCGCTTCCACCTCGTAATTGAGGGTAATAGCGACCAGGACCGTGCGGTACATGGCCTGCAAACCTCTGGAAACCTCTTGGTAAAACCGTTTTAATTTCACTTTGAAGGCCGCAAGAGAATACTTTTCCCGGGCAACCTTGCCACCCTTCTTGCCGAGTTGATCGCGCAATTCCGCATCGCCCAGCAAGCGCACCATGCCGCCGGCCATGCCTTCCCTGGTCGGCTCGACCAGGCAGGCGAAGGCCTCCTGCAGCACCTGGGTGTGGGTCGGTAGATTAGTGGCCAGAACCACCTTGCCCGAATCGAGGTAGGAATACAGTTTCATCGGGGTGTTGTCGCCCTGAATCCTCGGCGATAGCAGGATATCGGCCTGGGCCAGATAGTACCCGAGGAGGGCAACCGGTCGTGGTCCGCAAAAATAGGTGTGGTTGAGAATATCCAGTTCCTCGGCATATTTTTTATAGGCAGCGATGGTCTGTTCCGTGCCGCCGATGATCACCACATTGCCTTGGCAACCCTGTTGCAGGGCCAGCTGAAAGCCCTCCAGAAGAAGGTCAATACCTTGGTATTTTTCAAGATTCCCCACATAAAGCATTATCGGCCCGGAGATATTATAGCGTTGCCGCAGCAACTCATCGGCGCAGGCCGTTGTTTCCAGAAGGCTGACATCTTCAAGACGGACCACGAGTTTATCGGAGGAACAGGCCAGGGCGATATCCTCCAGGGCCTTACACACCGCCACCACGCCAAAGCTCTCATTGATGACCAGCCTCTCGAAGAATTCCAGGAGTCGCCGCAGGGGCCGGAGAAAGGAAAACTTCTCGATAACCTGGGCGGCCAGGGAGGAATCCATATCGTAGATATAGGGGGTGCCGAAGATCTTTTTCATCACCAGGGCCATGAAGGCCGATTCCTCGACAGCATGAATAATCTCATAGCGATAGCGGCGATGCAGCTGAATAGCCTTAAAGAACATGAAGACATCACACAGCAGTTTTTTCCAGGACAGCGATGGCGGGATATTATTTACCCCCCATATTTTGGGAATCCGGTGCAAGACTACCCCGGGGATATCGATGTCCTCCCCTTCATGATATACAAGTAGATGGACGCTGTGGCCGAGCAGGGCAAGCTCCTGCGCAAGTATCCTTACAGCAATCGGCGTTCCCCGATTCTGGAAAAACGGCTGGGGGGAAAGTATCAGTATGTTGCGTGTTGCGGGTGTGGTCTCTGACAAAATTGTACTCCTCAGGAAAAAAACTCGGACGGATAAAACATTATCTCTCGCGGTTACTCCTGAAAATTATTGGCGAACCGAACAATCGGGTAATGCCGGTAAGCTGAAAACAGCGCTCCAGACCCATTGACAGATTTTTATTGCCGAGCTTACGGTGCAGCACCATGGGCAGAAAAAACTCCGGTCGAAAAACCGGTGGGCCAAAGCCGTTCTCGGCGGTTGCAGCGGCAATCTCGGCCCTGGAAAAAAGGGTGAAGGGCCGGGTATTGCCTTCCATTTTCTTCTTCATATTGAAAAGCAGTTCATAAAGAATGTTCGTCGATCGCCGGTCAGGATAATCAAAGATCACGCATTTGTCAGCTACTCGGCTCAGTTCGGCGATAATTTCCCGCCATCTGCTGACATGGGGAAGAAGCCGGAAGGCCATGACCACGTCAAAGGAACGATCGGCGTAGGGCAAGGCCAGGGAGTCGCAGGTCTGATAGGTGAACGACCCCGGGGCAAGTCTTTCGTCAAGGCGTGTCCGGCAACTGTCGGCACTGCCGGTAACCGTCACCGTATAGCCATGTTGTATCAGCGGCTCGGCCAGCTGGGCATGCCCGCCGCCGACATCGAGAACCCGCGCTCCGGGTAAATCCCCGAGAAGATTAAGGGTTATCTCCGCCTGCATGGCAAGGAAGTATTCGCCCGCCGCACCGCTGAAGCGTGCTGCGTATTCGGCCGTCGCCGTTTCTATATCGGCGGTTTCTAAAAACATTGCTGTCTGCCTCTATTCTGAAGTATTGCAAAGACCTTTTGCACATCATCGATCTGCCGCTGCTGCTCCTCGGCATCCCACCCCAACTCCGCCGCCATTGCCCCTGCCACCAGAAAGAGAAACTCCCGGGACGGGCATTCGGCGGCAGCGAGGTTGGTTCGTCTGAACACGACGTCGGCCAGGTGCAGGGCCATCTCCTCGTGGATAAAGTACTGCAGCTCGCAGGCGAGAAGGGCCGGTTCATCGGATATCCACAGCGCCCCGCCGTTGCCGCTTTTGGGGTAGTTTTTGGCGATATAACCAAAGACCTCGCGCCACCTTGTTCCATACCGGAGGCTGAGATGTTTCTTGATCACCTCGAACCCCCAGCCGAGCTGGCTGATCGCCGGCCCAAAATCGAGGTTGCGCGGCGGCACGGCGACATAGCTGCCCTTCTTTCTTTTGCCCAGCCACCGGTTGCCTGAGAGAATTCCGACCATCTTCCCGGCGATGTCCGGGGCCGTGGTGTACTTGACCCCCTTGATGGAAAAAAGACCGTACCGGCCATCCTGTGGGCCATGATCGATGATCAGCGACGACTTGTCAAGCTGCACCGAATCGGCGCCGCTGTCGTCGCTCTCTTTGATGGGCAGGAGGCCGGCATGATAAAACGACACATCATCCATGCCAAGGTGGCCGTGCGGATAGATCTTGTTGATATCCTCCAGGACCTTCGCCACCTCCTCCCGCGCCAGGGAAAAGCCGTCGGCCGTACCATGATAGGGGGTGTAGGTCGTGCCGATCATGGTATATCTGCCCTGCCAGGGCACAAAAAAGAACAGGCGTTTGCCGCGCTTAATCAGGGCGTCCTTGTCGGTGAACTCGGTGTAACCCTCAAGCCCTACCGCATAGTCCTGAAAGAGCTGTTTCTTCACGACAATATTGACGGCGGTCGCCCACAGCTGACGGCCTTTCCCTGCCTGCCCGCCACCGAGTCCTTCCAGCCATGGACCGGTGGCGTTGACCACCGTCTGGCAGCCGACCCTGAACTCCCTACCGCTCGCCAGATCGCGGACCTGCACCGCCGCCACCTGGTTGCCGGCCATGACAACATCGGTGGCCTCGACATAATTGAAGGTGGCCGCTCCATAACGCGCCGCTTCCTTCAGATATTCGAGAACCAGCCGCTCACTGTCGACAACGATGGCATCATGCCAGATCGCCCCGCCAGTCAGTCCGGCCTCAGCGATACCGGGGACGATCCATTTCACCGCATCACGGGGAACCGACGAACCGCAGGGCAGATGGTTTTCGGGCGGCAGACCCTTATTGCGATCAAAGGCAATCAGATCATAGATAGCAAAGGCAAGGCGCATCATCTCCCGCCCTTTGATGCCGTGACCATAGGTGGGCATCAGGCAACGGAGCGGTTTGACGAGGTGCGGTGCCAGGGCCATCATCTGGCGCCGGGAAACTATCGATTCGCGCATTCGCGGCAGATCACCGTGCTGCAGATAGCGGATACCGCCGTGGATAATTTTCAGGCTATTGGCCGAGGTGGAATGGCCGAAATCGCCTTTTTCCAAAAGGGCCACCCGGTAGCCAGCCCGCACTGCTTCATAGGCGAGGACGGCACCGTGAATCCCGCCGCCGACAATGACGAGGTCAAACTGGGTCGACTGGAGTTGGTTGAAATCCCTGTTCATTGTTACAACATATCAAAATTTGGCAAAAAGCGCGCACAGTCGGCCAAACCCCGCAGCATCGAGGATCCGGTACCTGCCACGCCCGAAAACGCGCGTCCATACATAGCAGACTTAGCCCTGAAAATAAATAACTATATCGGCGCCAGGGACGTGGCTGAGCAGAGGGTTCACCGAAAATCAGGCTTTACCGGCAAGCATATCCCTACCAAACTGTTCCGCTTTGGCAATTTCATCCGGTAAGCCAAGGACCGCCTTGCGGGTATCGACGCCCTTGACGAGAAACTCGCCGCCATATTGGACGTCCATGGCATCAAAGATATATCTGGCGGTCAGAATGCTGCAGTCAAAAATCTTCGGTCCTTTGGTAGCCGAGGTGGAAAGAAGATAGCCCTTGCGGCCCTCACCCTGACGAAACCTCTCTTTCAGCAGATATTTCCGCGACCAGCGTGCCTGAAACCGGTCACCGCAGATCTTCGCCTGGGCCGACAAGGCGTAGAAATAGACCGGGCTGACGAGGAGTATCCGGTCAGCCTCGTCGGCCGCCTGGTAGATCTCCGTCATGTCGTCCTTGATGACACAGCTGCCGGTTTTTTCGCAGCCGCCGCAAGCCTGACACGGCCTGATACTTAGCTCGTTCAACCGCTTGTATTCAACGGTTCCGCCGCCCGCCTCAATCGCCCCGGCTACCGTGCGGGCCAGGGTCTCGCTGTTGCCTTTGCGGGGACTGCCCAGGAGTACCAGCAATTTCATATTGTTATCTCCGTTTTTCATTTAAAAATACAACTCTTGGCACACCGCAAGGGCATGCGTTTCATGTGAGCTGACAAGTTGCTCAACCGATCATTAGCTGCAGTCATTTTGCTCGACTGTGCCCCCTTCTTGCTAGGACTTTACCATTTCTTCAAGTTCTCTGTCAGCTCAATTATTTTCCTTGGCGAAGATGCCAATATTGCATACATATATAGTATACATTTATTTTGTCGCCCATTTTTATTGGCCTTGCCGTCTGAGTATTCCTTGTAATTCTCGCCGGCCGCAAGTATTTGCCTTGTACAGGAATGAGATTTATTGTTAAATAACCCGATGAAGACCGTTTTTGCCAACATCTTTGCCATCAAACGCTATGCCCTGCACGATGGCCCGAACATTCGAACGACCATCTTTTTCAAGGGTTGTCCGCTCGCCTGCCATTGGTGCCATAATCCGGAGGGAATTGATTTCGACGCCAAAATCCTTTTCCTGGCGGAAAAATGCGTCGGCTGCGGCGAATGTGTCAACCACTGCCCGGAAAGGGCTCTGCACCACACCACCCAGGGCATCAATCGCGCTCAAGATGTCTGTGCCTCCTGCGCTTCCTGTGTGGCGATCTGCCCGGCCCTTGCCCACGAGTCCACCGGCAAGAAGATGAGCATCGCCGAGATCGTTGCTGAAATATCCAAGGATCTGCCGTTTTTTGACCAAAGCGGTGGCGGTATAACCTGCTCAGGCGGTGAGCCACTATGCCAGCCGGAGGCCCTCCTCGCCTTGCTGCAGGCCTGCGGCCATCTGGGCATCCACCGGGTCGTCGATACCAGCGGCTTCGCGCCAACGACAACCCTGCTCGATATCGCCCGGCACACCGAGCTCTTTTTATACGATATCAAACATATGGACAGCACAATCCACAAACGGTTGACCGGCGTCGCCAATGACCTGATTCTCGCAAATCTCAAGGAACTGTATCAGGCGGGACACGCGGTCAGGGTGCGCCTGCCCCTCATCCAGGGCATCAATGACGGTACCGAAAATATCGCGGCAATGGGCGCCTTTGTCGCTGCCTGCCCTGGGGTGCAGGGCATCGACATCCTGCCCTACCATCCTTCGGCTACCGCCAAATACCGCAAACTCGGCCGGGTTTATAAAGGGGAGACCTTCACCGCCCCGGACCGAGAGCACATTGATGCTATTGCATATTCACTGAGAAATTTCACTGATGACGTCAGTATCGGAGGATAGAATGAACAGCAGGATACAAAAACTGCGGCAAGAAAGTTTTGCCGCGCAGCCATCAATCTCCATAGAGCGGGCCCTTCTTGAGACCGCCTTTTACAAGGAAAATAACGGCAAATACTCCCTGCCGGTGCTGCGGGCCAAATGCTTTCACCATCTCTGCAGCCACAAGACCATCCATATTGGCGAAGGCGAACTGCTGGTCGGCGAGCGCGGCCCAGGACCAAAGGTAGTGCCGACCTTTCCGGAACTGACCTGCCACAGCGCCGAGGATCTGCGCATTCTCAACTCCCGGGCCATGGCCAGCTACCGGGTGACGGATGAAGACATCCGCCGCTACGAAGAAGAGGTCATCCCCTATTGGCAGGGCCGCTCGATGCGCGACCGCATCTTCCAGGACGTCCCCGCCGAATGGCGCGTTGCCTATGAAGCAGGCCTGTTCACCGAGTTTATGGAGCAGCGGGCGCCTGGCCACACCGCCCTGGACGGCACCATTTATAGCATGGGCATGGTTGATTTTAAGGCAAAGATCGCCGATCGGCTGCGCCGCCTCGATTTCGAAGGCGATCCGGCGGCAGCCGACAAGGCTGAACAGCTGCGGGCCATGGATATCGCCTGCGATGCGGTCATTGTCTTTGCAAACCGCCACGCCGACCTTGCCGAGACCATGGCCGCGGCCGAAAAGGACCCGGAGCGCCGCGACGAGCTGCGCCGCATCGCGGCGATATGCCGGCGGGTCCCCGCCGAAAAACCGCGCACCCTGTACGAGGCCCTGCAGATGTACTGGTTCGTCCACCTCGGCACCATCACTGAACTAAATGGCTGGGACGCCATGACCCCCGGCCATATCGACCAGCACCTCCAGCCGTTCTATGAAAGGGATCTAGCCGAGGGAATTCTCACCCGCGACCAGGCCAAGGAACTGATCAGCTGCCTGTGGATCAAGGTCAATAATCATACGGCACCGCCAAAGGTCGGGGTCACCGCCAAGGAAAGCGGCACCTACAACGATTTCACCCAAATCAATCTCGGCGGCCTGAACCGGTCAGGCGCCGATGCCTGTAACGAGGTGTCTTATATCTGTCTGGAGGTCTCCGACGAACTGCACCTTCTGCAACCGCAGCCGAGCGTCCATATCAGCAGCAAAACCCCGGACCGCTTCCTCAAGGCCGCGACCAGGGTCATTCGCAAGGGCTACGGCTATCCGTCGGTGTTCAATAGCGACGCGGTGGTCATGGAGCAGGTGCGGGTTGGCAAGACGGTTGAGGATGCCCGGGAGGGCGGCACCAGCGGCTGCATCGAGACCGGCGCCTTCGGCAAGGAGGCCTATATCCTCACCGGATACCTGAACGTCCCGAAGATCTTAGAGGTTACCCTCAATAACGGCCTCGACCAGTTGACTGGCAAGATGATAACCATCGCCACCGGCGACCCGGCCACCTTCACGACCTTTGACGAGCTGTACCAGGCATTCACCCGCCAGCTCCAATACGTCGTCGATCTGAAGGTCCGGGTCAACAACTACATCGAGCGGATGTACAGCAAATATTCACCCGCCCCCTTCCTGTCGGTGGTCATCCATGACTGTATCGAAAATGGCCGGGATTACTATGACGGCGGGCCGCGTTACAACACCAACTACATCCAGTGCTGCGGCATCGGCACGGTGACCGACAGCCTGTCGGCGATCAAGACCCATGTCTTTGACGACGGCAGCCTGCCCATGGCCAGACTGCTCAGCGCCCTGCGAAACAATTTTCAAAATGATGAGGCTCTGCGGTTGAAACTCCGCAACAAGACCCCGTTTTTCGGTAATGACGACGACCGGGCCGACACAATTATGCAGCGGGTATACGAATCCTTGTTCGCCGCCATCGACGGCAAACAGAATACCAAGGGCACGGCCTACCATCTGAACATGCTGTCCACCACCTGCCATGTCTATTTCGGCAAGATGCTCGGCGCCTCGGCCAATGGCCGGTTTGCCGGTCTGCCGGAATCGGATGGCACCTCGCCCTCACACGGTGCTGATCGGCAGGGGCCAACAGCGGTCATCAAATCACTGAGCAAGATGGACCAGCTGAAATCGGGCGGCACCCTGCTCAACCAGCGCTTTTTGCCGAGCGTGCTCGCCACCGACCAGGATCTCGACAAGCTCGCCGGCCTGGTCCGCACCTACTTCACCCTCGGCGGCCACCATATCCAGTTCAACGTCGTCGACAGCAAGACCCTGCGCACCGCCCAGGAGCATCCCGACGAATACCGCAACCTGCTGGTCCGAGTGGCAGGCTACAGCGATTACTTCGTCGATCTCGACCGCGAACATCAGGAGGAGATCATCAGTCGCACCGAGCAGGAATTAGCTTAGGTGTATTACCGCCGGCACAAGAGCACGAAAGATGCCTTGTGCCGGCGATGACTCTCAACTCTCTTCTATGCCTTCAAGCTTCCAATTCTGGGTGCCGGTAGCTCTTGCCCAAGTCCACTCTTCTTTGAATTTCACCGGCTCGGTCATGCTGCCGGAGACGAGTTGGCCTGTCTTGTCGTCAACCGTATAATCGAGAAGGTTGGCGGTAAACAGCACAGTGACGAAATCTTCGCGGCCGTCGCTACCCGCCTGAACGATCTCCACCCCACGAATGGCAATGGACTCCAACTTGTTGATATGGCCCTTACTGCGCATGTCGACAAATTGCTCTTCATACTCCCGGGCCAACTGCTCACCGAGAAGATGCCGATAGGACTGGAGATCCCGCCGCATCCATCCCGCCTGCACCTGGAAGAAGACATCCGAGGCCACTTCGGTGAAATAGGTCGGATCAAAATTCCTGTCGCTCTCCTTGATCTGCCGAAGGCCATCGTCTACCAGGTTTTCGCCGATAACCGGAGGCGGTGGCGGCTGAGAATAACTACCAGCCCCGCCACTCAGGATGTTTGGTACCTGAACTCCCTGCCGGCTATATTGACTTGGCGTCGCATTGCCGGCACCTTGCCTGGCCTTGGCAAATTTTCGGTAGAGAAAGAATCCAACACCGCCGAGAATCAGCAAAGGGAGGATTCCCATACCGGAGCCGCCGCCGCCAAACATCGAGCCAAAGAGCATTCCGCCGATGGCGCCACCGAGAAGACCGCCCATCAGGCCACGACCAAAGCCGCCACCGGCGGCAGGTGCCGTTGCCGGTGTGCTGGCCGGAGTCTTGCTGGGGCTTGAACTGAAGGACTTCCCGCCCGATTTGGAGCGGGCATCGGCGTAATCGGTGGTTAGTCCACCTTCAATGAGGGCAAAGGCGATAAGCAACATAAAAATCGGGGTAAATCTCTTCCATAACCTGGCCATGATCTAATTTCGTCTCCTTTTAAAGTATTTAGAATGGTTGCAACTGTCGATGGGCAGCCTGAAGGGATGAGCATACCAAGAGAAGTTTCTTAGAACAAATAGATAATTACAGCACAATAATTCGATAATATCGAATTATTGTGCTGCCCCACATAACAACCAACTATCGGAAGAAACCTGAAAAAGAGAAAGGGCAACCAGCTTCCTGGTTGCCCTTGGTTACGAAACAGGTGCGCCAATCAGTATCAGCTTCGCGTTGCCTCGGCGATGGCGTCGCAGACATAGCCGATATTGGCCTCAGTGAGACCGGCCAGATTGATCCGGCCCCCGGCTACTACGTAGATGCTCTTATTGGCCCGCAACCACTGGACAACTTCATCGGACAAACCGCTGAAGGAAAACATGCCGCGCTGGCTGGTGATCGAGGAGAAGTCGCCTTTGACGCCCCGGGCGGTCAACCCCTCAACCAGGGCAACGCGCATCGCCTTGATGCGGTTGCGCATCCCGGCCAGTTCGGCAAGCCACTGCTCCCGCAGCTGCGGTGTGGAAAGAATGGTGGCGACAACCAGCCCGCCGTGGGCCGGCGGATTGGAGTAGATGACCCGAATGGTGGCCTTCAGATGGCTCATCGCCACCGCTGCCTCCGCGGCGTTTGGCGTGACGATGGTGATGGCGCCGGTACGCTCGTTGTAGAGACCGAAATTCTTCGAGTAGGAGCTGGAGATGCAAAAATCAACACCGGTGGCGGCAAAGGCCTCAATGCCCGCGCGGTCGGCCTCAAGACCTTCACCAAAGCCCTGATAGGCAAAGTCCATAAAGGGCACCCAGCCCTTTTCGGCGCTGATTGCCGCTACCTTTTGCCACTGTTCGGCGTTCAGGTCAACGCCACTCGGGTTATGGCAGCAGGCGTGCAGCAACACAATATCCCCGGCGGGAACGGTCTGCAGATCTGCGATCATCCCCTGAAAATCGAGGGACTTGGTGCCGGCATTGTAGTAGGCGTACTCGGCGAGGGGAAATCCGGAGGTGGTAAAAACGCCCTTATGATTGGCCCATGTCGGCTTGCTGATCCATACCTTGGCATTGGGATAAAATTTCTTCAGCAGGTCGCCGCCCACCCGCAGGGCACCGGTGCCGCCTGGGGCGTGGGCGGTCACCGCCCTGCCGGAGGAGATAACCTCGCTGCCCTCACCGAAAATCAGTTTCTGAACCTCGGTGGCATACAGTGGATCGCCGGAAATCGGCAGATAGCTTTTCGTACTTTCCTGGTCAAGCAGGAGTTTTTCGGCCGCTTTGACGCAATCCAGTATCGGCGTCTTGCCGGCCTCATCCTTATATACCCCTACGCCCAGATTGACCTTCTTTGGGTTTGGATCCTTTCTGAACGCATCGGTCAAGCCAAGGATAGAATCGGCGGGTGCTGCAGTTATATTTTGCCACATGATAAATAGTACCTCCAAAAATGGTCTGCGAATGTTGAAAATCCGAGGCGATAAGATACAAGTTTTCAATAAACCATGTCAACAGGAATGACGGGCGGCGGGGAGGTCCGGAAAAACCCAGTAATGCACAACTTGATCGTCCCGTAAACCCATGGTAAAGAAAGGCTCTTAAATCAGATTCACCCGTATGTCCTCTATTTGTGAAGAAGAAAACAGATGAAGAAACTTTTTGCTGCAATACTTATCTTCTCGATCCTCGCCGTTGTACTTTTCGCGGTGATCGTCTTCAGAGCCCCGACGGCTCCGGTATTACCGGTGCCGCAGATAAAGCCTGCTGCTCCAGCTGAAAAAACGCCTGTCGCAGTGCTTTCCCCACCACAAGACCTGGAACGTGCCCTTCCCGCCGCAACACCGACAGTGCCTGTTGAACCGTCAATATCTATAGAAGATAAACCGAAATCTGCTGCTACACCGGAAACTGCCCTTGCCCCCATGGATCCTCAGCAGGTGGCCAGCGCTGCCGCCGCTCCGGACACCGTGCCGCACCAGGCAGCACCTGACACTCCCGCTGACCGGCAACCACCAGTTTTAATCGGCCTCCTCACCGATACCGGTGAGACTGAGGAAAACCAGATGGTTGACCCCTACTCCACCCAGGTGAAGCGGGCACCACGAAAACAACCGGAGGCCGTACCGCAACAAAAACCGGTGAAAAAGACCCAGGCCGAAGAGAAAAATGGTATGGAAATGGTACACCTCTCTGCAGGCAACCACCCATTTTCCATCCTCCTCGAAACCCTCTCTAAACATTCCAATGCCCAACAGGCAATATCCTTCTACAAGAAAAAAGGCCTGACCTGTTATTGGGTGAAGGTCTCGCTTGATGACGAAGGAGATAAATACCGGCTCTTTACCGGGGCCTTTGCGACCGAGGCCGAGGCAAAAAGCGCCCTTGTCAAACACCATCTCACCGGAAAATCTGTCAAAAAAACCCCATATGCCGCCCGTATCGGAATCTTTAGCAACAAGGAAGAACTCGCCGCAACCTATAAAAAGACTGCAGCAACCGGAGTTGTTCCGTATGTTCTTGGCACAGTGGAAGAAAGCTTTTTTCTTTATGTCGGGGCCTTCTATACCGCCGAGGGGGCAAACAGCCAATGCCGGGAGCTGGTGGACCAAGGACTTCCTTGTCAGGCGGTGTCCCGTTCGACATTACCATAAGGTATTTCCTCCTTCGGTACGGCGAATATTCGAAAACAAGCCTTGCCTGCAGATGATACTTTATAAAAAAACTCCCAGGAAGGATATTCGGCCGGAAGAGGATGAGAGCGTAGCTGAAAAAGGATCAGTAGACGACCTGGGACATCCGTCGCAATTCCGCCTTTTTGCCGATGGCAACAATGACATCGTTGGCGTTAAAGATCTCGCCGGGTCCCGGATTGAAAATCATCTCACCGGTAACCCTTTTGATAGCGACGATGATAACGCCAAAATCCTGGCGGAGATTACTGCTGACCAAGGTCTTGCCGATGATCGGCGACCCCTTGCCGATGATTGCCTCCTCCATCTGCAGGCCGAGTTCGGTATGCATCATCGTCTGATCAAGAAAATCAACCACCGTCGGTTTGTGAAGGATCTCCGCCATCCGCCGCCCGCCCATCTGGTACGGACAAACCACCCGTGAGGCCCCGGCCCGCAGCAGTTTGTTTTCGTTCTGCACATCCGAGGCCCGGGCGAGGATGAAGATGTCCGGGCGCAAGCCCTTGGCGGAAAGGGCAATAAAGACGTTGTCGGCATCGGAACTGACCGCCGTCACCAAGCCTCTGGCACGGGCGAGGCCGGCGGCATTCAAGGCCTCGTCGGAGGTGGCATCCATATTGAGATAGAGTACACCTTCATCTTCCAGGATCTCAATGCTTGCCGGATCCTGCTCGATCACCACCAGGGGTATCCTTGCAGTCTTGAGTTCCTTGACAATGACCTGGCCTATCCGGCCGTAGCCGCAAATAATATAGTGGTCCTGCAACTTGGCAATCTGTTTTTCCAATTTTCTTCTCCCGAGAACTCTCCTAAGCTCACCTTCCACAAAGATACGGGCAACCTGCCCAAGGGTATAGGTCAAAAGGCTGATGCCCAGGATAATGATAACGATAGTGATTCCTCTGCCGGAGTTGGAGAGGGGCTGCACCTCCATGAAGCCGACGCTGCTGATGGTTATGATAGTCATGTAAAAGGCATCAAATAAATGCATGCCCTCAACCAGAACATATCCGGAAGTACCAAAAGCGATTGTCGCTAGCAGGAGGAAAAGCGAGAGTTTGAGTCTAAAGAAGTCCATGGGTTTGCAAGAGGCAAGCTCGTTGCCGATTGATTTCCGCAACGGTTGCAACCATGGAGGGTATTTACCATGAATGGTACCTCGCTGCCACGGCATTTCCGTGCGACTGGAGATCTTCGGCAAACCGTGGCGACGGCGAGAAACCCTCGCCGCAAGCAGGTGAAACTAAAACAACAGGAAGTGCTCTGTTCCGGCTGAACCGTTGGCAAAAATGGCCTGATGGATGGGCAAGCAGCGCCTATGCGACCAGATCGATCTGCTGCATAGTGACGGCCTGGCCGCTCTCCAGCAGTGCCAGCCCGGTCTCCCGCACCTGGCCAAGCAGTGCATTCTCCGCGTCCTTGACGGAAAAGGCCGTTTCGATATGACCGAGATACAGGGCGCCGATGCCGACCTGGCCAAGGGCCAGCAGCTGCTCTTCGCCGCTGCTGTTACGTGACCAGATACGCAGGCTTTCATAGATCGCATCATTTTCGTCAATCCAATTATTGCCGTCGGCGTCGTAGGCGCTGAGATCGGCAAAACCGTTACCGGAAGCGGTACCGAAGAGTTCGCTACCGTCATTGATCATCCCGTCACTATTTTTGTCGAGAGCGAGAAAACCGCTGCCGGGGGACACAAAGGCTATTTGCTCGGCGCTGCCATCGACATCGATATCAAAGGCAAAATTCCGCTCGGTCAGCTGGGCGGCGGTGCCGGAAAAATTGACCACCAGCGGATCCTTCAGAGCGTCTCCGGCACGGATATTGATATTTTGTTCGCTGTAAAATTCCCGGCTCATGCTGAGACTTGCCGAGAAATCGATAGTCCGGCCATCAGTTGTGGTAATGACCCCCGCTGCGGCAAACTCGATCTTCTCATATTCATATTGGGATTCGTGATACTCGTACACCAGCCCGTACCCGGCACTGCTGTTTTCCGGTGGTGCCACTGCCTCGGTCCCTTCAGAACCCGCAACCACCGGGGCATTTTCGACGACAGCTCCGGACACCTTCAGCGGATCGATGGTCTGAAACTTCCGGCCAGTGAGTTTTTCAAAAAGCGCCTGGAGAATACGCAGATTGAGATCGCTCATCATCTCCTGTTCTTCGGGGATCTCAAGCTCGGCGGGCTGCACCTCACGTTTTTTTACCGCAGCTGGTGAAGACAGGGATACCTTGTCGGCCAGACGATGTATCTCTTTGTCTGGATCAAGCTCCCGCCCCCTTCGGCCGTTTGCCCCAGTGACTCTCGGCTCCCCACCATTGTGCCAAACGGTCAGGGATTCACGTTTTTGATAAGATGCAAATGCGGTGTTTTTCGAATACAGCTGGATTGCGGAATCAGCAATTCTCATGAGCCGGCCCTCCCTGGCTGGTGTTGTGGGATGGAGAGCGTGGTGCAGTCATCCTTGACATATGCAACAAAAAACACGCTCCAGTCTGTATCGGTTGACTAAGACCGAAAGTTTAGAAGCCGGCAAAAATTAACCTGATTATTTAATACCCAATCTTTAAAATGTTTTTTTGACAAGGACTTAGAGTCTTACTCCATGCTACCTAAAGGAAAAAACAGGCCGATTGCCGCCACTTCCATTCCATCAGGAAATCAGTTGCAGGCGGAAAATCTTTGCGATAGGATACAGGCGCCTTTGATGTATTGTTCCGCACATGAGTGTTTACCTTGAATTCATTGTGCATTTTGCTCGGAATCGGCGGCTGGGCTCTAATCACTCGGTGAAATATAATGGCTGCAAGCAGGCTTCGAATTGAAAAAATCGGTGGCACCACCATGTCCCGGTTCGGGGAGGTGTTGAAAAACGTCATCCTTAAAGACAAAAATGACATTTATAACAGAATCTACGTGGTTTCCGCCTATTCCGGAGTCACCAACGAACTACTCGAACATAAAAAGACCGGTCAACCGGGAATCTACCAGAGCTTTCAGCAAAATGCCGAGTACGAACCGGCGATGATCAGCCTGCAGAACCGGCTTTGTGAAATGAACCGCAACTTTGAGAGTATCGGCCTCAACATTGCGATTGCCGACCAATTTGTCTGCGAACGCATCTCCTTCGCCGTCAATATCTTAAAGAGCATGGACAACGTCATTTCCTCCGGTTACGTCAATCGCAACGAAGTCCTCCTGGCCGCTCGGGAGTTGCTTGCCTCGATCGGTGAGATGCACAGCGCCTTCAACAGCGCCAATATTTTGCAAAACCTCGGATACAACGCCACCTTCGTCGATCTGAGCGGCTGGCAGGAACGGCGCGAGCGGACCATTGATGAGCGCATTCGCCACACCTTCGCAAAACTCGATCCAACCACGACCATCTGCGTCGCCACCGGCTACACCAAGGGTACGGAAGGGATTATGCGGGAGTTTGACCGCGGCTATTCAGAGGTGACCTTTTCAAAAATCGCCTGCCTGCTTGGCGCCAGTGAGGCGGTGATCCACAAGGAATACCACCTCTGTTCGGGGGATCCGGTAATCATCGGTGAAGGCAAGGTGCATCCAGTCGGCAATACCAACTTTGATGTCGCCGATCAGCTGGCCGATGTCGGCATGGAAGCCATCCATCCCAAGGCCTCAAAACCGCTGGAAGTTGCCGGGATATCCATTCGAGTAATGAATGCCTTTGACCCCAGTCACAGCGGCACCTTGATAACCAAGGACTATATCTGCCCGCAATCCAAGACGGAAATCGTAACCGGCTCAAAAACGGTAACCTGCCTGGAAATTCATGACACCCGGATGGTCGGCGAGGTCGGTTTTGATATGCGAATCATGAAGATCCTGCAGGATCACAACGTCAGCTATATCAACAAGGCGACCAACGCCAACACCATTGACGTCATTATCGCCGAAAAGGACTGCTCGCAATCCCTGGTCGAAGATATGCGCAAACACTTCGAGGTCGTCACCACCAAAAACGTTGCCATCGTCTGTGCCATCGGCTCGAATATAGCCAAACCCGGCATACTCGCCAGGGCCGCGCAAGCCCTGGCCGATGAAGGCATCAACATTCTCTCGGTATCCCAGACCACCAGGCAGACCAATATGCAGTTTACGGTGCTTCGCGACCATTTTGTCCAGGCCCAGCGCTCCCTGCACCGGGCGCTCTGCGAAGAACTGAGCTGAACAGAGGTAGCCGCTGCAGGTAACGCTTGATGTAAAAATGACATAAAAAAGGGGCGGCACCGAATTTTCGGTACCGCCCCTTTTCCTTGTAAAACCTCCGACAAGCCTAGGTTCTTTTAACGCCTTGTCAGAGGATATTTACCCGCACGTCCTCCGACAAAGTTTCGATCTCCTCAGCGATAATCTCGCTGTCCGCATCAAGGGGAACCGAAAGGGTCAATCGCGCCGAAAAAACGGTGTCGTCAATACCATCCATGGCGAACCGCTTGCATTCCATGTCTTCTACCCCGATATCAAGATTGGCGAGAATGCTGCTCAGGTCACCGGTCAACCCGCGTCTGTCAATACAATCAACGACGAGCTTGATGGTTTTGGTCTTCTCCCGAGGAGCAGGATTAACCGGGGCGTATACAAAACTCAGGGAAGGGAATCTCGCTTCCAAATTCGACTTCAGGGCACTTTCCTGGTCCTGAGCAACAACAACGTTCATTATCGCGGCAAATTGCCCATCAAGTCGGATGAGCTTGCTGGTCAACCACTCTCCGCCCAAGCCGCGGGTGGCCTGCGCCAAGACCTTAATGATTCCCGGAGTGGCCGGCCCGTAAACAGTGGTAATAAAATTGCTTTTCATCCAGCTCCCCTGTTTTGCAGAAAACCACAAAATGAAGTCGATCTCCCGTTTCCCAAGCTGACATGTTTACCACAGAATCTGTCGTAATTCCATTGCCCATTTTTATAAAGCCCTCTGCCCGCTTGAGGAGGGTACCTGAAAAACAAAAAACCGCTGCGGCCTTGAACGGCCCCAGCGGTTGATTGGCGGGCAGGAAAAACCCGTTCTGCCCCGTTCTGTTAATACGCAGTTTAGCGGATGGTCTCCACAACCGTCTTCGCCTCCGGCCAACGACGTTCAGCAACCTCATCGGTTGAGTAATCGGGGAGAAGGATCGGCGCCACCGCCGGATTGTCAATTCCGGCATCGGCAAGCTCTTTCTCAAACTTGACCACATGATCAAGGGTTAAGGCCTTGAGCTCGACGCCCGCCTTGACGTAGGCTGCGGCATTCTTGCCGGCACGGCGGCCAAAGGTAATGATATCCTGCAGGCTGTTGCCCATCAACCGGTTCTCGCCATGCACCCCACCGATCGCCTCGCCGGCCGCATACAGTCCCGGCACGACGGTCTCGGTATTGCCGTTGATATTGATACCACCGTTCTGGTAATGCAGGGTTGGATACACGAGCATCGGCTCCTTGCTGATATCGATACCATGCCGCTCAAACTGGATGAACTTGGCCGGCAGTTCTTTCTTCACAGTGCCCGGACCGTGCAATTCCTCGATCATCGGCGAATCAAGCCAAAGGCCAACCCGTCCGGTCGGGGTGATGATCCCCTTGCCTTTCTCCATTGCCTCGCAGATCAGCTCCGCCGATTCAACATCGCGGGGTTCGAGTGGGAAGCAGAACTGCTCGCCGTCGATATTGAGGACGTGGGCGCCAAGGCCGCGGACTTTTTCGGTAATGAGCAGGCCGACGTTCTGCTCCGGATAGGCAACCCCGGTCGGATGATACTGGGTGGAATGCAGATCCTTGTTGCCGACGCCGGCGCGATAGGCCATAACCACGCCGTCCATGGTGGCACCATAATGGTTGGTAGTGGCGAAACCTTTGATATGCAGACGACCGAAGCCGCCGGTGGAGATGATGACCGCCTTCGCCCGGACTATGGAGAACTCTTTGGTCTCCATGTTGAAGAGGATGGCACCGCCGCATTTGCCGTCCTTGTCAAGGAGCAGTTCAACCGCCGGACTGAATTCGAGGGTGGTGATTTGCTCGCCCCGGTTACGGACCTCGTCGCGTACCACCCGCATGATCTCGGCGCCAGTCATATCGCCCGACGACTGCAGTCTCTTGCGCGACGAGCCGCCGCAGTGGCGAACAACCGTACGGCCGTCTTCGTACTTATTGAAGATCATCCCCAGGCTCTCCAGCCAGGCGATGGACAGCGGCGCATCGTTAGCCAGGGCCGCTACCAGGTCACGCTGATTGGCAAAATGGCCGCCGCCGATGGTATCCATGAAGTGGTAATACGGCGAGTCGCATTCGTGGGTTGCCGCCTGGATGCCGCCTTCGGCCATGATGGTGTTGGAATCACCGTGACGCAGCTTGGTGGCAATGATGACCTTGCAGCCGCCATCGGCCGCCATGATCGCCGCCGAGGTGCCTGCTCCACCGCCGCCGAGAACGAGGACGTCGGTATCAAAATCGATCTTGGTCAGGTCAACCTTGTCGGGCCGGACCATCGATTTCGACTCGAGCAGGGCGGCGACGCCTTCCTGATAAATGTCACCTTTATTCGGACCAACCGCCACCTTACGCTTGCCGCTTTCTTGATAATCAGGATGGAATTTCGACAGGACCTCCTCCCGCTCCTGCATGGAGAGGGCCGGATAGTTTTCATTGCGTTTGGCCATGGCCACCCGCGCCGGACGGGTCGCCTCGACTTTTTTAATCAGTTCTTGTAATTCTGGTGTGTATGCCATTGTTATATCTCCTTAATCCAAGCAGAGGATCGATGGTAATTCATTATAGGTAGCGAGTTTCTTTCGGCTGCCAGGAACCTCTCTCGGCGAAATCGGGTTCCCTCTCCCGCTCCACATATTGCTTTTGCAGTTCCTCTTTGCTTGCCGCCGCCAATTCACTGAGCATGGTTTCATATTTGCCGCTTTCAATGGCTTCAACCCTCGCTTTCAGATGTTCCGCCTGGGGCAGGATATATTTGCCATAGACCCGCCGGGCCAGTTGGGCTATCTGGTATTGGGGAATTTCTCCCATGCAGCGGCTGGCGCACAATCCACACTGGATGCAGTCAAAGGACAGCCGCGCCGCCTTTTCGATATTGCCTTGCTTGAGGGCGGAGATATAACCGAGGACATCAACGTCCATGGGGCAGGCCTTGGTGCACTGGTTGCAGGCAACACAGCGAAACAGCTCGGGATACAGGGCATGAATTGCCTCGGGCAGGCCGCCGATCTCGTTAATGTTGTAGCTGGCGCGGTTGGCGGGGTAAAAGGGGATCTGGGCAAGATACATATCCGCTGCCACCACGGTCTGGCAGGCGAGCCCGAAGTGCAGCTTATAGTCACCGGCCATCCGGTATACCGTCGGACAGGCGCCGCAGATGCCGCCGCGACAGCCGGCACCGCGCAGGAATTTAAAGCCGGCAAACTCCATGGCCTTCATGATGGTGAGGGTTTCCGGCACCTCGTACCTTTTGCCCATGATATAGACTGGTATGGCCTTGGCACCTTCCGGCAGAATGGCCCTGTCCCCGGTTGCTACTCTGGGAGTCTTTTTCGTTGTTTTCTGGTCTGCTTCACACATGATTCATATCTCCAATAATGCTCGATAATTTGCGTTTCCTGCGGAAATCCCGGCCTCTTTGCTCACGCTGCGGCCAGACATTTTTTGCTCTGCAACAGTTCGATACTGACCTGGTCGTTCAGCTCGAAGTGGCAGAGTTTTTCATCAAGCCCCAGGGCCACCGCCAGCAGCTGGCTGAAGTAGTAGGTCGGAATGTTTTTGCCGATCCGCCCCCCTGCCAGCATCTGCGGTTGTTGCTTGCCAAGATTATACTCACAAAGCGGGCAGCTGGTGGCCAAGGCCTCGATGCCGGCCCCGGCTGCGAGATTGAGAATTGCCGCGGCGGCGCTGTTGGTCCCGGCCGCCGTCCCAAGCACCTGGTAGGATCCGCAGCATTTATCAGCGGCGGCAAAGGGCAGCACCGTCGCGCCAAGGGCCTCAAGCATCCCGGTCATCAAATTAAAATTGCCGAAAGGTTCGATACCGACCTCTGCCGGCCGGTGTAGGGTGCACCCGTAGTAGGGAGCAACCCGCAGGTCGGTGAGGGGCACCTTGACCCTTGCCCGCAGAGCATCCCAGCCGATGGCCTCCTGCAGAAAGGTCAGATAATGGACGACCTCAACCTCACCGGCATAATCGATTTCCTCATCCATGAAACGATTGATGGTGTCTCTTTTCACCGCATCGTTTTTCATGATCTGGTTGGCCCGCGCCAGGGTGTTGTAGCACATCGAACACAGGGTCACCAATTTGTCTGCCCCCTGTTCCTTGGCGCGCACCAGATTGCGCACCGGCCCAACCTGATGGATCAAATCATCGGCGGTCAGGGAGTGTACCGCCCCGCAACAATTCCATCGGTCGATTTCTTTCACCTCGACACCCAGAGCCTCCAGAGAGGCAATCGCCGCCCTGTCCAGGTTCTTGGCTTTGGTCTTCAAGGTACAGCCTGGGTAGTAACTGATCTTCATTGCTCTCCTTAACAGGTGAATTTTCTAAATCCGGCAACCAGGGCTATCTGCGGCATCTCGGCAATGAGTGCCGGCGGAAGCTGAGACGGCTCAATATAATTATGGCTCTTGCGCAATACCTGCTGCCGCAGGGCCTCCATGACTTTGGCGATATCGATCCCCCTCGGACATTTCACCGAACAGGCGTGGCACGACGCACACTTCCAGAAGCTATTGATACCCGCCAATCTCTCCACCAGACCGAATTGGGCCATGTGCATCACCTTGCGAGGACTGAAATCCATCTCCTGGGCCATGGGACACATACCGGTACAGGTGGCGCATTGCATGCACAGCTTCACACTTTCGCCACTCAGTTCATTGAGTTTCTCAATCGCCTGCAATGATTGAGTCTGGGCAGTAATCATTAAGGTCATGTTTCTTCTCTTTCAAGGTCGAATAAGTTTTGCCCGCCCGTGATACTTTCGGGCAGAATCGGGCAGAAAAAATACCAAGCCAAAAAACCCACCGGTATACTGCCGGCGCAAGCCTTTATCCACAGACAGTCTATCAGAGCCGTTCCCGGCCAAGCGGGAGACTCGCCACTACATTTCCGGAACTATATTTAACAGATTAGATAATTTTTTCAATAGCCTTTTTTTAACGTTATACCAGGAAGATAATATGCTATTGATGAATGAGGCTTCATTTTATACCTAGATCCCGGAAATGGTTTTTGCTTGCGCCTTGGGTTTTTTTTCCAGGGATTAGGACAGCGGGGATCCCTTTGGGGATACTGGTGCCTAATCGACCTGCATCCGACAGTTTTCAAAAGCAGGAGGGAAGGAAGGGCATTTTATGCCTTCGAAATGCACTGGAAGTGCTTGCCAAAGAATTGTCGTTTGTGTAGAGTCGTGGCCTTTGTTTTCAGTAAGGTAACTACCAGATTATCAATTACTTTGCAGGACAGCAAAACCATGAATGCTCCAGTGAAACTCCTTTGGGACGGGACTGAAAGACGGCGGCCGCACAGCTGCCGAAGGGTCTCTGACCGCCGGATCAACCAGGAGCGGCGATTTGACCGCCGAACCGCCACGGAAAGGCACTCCCGCGGCTTCTTGGGATGGTTACGTTCCCTCACCAAATCCCGGCTAGGCGTAGACCGGCGGAAAAACCATGACCAAAGGGTCATAGCCAATCGGCGCAAACTGACACCACGGTCTATGCTCACCAGAGAAGAGTTGCAAGATCTCCTCAGCTGACGGAACACTTCTTCGTATCAAAACTCCTATCCTGCGCCTGCGGGTCTGCTGCCGGGCGCGTCAAGAAAGGCTTTTATTGCAGCGGCTTTGCCGAATCACCCGACGTCCCGCCAACACCGGGAAGAGGCGGGGTATCGCAATCGGTGTCGACCGCGCAGGCATCATCCTCAGGTTTTTCCGATCCCGGCAGAAACGAGTACCCTGAAGGACGAGCACTGGAAACTCCTGAAAACTCCTTGACCCGGACAGGCCGGCAATTTTCATCAAGGTAATCCCTGATGCGTTTTTCTCCTTTGAGCACACGGGTGTCATCCTTCGTCATCGCCAGTAATACGGGGATTTCTTTAATTGACAGGGTCTGCAACAGCGAGCGGTTGACCTGTATATCGTAGTCTGGGAATATCGTCGCCCCTGTAACCTGCAATTGTTCAATTTCATCAATAGGATTAAAGCGCACGCTGCAGATATTGTCACTGCCGATAGCCTCAATCACTTTTTCGCAGTGACTGCAGGTAGAGGAGAAGAAGAGATACAGCCCTGCTCCACCCTGCTTGCCGGCAAGCATCGCCATGCTTCCCGAGTCAAGGGTTTTCTCCTTACCGCCGGCAGAACTGCTGAACTGCAAGCTGAGACAGGTGACGAAGACGGCAGCAAAAATGACCAGCCCGCGAAACAGCTGGAGCAGGCCGCAGCATATGTTGAGAAGGACAATAATTGCAAAGATCACTAAGCAATAGGAGCAGAATACCGTAGCGATTGCCTGCTGAAAAAACACCAGTACCGCTTCAGCCGACAGCCCGGCAAGGAGAAGCAATCGGGCCAGCTTATGCCAATAGCCGGCACCCTTTCGGCCACACCAGAACAGCCAAAAGAGGACCTGGAAAAACACAAACCCGGCGATATTGAAGACCAGGGGGGAAACCTTGGTCATACTGTCGACAATTGCGCAACCATCGTTGAGACACAGGCCCTTTTCCCCGGTGTATAAGAGAACCCCCTGCACTGCAGTCAACACACTCGCTAAAAAAGAGATGATTGCCCGTATCATATGATCTGGTATTCCTTGAACCATGGATTATTTCCCTGTTGACAGTCTGCCGTGCACTTTCTAAGAATGCGGGGGAATGAACACGAAGACAACATTTTGCGACACCCATTAAAGACAATATTCGGCAGAACTGCAACAGCGAAGAGCAGCTGCAATCCAGGCAAAAATCCCAAATTGCCCTCAATCAATATGACAAGACCAACCAGGCGATCATCGTCCACCAGGGAGCAGGGTATTTCGCAACAGCCCAGTTGCCCCGACTCCTGTGGTTCCGGGCAGGCAAGACAAAACCTCGGGCAGAACCAATGAAACCTCCTGTCGCCGCAGACTGCCTACCTGTTCTCATCGGCAGTCTGCCTCTTACCGATCACGCCGAGGCACTGCAGCTCATTCTTGCCCACACCCCGGAAATACCCCTGTGGCCGCAGCTACCGAAAAATCCCCGAGAAGGGATGATCCGCCAGTTTCTCACAGGTTTCCCAGGGCTGATCGATGACGGCAAGCGCTACTGGATCGATTCCGCCGGGCCCGGTTTTGCAGAGGAAATGGCCGCCTTTTACGAGGACTATCTGCAGGCAATTGCCAGCCCGGCTTTTCTCCAAACATCCCGTTTTGCTCTGGGCGCAGATTCCGCCGCCGGCTTTTTTACCCTGATCGATTACCTTGAAAAAACCCAGTCGTCACCGCTGACCATCAAAGGCCAGGTCACCGGCCCGGTCACTACCGGCATTGGCGTTAAGGACGAAAGCGGCAACTCGATCCTTTACAACGATAATCTGCGAGATATGCTCATCAAGCATATCGCCTTGAAGGCTGCTTGGCAGGTCGGTGAGTTGCTCCGGTTCACCAAAGGGGCCCATCCGATTCTCTTTATCGACGAACCGGGTTTGGTGAGTTTCGGCACAAGTGGCTTTTCCGGTGTCTCCGGCGAGATGGCCAGCCTGGCCGTTGGTGAGGTCATCGCCGCCATCAAGGGTGCCGGAGGGCTTGCCGGGATACATATCTGCGCCAACGGTGACTGGGCCCCGCCCCTTACCTCGGACACCGATATCATCAGCTTCGACGCCTATTCCTATTTTAATAATTTCATCCTGTACAAAGAACAGCTGTCCGCCTTTCTCGCCAGGGGCGGCATCCTCGCCTGGGGAATCGTGCCGACCGGCGACCCGCTGGCCGTGGCGGAGGAATCCGCAGCTTCACTTTTTGATAAATGGTTGGTACAGTTGGAGTCTTTGACTGCCTTCGGTTTCAGCGAGCAGCAATTGATGGCCCAGACCTTCATCGCACCCTCCTGCGGTACGGGGTCGCTTCACCCCGATCTTGCACGCAAGGTGCTGTCAATCACCCGCGAACTGTCGCAGATGGTGAGAACATACCGGAATAACCAGGCAATACCCCAGCAAATTTGACGGAGAAACACCTATGTCCAACACGCTTATCAGCAGAACCGCATCCGCTTACGATTATCCGCTCATTATCAAAAACCTTTTTCTCGCCCCGGCGGTGGAAAATCCACAGCAGGAGATCATCTATCGTGACCAGTATCGTTTTACCTACCGCGATTTTCGCTCCCGGGTGCATCGTCTGGCCAATGCCCTGACCTCGCTCGGTGTCAAACCAGGCGACACGGTGGCGATCATGGATTGGGACAGCCACCGCTACCTCGAATGTTTTTATGCCGTCCCCATGCTCGGGGCGGTACTGCATACCGTCAATGTCCGTCTGTCACCGGAACAGATCATCTACACCATCGACCATGCCGAGGACGACTTCCTCCTCGTCAACAGTGAATTCCTGCCGATCATTGAACAAATCAAAGGCCGAATCGACACGGTCAAGGGCATTGTACTGCTCTCAAACGAAGCCACCCGGCCGCAGACCAATGTGCCCTTTATGGGCGAATATGAGGACCTCCTCACCGCAGCCCCCGACCACTTCCCCTTTGCCGACTTCGATGAAAACACCCGGGCGACCACCTTTTACACTACCGGCACCACCGGAATGCCCAAGGGTGTGTATTTCAGCCATCGCCAGCTTGTCCTCCACACCCTCGGCACTATAACCGCCCTGGCTACCTCCGCCCACCAGGGCCGCTTTCACCAGCAGGACGTCTATATGCCGATCACCCCGATGTTCCACGTCCACGCCTGGGGATTTCCCTACATCGCCACCACCGTCGGGGTCAAACAGGTCTACCCAGGGAAATACGCGCCGGCGACCCTCCTGCAACTCATCGCCAAGGAAGGGGTAACCTTTTCCCACTGCGTGCCGACCATCATGCATATGCTCATGGCCTGCCCGGATTTTATCAAGACCGATCTAACAAAATGGAAGGTAATCATCGGTGGCGCCGCCCTGCCCAAGAAGATGTGTCAGGCGGCGCTGGCCAGGGGTATAGATATCTTCTCCGGTTACGGCATGTCCGAAACCTGCCCGGTATTGAGCCTGGCCCACATCGGCAATCAGGAGCTGACCGACGCCATGGAGGTAGATATCCGCTGCAAGACCGGACGGCCGCTGCCCTTGGTGCAGCTGCGCGTCGTTGATCAGGAAATGGCCGACGTTGCCAAAGACGGCACCGCCGTCGGCGAGATAGTGGTTCGCGCCCCATGGCTGACCCAAGGCTACTGGAAGGACAGTCGCAACTCGGAAAATCTCTGGCGCAACGGCTACCTGCATACCGGCGATGTTGCCCAGATCAATCCGGACAACTATATTAATATCACCGACCGGATGAAGGATGTGATCAAGATAGGTGGTGAGTGGCTGTCGTCACTGGAACTGGAGGACATCATCAATCTCCACCCGGCGGTATCAGAGGTGGCGGTCATCGGCATGGCCGACGATAAATGGGGCGAACGGCCGCTGGCCCTGATTGTCCTCAAGGCCGATGCCAAGAAGCCCGATCTCAAGGAATTTGTCAACCATGTCAAGGCCTTTATCGACAAGGGACTGTTGAACAAACTCGGCCTGCTCCTGCAGGTCCAATTCGTTGAGACCATAGATAAAACCAGCGTCGGCAAGATCAATAAAAAACTATTGCGGGAAAAGCATCTCAGGTAGAACGTCAACCAAGGCATACGCGTTGCCGGGCCTTGTTGAACACATTTTCCGGCAGGCTGAACTCCAACGACAGCCTGCCGGAAACATCAGCCGGATATCAATCAACCTGCACAAAAATCTTCTTCAGGGCACCACAAACCGGGCATTTCTCCGGGGCGCTGCCAACCTCTATATAGCCGCATACCGGGCAAAGATAAAAATCGCTGACGTCCATATCCACGCCCTTTTTCACCGCATCAAGGGCCTTCTGGTAGATCTTTGCGTGGACCTCTTCGGCATCGACGGCAAATTTGAACATGGTCTTGGCTTTATGGCTCTCGGCCTGGGCCAGCTCGACCATCGGCGGATACATCTTGGTGAACTCGAAGGTCTCTCCATCGATGGCCGCCTGCAGGTTTTCGGCGGTTGAGTGGATCATCTCCAGGGCCTTAAGATGGCCTTCCGCATGAATTCGCTCGGCCTCGGCGGTGGTCCGGAAGAGTTTGGCAATATTGGCAAAACCATCCTTTTCCGCCTTCTTGGCATAGGCTTTGTATTTTTGGTTGGCCTGGCTTTCGCCAGCAAAGGCTTCTTTCAGGTTTTCAGTCGTTGTCGCCATTTTTTCTCCTCTTGATATTTGAATGACCAAGACACCCTGTTCCATCATCGGCTGGTGGTGCCATTACCCTGCAACTTCGGCAGTTTTTTCATAATCCCTGAGCACAATAATTCGCCTGCCGCCTGACTTCAAGGCAGCATAGAAAAGAATAATGGAGAAAACATAGAGGACAAGCCGGCTATACATGCCCGGCCTGGGAAGCCTGACATCTCCACCGCCCTCGGCCATCTTGCAGAAAGTGACGGCGAGTGGTAGCCTGGCGACGATGATTTCGCATAAACATGTCGTTCCCGAAGATTATGCCCTACCAACAGGAGGAAAGACCATGCAACGCTCAAACCCTTGTCTGATTTTCATGTTTTGCCTTGTTTTCTCAACCATATCGTTGGTTCTTCCCACCGTTTCTACCGCCGCAGGCAACGGCGATCAATTGGCAAGCGATATTGATAAGGCATTGCGCAGCGCCGAAAAGAACATTTTCAGCGGCAATCTCCAGGAGGGAGCGGCAATAATCAATGAGGCGGTGGTCAAGATTGAGGAACTGAAGGCGGCCGATCCGGCCAACAAAAAGCTTATCACCATTTCCAGTAAGCTTAACCAGCTGCAAAGAAAGATCGGCCAGAGCGCTCCGGTGGCCGCAAGCACCGCACCTCCTCCACCCAGGGCTGAAAGCAGCCCAGGGGCAACGGCTGCCGCCCCCGCCCCAGCGAAAAGTTCAGTCGACCAGGCCATCGCCGGTGTCGCGGCAATCGCTGTCAACGGCATGACCGGCCACCTTGATCGCGCCGAAAAGACCATGCAGGCTGGAACCGGCGATCTCGGCAAGGCAAGCCTTACCCGTGCCGCCGATAAATATGAGGAGATAGCCAAGCGGTACCCGGCTCTCGTCAGTCAGCCCGAGGTCATAGCCGCCAAACAACGCCTCGACAACCTCCTTGTCCAGGTCGATCAGGCGGGAGCGCAACAGCAGACCGCCCAGGCCAAGGGGAAAAGCGACGCGGAGGAACAAAGCCGGCTGATAGAACAGTGGCGCAAGACTTTTATAGGTTATACCACCCCGCGCGAGGCAAAATATCTGGGAGAACACCCGGAACTGCTGGCTGAGGCCAAAAATGTCCTGAGCGAGTATGAAAAGGCAACCTTCCCGCTCGGCCGTCCCGCCGAATTGCAGAGTTATGCCAGCAGTTTTAAAAACGCCATTGACCATGCCGCCGCTGAAAAGGGTGCCGCGGGAATCGACGATCAGTGGTTGCCGCGGATCAAGCCCCTCCTCACCGCCAACGACCCGGCCTATATCAGCCCGTCCGGCCCGGATATGAGCAAACCTGAACTGGTGGCCCGTATGGATGGCAACCTCGCTACCGGCAAGAACATTCTGGCCGAATACGCCAAACAATTCCCGACCGGCCAATCCACCCACTTCCTCGGCCAGGCCATCGATGACCTGCGCCGGGCCGTCAACGGCTACGAAAAAGGTCGAAAAGGTGCGACCGACAATCAAGTAGCCGAACTGCGCACCAAGATCGACCGCAGTCTCGGCATCCTTGAAAAAAACAAAGCCTGGACGGCGGCTTCCGGCAATCCGATTTACATTATCAACAAAACTGACATGGAAGAGATGGCTGCAAGGCTCGAATCCCTGAAATCCCTACCGGGCATCCCGGCAGAAACCCTTGCCACCATGAGTGGCGATATCGCCAAGGTTCGCAGCCAGGATAACGAGTGGCGGGACAAGAAAACCGCCCAGGACAACGCCCCGAGACCCTTCCCCGCCGCCGGCATGACCAGCATGTCTTTGGAGGCCGAGATGAAAAAGATCCTCAAGGATCGGGGCATCGATCCGGTTGATAAACTGGTTATTGTCGACAAGGACTGGTGGGTGCAACAAGGCGAGTTCCGCTATATCAAGGCTGCTGCCCTGCAAAAGGATGGTGAGGGCCCCTTTTTCACCTTCGTCACCTTCAAACAGATGCAGACCCTGTCCGGTTATGGGCCCACCGAGCTCTGGGAACAAGAGAAGAAAATCAGGGTTGCACACTAATCACCAAGTAAATTTTTTCGATACATCAATCTTTGCCCCGGAAATGGGGAGGAATATGGAATTGCCAAACCTGCGCCTCAAGCGCCATGAGGAACGACGTCTTTTGGGCGGTCATCTGTGGATTTACAGCAACGAGGTCGATACCCGTGAGACGCCGTTGCAAAACTACCGGCCCGGTCAGCAGGTACGGGTCGAGAGCCACGGCGGCAAAGCCCTCGGCATTGCCTATGTCAACCCCCAATCGCTGATCTGCGCCCGGCTGGTCAGCCGCGACGACCGCTCTCTTGGCCGTCCCCTGCTACTGCACCGCTTGCAACAGGCCCTGCAGCTGCGCGAGCAGCTCTTCGACCGGCCTTTTTATCGCCTGGTTTACGGCGAAAGCGACCTGTTGCCGGGCCTGGTTGTTGACCGCTTCGGCGTCCACCTGGCGGTGCAATTCAATACTGCCGGGATGGCAGCGATGCAGGGCGAGGTCGTCGATGCCCTGCGGGAGGTCGTCGCTCCCCAATCAATTACCCTCCGCAACGACAGCAGCATGAGAACCCTCGAAGGGCTGCCCCGGGAGGTAACCGTCGCCTGGGGAAAGGCCCCCGAGATCGTCGACCTTGTTGAAAACGGCGTGCCCCTCCTCGCCCCGCTGCACGACGGCCAGAAAACCGGCTGGTTTTACGATCAGCGGCCGAACCGGGCCTGGCTGAGAAACCTTGTCCCCGGCAAAAGGATACTTGATGTCTTTAGCTATGTCGGCGGTTTTGCCGTGCAGGCCGCGGCTTTTGGCGCAAGGGAGGTGGTGGCGGTTGATGCCTCCCGCCCGGCTCTGGAGATGGCCGAGAAAAACGCTGAACTGAATGGGGTCGGCAAGATCTTTAGCGGCATTGAAGGGGATGCCTTCGCCGTCTTGAAGGGGCTGAGGGCGGAGGGTGAGCGGTTCGACGTCATTGTTGTCGATCCACCGGCCTTCATCAAGCGGAAAAAAGATCACAAAGAGGGGTTGCTGGCCTACCAGCGTATCAACGAATCGGCGATGCAGCTGCTCGAAGGGGACGGCATCCTCCTTTCGGCATCATGCTCTATGCATCTTGGCCGGGAGGAGCTGATCGACATCCTGCGCGGTGCTGGTCGGCGGCAAAACCGCCATGTGCAGATCCTCATGGAGGGGATGCAGGGCCCCGACCATCCGGTGCATCCGGCCATCCCCGAGACCCGCTACCTCAAGGCCTTCCTGGCGCGGATCTCGGAGGGATAAAACACTTGAGCCGGATTAGGGGGCCAGCTGGAAGGTACCGGCGGCAACCTCGGAGTCGATCTCTTTCAGGGCGCGGCGCATCTGCTTTAAGGCCTGGGTGATGCGGTTCTCATTTTCCACCAGAGCAAGACGCAGGTAGCCCTCACCTTCAACGCCGAAACCAGCGCCAGGGGCCAGGGCGACATTGGCCCGTTCCATCATCTCGATCGAGAACTTGATCGATCCCATGCGGATATACGGCTCGGGGATTTTCACCCACAGGAACATCCCGGCCTTCGGAATTTCCACCTCCCAGCCCATCTTCACCAGCCCGTCGCAGAGCACGTCGCGGCGCTTCTGGTACACCGCCACCTGTTCGATGATGTTGTCGTCGCAATCGCGCATGGCAACGATTCCCGCGACCTGGATGGCTGAAAAGATGCCGTAGTCGTAATAGCCCTTGATCTTCGCCAGCCCGCCGATCATCGCCTTGTTGCCGACGCAGTAGCCGAGCCGCCAGCCGGCCATGTTGTAGGATTTGGAAAAGGAGCTGAATTCGACGCCGACATCCAGGGCCCCCGGCACCTCAAGAAAGCTCGGGGCGACCACGCCGTCATAGGTGATCTTGCCGTAGGCGAAATCATTGATGACCATGAAGTTGTACTCCTTGGCCAGTTTCACCACCTCGGCGAAGAACTCCTTGGAAACCAAGACCCCCGTCGGATTATGGGGATAGTTGAGCATCAGCAGTTTCGGCCCGGGATACAGCGATTTGCACATCTGGACAATCTGCGCCAGCATCGCCACCTCGGGGCCGAGCTGGATACGCAGGACATTGGCACCGGCGATGACCGCGGCATAGACGTGGATCGGAAAGGCCGGGGCCGGGGTTAAAACGGTATCACCCGGGCCAAGCAGGGCGAGACAGAGATGCGATATTCCCTCCTTCGAGCCGATGGTACAAATGACGTCGTCTTCGCCGTTTAGATCGACATTGTAGTTGCGCTTATAGTAGAGGGCGATCTCCCGTTTGAGATTCTTCATGCCCCCGGCCACCGGGTAGCGATGCACCTTTGGATCAATGGCCACCTCGCAGAGCTTGTCGGTCACCGGACTGGGGGTTGGGTCCATGGGATTGCCCATGCCCAGATCGATGACATCATCGCCCTTCCAGCGCTTCTCCATCTTCATTTTATTGATCATGCCGAAGAGGTACGGCGGCAACTGATTCATACGCTCGGCGTAGCGAACCTTAAAAGTATCTTCCATGATGTTCCCTCTGTGGTTGACGCGCTATGGCGCTTATTGTTCGTTATCGGTACAATCGCTGTATCCTACCATTTTCATGGCATCTTTGCCAATCAGGGAATAGCGATATCCGGCAATTCGACCTATGCCACCGGTTTTACTTCCCGACGGGAGGTGCCAGCTGGCCTTGAAAGATCCCCCGCAGAGCCATCTTTTTCTGCAGCAGGGCGCTCAGTGTACCGGCCAGGCAATTCCACCGGGGAGCAATCAGCAGGTCGGGATGGGCGGTCGCCCAGAGCCGGTGAAGGGTGACATTGGTCGGGATATGTGGCAGGGCGCGGAGGAGAAAGTCCAGGTAGCCTTCCCGGGTAAAGCAGTGCACCCGGCCCTCGGCATACCAAGCGGCCAGGGTGGTCCCGCGCAACACCTGCAAATGGTGGAGCTTCAGGGCGGTTATGCCCATGGCGCACACCGTTTTCAGAGAGGTCAGCATATCGTCCTCAGTTTCTCCGGGGATGCCAAAGATCAGATGGGCACCAAGGGAAAAACAGCCGGCCGCCAGGATCCGCTCTGCGGCCTCTGTAAAATCAGCAAAACTGTGATGACGGTTGAGGAGCTGCAGGCTCCGTTCGTGGACACTTTGCAGCCCCAGCTCAAACAGACAGTCCTTGCCGCTTGCCGCAACCAGGTCAGCGAGCGGCCGGAGGAGGGTATCGGCAACAAAATCCGGACGGGTGGAAATGATCAGGCCAAGGCAATCGGCATCGGCCAAAAGCCCGGCAAGGATTGGCAACAGTTCACCGACCGGCATGGCCGTCGATGTTTCCTGCTGAAGATAGGCATAATATTTGGTAAAGCGCCCCTTTAAGAGGTATTCTTTACCTGCGGCCAGCTGCCGGTCAATAGTATCGCTGCCACGCAGATAGGCAGGAGCAAAACCCTCGGCCCGGCAAAACACGCAGCCGCCGTGACGACGGTTGGGGCAAGGAAGACCCAAATCGAGGGGAAGCTTGCCAACCGCCTGGCCAAATCTTTGCCGGCAATGATAGCTGAAGGTGCGAAGAAGCGGTGGAACTGCGCCCTCCACACCCTTGTTTACGGATATATCAGTCGCGCTCCGCAAGGGTCAGGAGGCAGCTCTCCAGGGGCCTCTTCGGCACGTGATGCACCCCGTGCTCGTCGCGCCAATAGCGGACATCGTCATCGGTTTTGCACTCTTCGATGATGACCGTTTCCCGTGGTTTCCCAAGGGCGACGACAAGCGACAGACTGAGATGCTCTGGCACATTGAAGAGGTTTGCCAGCTGCGGGTTGAAGGCACCGATGCGGCAGCCGCCGATCCTTTTTTCCATCGCCCCCAGCAGGAGGTTTTGTGTCGCCACCCCAAGGTCGAACTGGGCCTCGGTCTCCGGGCCTTTCAACCGCTGTTTGTTGAGAAAACAGAGGACGTAGGCGCTGGGGCGCTCCCCTTCGCTTGGCCCCTTCCAATCGGTCAGATAGCCTGCCCAGCCGAGATAGGGAAATATTTTCGCACAGAGGTCAGGGGTATTAACGACCATATACTGCCAGGGCTGGCCGTTGCGGGCCGACCCACCCAGCCGCGCCAGATCGATGAGTTCGTGGAGGGTCGCCATACTGATCGGTTCTTTTTGGCTAAAACGTCTGAAGGTTCTGGTTTTTGCGATAATTTCCTGCATAAAGCACCATGGAGAGGGAAAACTTCTTGGCCATCATATTTGAACAATGAGGTATCCTACCATTTTCAATCGAAAATTGGCAGAAATATCTAAAAACTCAATCAGGGGAGGCCTGAGGACGGCCGCCCATCTTCATTCAATAAAAATTCTCGGCAATTAGCAAATACTCGTATCAGGTACAAAAAAGCCCACGAATGACCGCTTCATCCATGGGCTTGATGACAATCGAAGATTCCTTGATCGCCTTCCGGGAACATCAAGAGAATGGCCTTAGATCGAGGCCCTTCCCGCCGGAGTAATACCAATTTTGCAACGTACCGGACTATCCACCAGACCTTGCTTTTTCAATTCGGCAATCTGCTTGCTGACCACATCTTTATCCAAGCCGGTCGCCGCGGCAACATCTTTTGTGCCGCACGGGGCCTGGCACTTGGCAAGCGCCTCGAGGATGAGCTTGGACTCACTGACCGTCCCCTTTCCCTTGCTTCCACAACCGCAACCACATCCACTCATGCTTCATTCTCCTTAGTATTAGTCTTTTTTTGACATTCCGGGCATATACCGACAATTTCCAGTCGATATCCGGTAATTGAATAGCCAACCGCCGCAGCGAATTCCTCTGTGGTTAAGCCCTTATGTGCCATTTCCAGGTTATCAACCCGGTGACAGACCATACAATAAATATGATCGTGCTCCGAGGGGTCATAATCAAAGCGCTTCTGTCGGCCGCTGATCTCAAGCTTGCCTATAATCCCAGCTTCCGAAAGGATCTCAAGATTCCGGTAAACAGTCGCCAGGCTGATGCGCGGCATAATCTTCTTGACGATATCATACAGCTCATCCGCCGCCAGGTGTCTCTGACTGTTGATAAGCTCACGGAGAATTATCTCCCTTTGATTGGTCATGCGCAGCTGCATAGGAATCCTTTGTTATTAAGAACTACTACCAATTGTAAGTAGTTCCTGTTGCCTGGTCAAGGATTTATTATGGGAAGGTATTCCAATCACCGGCGACAACTGCAGTTGCTTGATACCTTTGGCAAAATGCCGTTTAAGCATGAAACATATCGTTTTACCGCGTGCTCTACTGGCGATTCACGGCCTGGTAAAATCTCGGGGGAGGGAAGGCAGGAAAGATTTTGCTCCACTGGTATCGCCCGGCATTTCGTGATATTCTACCCTAAGACTGTCCGTTGACGGTCCTGGTTGCTGTCGCCCCGCCCTAGTTAGTCTCTTACATATTGTTTTCGTTACTATACTATAAAAGTAGAACACCATCTGGCGGGGCCAGCCACCAAGCGCGGGATGCTTTTACAAAAGAACCACGGGAGGACGTTATGAACACGGAAAAGGTAAGCCAAGTGCAAGACACCGATGCCTTTTGGAAGTGCAGCAGCTGCGGCAATACTGTGCAAGCGTCGATTCCACCGGAAATATGCCCAAGCTGCAAGGAGAAATGTTTTTTTAAAAATGTCTCCTGCTACACCCCTGAATGCGGCGGCCCCGGGAAGATAGATCCAAGACTTTGAAAGCAAATTGGCCGGTTGCGCTCCTTGCCGTAGGCCATTTTTAAAGGTTGTTTCCTTGAATTCCCACCACTCATGGCAGGCCGGTAGCACGGGTAACCGGAACTGGCGGCACCATCATCTCGACCGGCTCACCCTCTGAGCCGCTCACGGAGCCTGCGGCAGTAGGTGTGAAACATCTCCCCATCCGGATCGCGCGGCCTGGGGAGGAGGATCGGCTCCTCACCGCACAGTCCTTGACTTTGCCGACCAAGGACCAGTACCCGGTCGGCGAGGGTGACAGCTTCGCGCACGTCGTGGGTAATAAAGAGAATGGTCTGCTCCCGGCCAAGTGCCAGATTCTGCAGGAGTTCCTGGCTCGTTTCGCGGCTCTGGGCGTCCAGCGCCCCGAACGGTTCATCCATGAGGAGCATCCGCGGCGAGCGGATCAGCACCCGGGCAAGCGCCGCCCGCTGCTTCATCCCCCCCGAGATTTGCCGGGGCAGATAATCGCCGTAACCATCCAGACCGACCAGGCCAAGAAAGCGGTCCACCTCAGTCGCCCGCTGCCCGCCACCAGGAATCGCCTTCAGACCGAAAGCAATATTTTCGCGGAGGGTCAACCAGGGAAAAAGGGCATCCTCCTGAAACACCACACCGCGATCGGGACCGGGGCCGTTTATGGCCCTGCCCTCAAGCAGGCACCGACCGCTGGTCGGCGTCAGAAACCCCGCAAGAATATTAAGCAGTGTCGTCTTCCCACAACCGCTCTGGCCGAGCAGGCAGACGAACTCGCCGCGAGCGACGGTAAAGGAGATGTCGGAGAGGACAAACCGGCCATCACCCCTCTCGGCAAAGGCGTGGCTGATCCCCTCCACCGCCAGATACGGCGCCGGGAATTGTTTTCCCACGCCGCCCTCCACCTCCAAGCCAGCGGTACTCATTGCATCCTCGCGGCGCTTTTAAAAGAGAGGCGCATGGCAACAAGCAGCAGCCGGTCGCACAGCCTGCCGATGACGGCAATGAGGATGATGCCGACGACAATGATATCAATCTGGCCGAGCATCCGGGCGTCCATGATGACCGCGCCCAGCCCGTCGGGGACACCAGTCAGCTCACCAAGCACCAGGTACGCCCAGGAAATCCCCAGGCCAAGGCGCAGACCGGCAATGATGTTGGGCATGGCGTGGGGGATGAGGACGGCAAATACCCGACTGACACCGGAGACACCAAGCATGGCGCCGGCCTGCAGGTAGATTTGCGGCACCAGGCGGGCACCGGTCAGGGCATTGAGATAAATTGGGAAAAATGCCGCCATCGCCACCAAAAACACTGTGGTTTTAAGGCCGATGCCGAACCAGATCATCGCCGGCGGCAGCCAGCAGATCCCGGGAACCGCCCGCAGGCCACCTACCGTCGAGGACAGCAGGTGGTTCACCAGGGCGATGCGGCCGGAAAGCAGGCCGAGGGGAACACCGAGCAGGGCAGCGAGGAAGAAGCCGAGCAGCACCCTGGTCAGCGAGGCGGAAAAATCACCGGCGAACCGCCCGGCATATGGGCCGGCGCCGGGGTCGCCGAAGACATACATGGCAGCGGCACGAAGCACCGTTGCCGGGTGAGGCAGGAGGTAGCCGGGCATGGCGCCGCTTTCTGCGGCAAGATACCAGGCGCCAAGGCCAAAGGCCGGGAGGAGCAGTGCCAGCAGTGTCTCTCTTGCCTTCATCCCCCCTCCTTTTTTCGCCACTCGCCCCGCTCCCGCAAAAGTCTAGCGGCCGGGCGGAGCCTGGGGAACATTTTTTACAAACCGCAGATCAAAGAGCTTTGTATAATCCGGCTGCCTGTCGATGACCCCGAGGGCCTGCATCCGCTCGCCGAGAACTCTGGCCTTGCCGACATAGTCCTCATCCATCGCCCAGGCCAGCTCGATGTTGCCGGCGGCTCGTTCGAGAACGGCCCTCGGCGTGCCGAAGGTCTCCGCCAGCCGCAGCCAGGCCTCGCGATCGCCGTTGAGACGGCTGGTCGCCCCGGCATGGGCGTCAACCAGCTTCTGGACCCTGGCCGGCTGCTTGTCGACCATCTCCCTGGTCACCAGCAGGGCGGCATTGATTGTCCCCACCGACTCACCGAAGTAGGGATAGGCGATGATCCGGCCATAGCCCTCTTGAACCGCCAGCGAAGGAAAGGGCTCGCCGGAGAGAAAGGCGTCAATGCCGCCTTTTGCCAGGGCGGTGCCCATGTCGAAGAAATCGACCCGCACCAGGGTGACATCGCTGGTCGGCGCCAGGCCGCTGCGTTGCAGTGCCTCACGCAGCAGGATCTCGTGCATGGTGCCCGGCACATAGCCGATCTTTCGCCCCTTCAGGTCAGCGACCGTCTGTACCGGGCCATCACTCCGCACCACCAGGGCCGAGGCTTTGTTGCACAAGGCGGCCACCACCACCACCGGCTGACCCATGACCGCCGACTGAATGGCATGGGCCAGGGTGGTACCGGTCATGTCGAGGCTGCCGGCAAGGAGGGCGGTTTTCTGATCAGCCGGGTTGGTGAAAGGAAAGACCCGGACGGTATCGCCCTGGGGCAGAAACTCCTGAAAGAAAAAGGGCTGGATGGTCTGGGCGGTCTTCCAGGTGCCGACCTTCAGTTCCTCGGCGAAGAGGCCGGTGGCGTGCAGCAGCAAGGCCAGAGACAGCGCGACCAAGGTGATACAGCGAAACTTCATGGTACTTCTTTTCTCGGTCATAGGTTCCTCGCGTGCATGGGAAAATCGCCCCTTATTCAGGCGGTGATCAAAAACAGCCGGAAGGCAGGCCCGGATCCCACTCCATCTCTTTAAATAATTCCGAACATTTGTCAACAGACCGGCCGCGACCCTCGCCGGTATCGGCCTTGCCGTCACGCGGGCTCGATCCCACCTCCGGAAACAGCAGGTTGGCGCCGGCGATAAGCGACAGGCTGTTCGGCTCGTGGACGCAATGGGCCTTGACCGTATCGCCCATGACCAGGCGGCTGACCGCCACCATCTGGGCCATGCGCCGCTCGCTGATCATGCCATACGGTTCCATTGGCGAGCCGGGGAAATTGATGCGGCGCATGATGCCGCTGTAAGTTGCCTTTTCGCGGCGGGCAAGGAGCATCAGTTCGACAATCTCCGCCGCCGTGTGTTCCGGGCCGACCGGCTCGACACAGTTCATCCACCGCAGTCCAACCTCGTTCAGAACGCGTATCGTGGCGATGCGCCGCGCCGGGTCAAAGGGGGTGACCTTGCCCTCGCCGAGGCGAACCGCATGGTAAAAGCCGACAAAGCCGGCATCGAGCAACTGCTCCCCCTCGCGGTGATTGATATCGCGGGCGTTGGCGACCAGCGGCACCTGCACCGCCTCTTTCAGCCGGCGGCCGATCGTCAAGAGGCTTTCGAAGGAGAAGGTGCCGGTGCTCATCAGGTTGAGGGCGTCGGCCCCGGCCGCCTCCCCCTGGCGGGCCCATGCAAGGATTTGCTCCATGGAGAAATCGATTCTCTCGGTGAAGAGGCCGGCGCGCCGGGTAAGCGAGCAAAAGGCGCAGTCCATGGGGCAGGCCTCGACGTTCAGGCCGATGTGCAGGTGCTTTTCCCCCTTGCCGCCAAACTGACTGCGCGACAGATAATCGGCGCACTCCATAAGGGCATAGACCTCCCGGCTTTCCGGGGCAAGGTTCATCAGCCGGATCGCCTCATCGGCGCTAAGCGCGGCGCAATCCCGCCCTTTTCGTAGTATTTCCTCAATAGCCGGCTGTAGTCCATGCATTACATCACTCCTTAATTGAAAGGCAACTGACAAAGATGCGTTGAGCAGCTTGTCGTATCTCTAACTGGAGGCCAAGGCTACCTTTTCCCACAAAGTTTTGCAATTTGATTTGCCAATCGATCTGCCACTATGGACAAAGGTACCTTTGCCGCACATTCACCCAGCAGCAATGACGACAACCCGCATGCCCCATCCTCACCGATTTTTATCACCTTCCTATTCCTGTCGTAACATTTGTCCAGCATCCTTTCAATAATTGCAGCCGCCAAGAGACCGGCTCCCAGAGCCAGGCCTTCGCCCCACTTGCCGCCACGACGAGGCAGGACAGGGGTAACTATGATTCAGCCGACACGTTTGCCGACCAACAAGGAGAGATTCATGTTCACCGTCGACCAGGTCATAACCGACCATTTCCCCGCCCTGCAGCGCACCGGGATCGGCAAACCACTCGTCAAAAGCTGTTTACGCCGCCTCCTCAGGGAACAGGACTTCACCGATTTCGGCGCACAGTATTCGCACCTGCACGGCATCGAATTCATCGAGCAGGTCTTCGACTATTTCCAGTTCAGCTTTGCCGTCTCCGACAGCGAGAGGGAAAATATCCCGCCGTCGGGCAAGGTACTGATCATCGCCAATCATCCTATCGGCTCCCTGGATGGCCTGGCCCTGCTGAAACTGATCCACGCGACCCGCTCCGATGTGAAGATTGTCGCCAACGATCTGCTGATGGCGATACGTCCTCTCCGCCCCATGCTCCTGCCGGTGCGCAACATGCGGGGCATTTCCCGAAAACGGCATCTTCAGCAAATTGGCGAGGCCCTGGCCGCCGAACAGGCGGTAATCATCTTTCCGGCCGGCGAGGTCAGCAGGTTTGGACTGCATGGGATCAAGGACGGGCACTGGTATCGTGGCTTTTTAAAAATCGCCGAACAGGCGAAGGCCCCCATCCTGCCGATCCATATAGCCGGCCGCAACTCGCTGCCCTTCTATGTCACTTCCTTTCTGGCCAAACCGCTGTCGACGGTGATGCTCGTTGGGGAAATGTTCCGGCAGGAGCACCGGCAGCTGCGCATGACCATCGGCTCGATCATTCCTTATAGCGCTTACGGTGCCATGGCTGTGCGTCGCAGCGATAAGGTGAAGATGTTTAAAAAGCATCTCTACCGTATCGGCCAGGGCAAAAAACCACTTTTTGCTACCGAGTCGGCCATTGCCCGACCGGAACGGCGCACCGAGCTGAAAAAGGCGATAAGCCAGGGCGAGCGCCTTGGCACCACTCCGGATGGAAAATCGATGTATCTCCTCGCGCCAGTGGATTCCTCCCCGGTCATGCGGGAAATCGGCAGGTTGCGCGAGCAGGCCTTTCGCGCGGTCGGCGAGGGCAGCCCGGATTATCTGTGGTACGGCATCGGCGCCTATCTGGCAAAGAATCCGGGCTACCGCTACCTCTTCGGGGCGGTGAGTATCAGCAATGCCATGCCGCCTCTGGCCAGGGAACTGCTGGTGTATTTTTACAAGCTTTACTTTCCGGGCGATACCGGCCTTCCCTGCTCGCGCAATCCGTTCAGTTTCTCCATGCCGGTAGAGCACCTGGCAAAGGAGTTTGTCGGTAACGATTACCGCGGCGACCTGCGGCGGCTGAAATCGCTGCTCACCAATCTCGGCACGGCGATCCCGCCGCTCTACAAGCAGTACGCCGAACTCTGCGAGCCAGGCGGAGTACGGTTTATCGATTTCAATATCGATCCGGCCTTCAGCAACTGTGTCGATGGCCTGGTCATCGTCGATCTCCTGGCGCTTAAAGAACAGAAACGAAACCGCTACGTGGAAACCACTATCCTGCAATGACCGCCATCTCTCGCCACCGACACCTGACTGCTATGACGAAAAACAAAAAATTCTTCATCCTCGACACCAATGTCATCCTCCACGACAGCTCCTGCATCTACAACTTTCAGGAACACGACATCATCATCCCCATTCCGGTCCTGGAAGAACTCGATCAGTTTAAAAAAGGCGAGCAGATCATCAATCACCACGCCAGGCAGTTTGTCCGCGAACTGGACAAACTCAGCAGCGGCAAGCTGTTCAACGGCAGCATGGCCCTTGGGGATGGCAAGGGTGTTCTCGCCATCCGCCTCGACAAGGAGATGCACGCCGACCTGCAGATGATCTTTCCGAACGCCGAGAAAAAGGACCACCGCATCCTCAACATCGCCTACCATATCTCGCAAAAACACAAGAATCACTCGGTGATCCTCGTCAGCAAGGACGTCAATCTACGGATGAAGGCCCGATCGGTCAGGCTGATGGCCGAGGACTATACCACCGATCACGTCCCCGACCCGTCCCATCTTTACAGCGGCTGCCTTTGCGCCGAAAACATCCCCGCCAAACTGATTGAAAAACTCAACACTCCCGACGGCAAACTGTCCGCCAAGGACATCTCGCTGCCCACCCGCTTGTATGCCAATCAATACCTGCTCCTGCGTAACGGCAAGAAATCCGCCCTCGCCACCTACCTCACCGGCGGGGAGAAGGATGGTGAATCTGCCATACGGCGAGTCGACAAGAGCGAGGTTTACGGTATCAATCCGCGCAACGCCGAGCAGATCTTCGCGGTCAACGCGCTGCTTAACCGGCAGATAAAACTGGTGACGATCACCGGCAAGGCCGGAACCGGCAAGACCCTGCTTGCCCTGGCCGCCGCCCTGGAAAGTCGCTCCGATTACCGGCAGATCCTCCTCACCCGGCCGATTGTCCCCTTGTCCAACAAGGATCTCGGCTTTCTGCCGGGGGACCTCACCGCTAAACTCAAGCCGTCGATGCAGCCCCTCTACGACAACCTTGCCGTCATCAGCGGCCAGTTCCCGGAAAAAAGCGACATGTTCAAGCGGCTGCGCTTCATGCTGGAAAGCGACAAGCTGACCATTGAACCCCTCGCCTACATCCGCGGCCGCAGTCTGGTGAAGATGTTCATGATCGTCGACGAAGCCCAGAACCTGACGCCACACGAGGTAAAGACCGTCATCACCCGGGCCGGAGAGGGTACGAAAATAGTCCTCACCGGTGACATCAACCAGATCGATCACCCCTATCTCGGCATCCATTCCAACGGCCTGTGTACCTTGATCGATAAGATGCAGGGCCAGAGAATCTATGCCCATATCGACCTGCAAATGGGTGAGCGCTCGGAGCTGGCGGAACTGGCAAGCAACATCCTCTAGCCCCGAAAAAACAATCAGGGAATACGATCATAATTGCATCGTAACCACTTCTTAACAAAGACCATTTATACAACAAGGGCTGGTTTCGTTTGAGCAGACAAAGCTGCTCAACGCAGCTGGAGATCACCAAGAATTGTAACGGCAGATACCGATAACCCCTTTTGCAATAATATACAGGAAAAGAACATGGCAACACCCCCGGAAGACAACGGCTTTTTTGGCGTCCTCAGCGATATCAATCTTGAGGACTATATTCAACTGGTCTGCACGAAAAAATCCACCAAGGCGATCCGCGTCACCCAGGCGGAAGATAAAGGCTTGATCATCATCCATGACGGCCGGATCATCTTTGCCGCGCAGGATGAGCTGCTGGGAATCGATGCCCTGCGGACGATCCTTTCCTGGACCAAGGGGTCGTTTCGGGAGGTGAGCGTCAAAAACATGCCCGAGCCAAATATCGCCGCCCACGAACAACAGGCTTTTCTCGCCGGACCTGCAGGTTTTTCCGAGAAAAAGGTCGTGACTCCGTCGCCGCAAAGGACGGAGCCCGCGGCAGGAGACCAAAATCGCCGCCCCTCCCCGGACCGCGGCCCGCAGCGGGACACGCACCAGCCGCAGGTTGCAGCCCTTGGCAAACACCAAGACGACTCAAAAAAGGTGATAATCGGCAACCTGGTGATGTCGAAAAAACGGGCGATACTCGCCCTCGGGGCGATTGTTCCGATCTGCATCATTTTATTCATGCTGCAGTTTATCAACTTCTCCGACACTATCCCGATTCCGGCCTTTGCGACCACCGGCAAAACCGAAGGCGGGTCGGCGGCAACGGCGAAACAACCGGGGCTTGCGAAGGTCCCGGATCCTGCTGGCGGTCAGGTCATCGCCATCGCGCCACTGGTGAAGCAGGAAGCCCCGAAAAACTTGCCGGAAGAAACCGTCCTCCGCCTGCACGGCTCAAACACCATCGGCGCAAAGCTCGCACCCGCCTTGATCAGCGGCTATTTCACCAACATCCTCAAGGCGGAAAAGGTCGTACAACTACCCGGTCAGAAGGAAAACGAGACCCTCGTTAAGGCAACCTTCAAGGATGGAGTCAAGGTCGTGGAGATTCACGCCCATGGCTCGACCACCGGCTTCAAGGATCTGGCCACGGAGAGCTGCGACATCGGCATGTCCTCGCGGAAAATCAAGGAGAAAGAGATCACCGAACTGAGCCGATTCGGAGAGATGACCGCTACCACCAACGAGCATGTCATCGCCCTTGACGGCATCGCCGTTATCGTCAACAAGGCCAACCGGCTGAGCAATCTGACGGTCCAGGAGATAGCCGACATCTTCTCCGGCAAGATCACCAACTGGTCGCAGGTCGGCGGCACGGCGGGTGAGATAACCGTCTACGCCCGGGATGAAAACTCGGGAACCTACGACACCTTCAAGTCGATTGTCCTCGATAAACTGGAGTTGAAACAAGGAATCAAGCGCTTCGAATCGAATCCGGAGCTGTCGGCGCAGGTTGCCGGTGACCCCTTCGGCATCGGTTTCACCAGCCTGCCGAACATCAACAAGGCCAAGGCCATCGCCGTTGCCGACAGCGGTGCCAAACCGATCTTCCCGAGCTTTTTCACCGTCGCCACCGAAGACTACCCGATCGCCAGACGGCTGTATTTATATACCCCGACCCATCCGAAGAACAGCCATGTCAGGGATTTCATTGAGTTTGTCCATTCCCCGGAAGGACAAGAAATCACCAATAAAATCGATCTGGTGGACATGAACATCAAGACCTTCTTCAGCGAAAGGCCGGATCCCGGCCAAATCGCCAACCCCGCCAAGGTCGAGGAGTATATGAAGGCAACCAACGACGCCCAGCGGCTGTCACTGAACTTCCGTTTTCATTCCGGCAAGTTCACTCTCGACAACCGGAGCGAACGGGACCTCAGCCGGGTTGTTGATTTTCTGAAAGATAAACTTGACCGGAAGATCATCCTCGCCGGCTTTGCCGACAACGCCGGGGATTACGAGGCCAACATCAAGCTCGCCCGGGTGCGGGCGGAGAGCGTCGCCGACCAGCTGCGGGCCCGGGGGATCACCATCGGGCAAATCACCAGCTGCGGCCAGGAATTACCGGTAGCCTCGAACGCATCGGCGGCCGGCAAGGACAAGAACCGCAGGGTAGAGGTGTGGCTGCGCTGATGGCGGCTGACCATCACCGCCCAGACATCTATCGCAACGCATGGTCAAACCCAGACAGAGACATATTTCCACTCTTTCATTCATCTTTTTTCATAGGGATACTGGTATGTTGAATAATGAATTCACCGAAACCACCGATCACTACCCGAGCCAGGATGACTATATGAACCCGGCCCAACTGGCGTACTTTGAAAGAAAGCTGCAACAGCTGCGCCAAGACCTGCTGAGCATGTCACACTCGGCGAAAAACGAGCTTAAGGAAACCGGATTGGCAGCCCCCGACCTGTACGATGTCGCCACCGCCCAATCAGAAATAAACATCGAGCTGGAGGGGCTGAAAAGAAGCCGCGGCCATATCCGCATGATCGATCGCGCCTTAGCGAGAATATCCGACGGCAGCTATGGCTACTGCGAGATGACCGGGGAGCAAATCGGTTTGAAACGTTTGGAAATTCAGCCGATTGCCACCCTCAGTGTCGAGGCCCAGGAGATGGTCGAGCGTTGCGAAAGGGGCAGCCGGTTCGCGAAGATCCATATGAACCAAGCTCCCGGTATCTTTTAAAGCTGAATTGAGCAACGTGTTTGCTCAAACGAAACCTGCCCGTGCGGTATAAAGCTGAGTTGAGCAGCTTGTCTGCTCGTACGAAACTAATGCCCTTGTGGTATAAGACGGTATTCAAACAGAGCGTCTCAGCGTTTTTGCTGTTTCTCCATTTCCTTTTTAAATTTGGCCTCGATGTCGGCAAACAGATCCTGGCGCTTTTTGGCCATCTCAGCCTGAATGGTTGCGACCTTCTGCTCGACGCTCTTTTTCTCCGATTGAAACTTTTCCAACTCCCTGGCGAGACTGTTCTCCTCGACCTCCTTCTTGGGGAGCGTCTCGATATTCAGGTGATTGGCCACCGCCAGCTTGATGGTAAAGGGGTCCTCAAAGGTCTCGACGATCCCCAGCTTGGCCAATTTTCGACACAGGGTATGGCCCAGCTCAACTGAGAGGCGCGCCATCGCGCAGACATCCTCGAGATTTGGCGGACATCCGCCTTGATGCTGGAGAACTCGAATCGCAGCGACGAATATATGGGCCTCGGTATATGCATCCATAGTGTGCTCATTATTGGAAATTTATTCATTTTCAGTGTTCGCCGGAGTTGCAGTTGCCGGCTATTTCCCCGCCTTGCCACCCCCCGGCAACACCGGTGACTGCCGTTGCCGACAATGATATCGTCTTTTTCGCTATTGTGTTACAAGAAGTTCGCCCCCGGCGGAAAATCGACGGTGAACACTCCACCAAGGCCTGCATCAAACCACAGTAACCGGCAGTCTCAATGTCAAAGTCCTTCAATTTGTGCTGCAGTCTGTGGTATGCTGAACGGCACGGCGGTTTCCACCAATGGCCAAGATCAATTCAGCAAGGAGCCTGTCGACCGGAATCGACAGTCAGGTCGATGCACATACCAAATACCTTTCGCCATATTAGGCCCATTGCTGGTTTCGTTTTCTGTCTCTTCCTCCTCTTCTATCCCAGCCTCGCAAAAACCGAAACGGTTGAGGAAAGCACCGTAAAAATCGGTGTTCTTGCTACCCGCGGCCCGGAACAATGCCTGAAAACCTGGGGGGCAACTGCCGACCATCTCACCGGCCACATCCCTGGGAAAACCTTTGTTATCATACCCCTGGCCCATGACAAGATTGCCTCCAGCGTCCGTCTCGGGGAAGTCGATTTCATTCTCACCAACTCGTCGTTCTATGTGGAACTGGAACAACTCTACGGCATTAACCGCATCGTCACCTTAAAGGAGATGCGCCTCGGCCGCTCCTATTCGAAATATGGTGGTGTTATCTTCAGCCAAGCTGCCCGCAAGGATGTCAGGAACTTCTACGATCTGAAGGGCAAGTCGTTCATGGCGGTAGCCGAGGATTCGCTGGGTGGCTGGCGAATGGCCTGGCGGGAGCTGAAGGAACAGGGGATCGATCCGACCAGGGATTTCCGGTCCCTGTATTTTGGTGAAACCCACGACAACGTTGTCTATGCCGTTCGCGACGGGGTTGTCGATGCCGGGACGGTTCGCACCAATACCCTGGAGGAGATGAGCGCCGAAGGGAAAATCGACCTCAAGGATTTTTTCATCTTTCCCCGGCTGCACGATGTGGACGAGAGAACACCATATCTCTGCACCACCAGGGAATATCCGGACTGGCCAATGGCCAAAGTCAAGGGAACAGCTGATGAGCTGGCAGAAAAGGTGGCAATCGCCCTTCTGCAGATGAGCCCCGATTCCCCGGCAGCCCTTGCCGCCGGTTGTGCCGGCTGGACCATCCCCCTCAATTACCAGCCGGTAATGGAACTGATGATGTCCCTGCGTCTCGGTCCCTATAAGGATCTGGGCAAGGTCAGTATCGACGATATCCTCCACAATTATGGCCCCTGGCTCCTTGTCGCCTTTATCTTTTTTTGCAGCCACGCGGCCTTCACCTTTCTGGTGGTAAAACTCAACCGGCGGATCAAGGCCTCGCATCTCTCCCTCACAAGGGAAATCGAGATGCACAAAAAGCTCGACCAAGAACTGGAACAGGCCAAGCAGCTGGCGGAGGCCGCGACACTCGCCAAGAGCCGCTTTCTTGCCAACATGAGCCACGAGATCCGCACCCCGATGAACGGCATAATCGCCGCCACCGATCTCGCTCTGGGCGAGAATCTGACGCCGGAGGTGGAACATTACCTGCATATCGTTCATAATTCCTCCTACGCCCTTCTCGGCATCATCAATGATATCCTCGATTTTTCAAAGATCGAGGCGGGCCAGCTGGAACTGAAGGAGCGGGTGTTCAGACTCGATGAGATGTTTGACCGGGTCATGGATGTCTTTATCAATCAGGCGGCCAGCAAGGATATTGAGCTGCTGGTGGATATCGATGCAAGCACACCGCGCATCCTCCGCGGTGATTCCCTGCGCCTGCAACAGATCCTCACCAATCTCATCGGCAACGCCATAAAATTCACCGATCCGGGCGGCATCATTCTCGCCGGTGTTCAACATGCCGAACCAACCGAAGGACTCGCCGCCGGCCAAGTCGTTCTCCGTTTTATCGTCAAAGATACCGGTACCGGCATTTCCCCGGAATACCTGCCGCTGCTTTTCGAACCCTTCACCCAGGGTGACTCGTCCCTCACCAGAAAATACGAGGGTTCCGGCCTGGGCCTGAGCATCTGCAAGAAATTCGTGACAATGATGCACGGCAGCATCAGTGTCGATACCGAAATCGGCAAGGGCACCACCTTTATTTTCACCGTACAGCTGGAGAAGGCCGATGAACCGCCTAATTCGCGGTTTATTTTCCCGCCCGATATCAGCGGCCTGAATGTCCTTGTCGTTGATGACAGCCGGGACAGCCGGGAGATAATGGCGAAAATGCTGGTCTCCCTCGGTTTCAGGGTAGAAACCGTTGCCTCAGGTCCTGAATCCCTGCAGCGACTGGAGGAAAGCAATGACAAACCGCCGGTGGAACTGGTGCTCATGGACTGGAAAATGGCCGAAATGGACGGAATCCAGGCATCGCGGAGGATTCGTGAGGTGTTGCACCTGACCATGCCGATCATAATGATGACCGCCTTTGCCAGAGAGGTACACCGATCGACAGCCGAACAGGTCGGGATAAACGGTTTCCTGACCAAACCGATTTTTCAATCCACCCTGTTTGATGCGATTATGGACGCCTTCGGCAAAGGGGGGCAGCTGAAAAGCAGCGCCAAGACCTCCTTTACCACCAAGGCGTCGATGTATAAAAAGCACTTAAAGGATTATAAGATACTGGTGGTTGAGGATAATCTTACCAATCAGGAGGTGGCCAAGGCAATTCTCGGCGGTGCCGGAATCATCGTCACCCTTGCCGGCAACGGCGAGGAGGCAGTGGCCAAAGCCGCTGCCGAGACCTTCGATGCCGTGCTCATGGACGTGCAGATGCCGAAAGTCAATGGTCTGGAGGCGACCAGAAGGATCCGCCAGCTCCCCGGCTGCCGGACCTTACCGATTATCGCCATGACCGCCCATGCCCTCAAGGGCGATGAGGAAAAATGTCTTGAGGCCGGGATGGATGGCTACGTCTCCAAACCAATCAACCAAGATCGGCTGTTTTATACGATCTGGCACCACCTGCTTAACAAAAAACGGATTGCCGGGACTGCGGACGACGAATACCTTCCTGAACCAGAGGACGAGGAACCAGAGGGCCTTGCCACCGGAGAAGATGCCGGCACAAAACCAGACGGCGCGGCCCCCCCTCCTCCCCTTGCGATCCCAGGTATCGACGTCGGCGCGGTGCTGCAATCCACCGGCCTGCACTGGCAGACGTTTCAAGACATCCTAGACGGTTTTTGCCGCGATAATAGTAAAACGGTTGCAAGCCTTCAGGAGGCCTTGGATGTGCAGGACCGCCAGGCACTACAACACCTCGCCCACAGTCTCAAGGGCAGCGCCGGCAACATCGGCGCCGGGGAACTGCGCGAGGCTGCGGACGCCCTGGAGCGGGGCTGCGAAACCCATCCTCCGGCCGCCAATATCGCCGAGCTTTGTCTGGAACTGCAAAATGAATTGACCCGCCTCCTCGGGGTACTGGAGGGGATGGGTAGATCACCACAGGAGGCGGCGCCCGAAGAAGTGCGACCACCGGGAACAACGGCTGACATCACTGTCCTTCTCACCCATCTCACCGAGGCCATCGACCACGCCGATCCAGAGATGATCCAGAGAATTACAACAGAGGTAGTGAGTGAACTCACTCGCCACAAGAATATTAACCGGGAATTGCCAAAGGCCCTGGAGACGGAAACCCAGCGCTATGATTACGACCAGGCCCTGCGTACCATTGGCCAGATCGAAAAGGCTCTAAAGGAAAACGCATGAACGATCCGCGACCACTCATCCTCATTGTCGACGATAATGCCACCAATATCGACCTGCTGGTGAATACCTTGAAGTCGGACTATCGCCTGGGTATTGCTAAAAGAGGCGCGGCAGCCCTTGAATATTGCGACAAATACCTGCCCCATCTCATCCTCCTCGATATCATGATGCCGGAGATGGATGGCTATGAGGTCTGCACCCGGCTGAAGAACAATCCCCGGACCGAGGACATTCCGGTCATCTTCATCACCGCTATGAGTGAAACCGTCAACAAAACCCAAGGGTTCTGCCTGGGGGCGGTAGATTACATCACCAAGCCCTTTCATGCCGCCGAGGTCAAGGCCAGGGTACAGGCCCACCTGGCCATGGCGCTGATGAAGGAACAGCTTCGCTCGCAAAATGCCCTTCTTGAACAGAAGGTGGCGGAAAAAACCGTCGAACTCCGCAATATGCTGCAGGGCATTATCAGCTCAATGGCCCTGATGGTGGAGATTCGCGATCCCTATACCTCGGGCCATCAGCAGCGGGTGGCCCAGCTGGCCTGCGCCATTGCCGCGAAGATGGGTCTGCCGGCGGACAAAATCGAGGGCCTGCGCATCGCCGCCCTTCTCCACGATGTCGGCAAGATCCGCATCCCGGTGTCGATACTTAATCGCACCGGCCAGCTTCTCGACGCCGAGTTGGAGGTCATCAAGATCCACCCGCAGATCAGCTACGACATCCTCAAGAACATCCCCTTCCCCTGGCCCTGTGCCCGCATGGTTCTTGAGCATCATGAACGGCTGGACGGCAAGGGCTATCCGCATGGCCTGAGCAGTGACGAGATTCTTCTTGAATCAAAGATCCTGACGGTTGCCGACGTCGCCGAGGCCAAGAGTTCGTTTCGGCCCTACCGCCCGGCGCTGGGCGTAGAGGCGGCCTTGACCGAGCTGCGCCAGCATCGCGGCAGCCTCTACGACAGCACGGCGGTTGATGCCTGTCTGGAACTGTACGCCGAAGGACCATTTCAGTTCGATCTGCCCCAGCAGGAGGTCATCCGTCGCTGCTCGACACTGCCGCATCACCCCGGCGACCTGGACTGCAACTGAGACTGTTGAAAGTTCCTTTGGCCGAGCTTACGATTCCTTCGTTCCAAGTGCCGCTGCCAATAATTCCAGGACGTGCACTGCCCTGACCGGCAATCCGGCGTGATTGATGGTGTCCTGCAGCTGCATGATGCAGCCGGGGCAGGCGGTGGCAACAAGGCTGGCGCCGCTGTCCAAGAGGCCCGGAATCTTCCTGGCCCCGATATCCCTGCTGCACTGATAGTGGTATACCGAAAAGGTCCCACCCAGGCCGCAGCAGGCAGAAGCCCCGGCCATCTCCACAAAATCGACATTGGGCAGGGCCGCAAGCAGGCGGCGTGGCTCCTTTGTTATCCCCTGGACCTTCAAATGGCAGGGATCGTGATAGGTGACCCGCGTTCGCCGAGGCCATTTCTCCATCGCCGCCAGCTCCTCGAACAATCCGGCATCCTGCAGGAAGACACTGAAATCAACCACCTTGCCGGTAAAATCGGCAAAGTCCCCCTGCATCGTTTTGTAGTGTTCGCCGATACCGCCGTTACAGGAGCCGCAGGCGGTGATGATGTGCTGCACCTCCCGGCCCTGAAAGGCAGCGACATTTCTTTCGGCCAGCTCCTCGACAAGCTTGCCATTGCCCGAGGACAGGGCCGGGATACCGCAGCAGCGTTGTGCCCTCGGCAAATAGACCGAGTATCCCAGGCGGTTGAGGATGGCCACCATATGTTCGCCGATCTCCGGATAGGCATAGGTGATCGAGCAGCCGGCGAAGAAGCCAACCACCGGCATATCAGGCCGCCCCGGGGTAAACTCCGGCAGCCGGTCAAAGAGGTTTCTGAAGGCGATCTTCGGCACGGTCCGGTCCACCATGCCCGGGGCCGGGAAACGCAGGCGCAGGCCGCTTGATGCCGGCACCTTTTTCAACAGCATCGGCGACAGCAGCGCCCCGCCCTTACTGAGACCGTTCATCAGCGCCTTCGAACCGAGAAGGGTGGAAATGCCCTTACCGATCAGGGACAAGCCTTGATCGTCGGTGATCTGCCGGCGGATCGCCCCGACGATCTCATGGGTCGGTACCTTATTCGGGCATTTATCAACGCAGGAGCCGCACATCAGGCACATGGAGATATCCTCCTGCAGCCGCTTTTCCAGATCCGCCTGACCGCTCAGAAGGGCCGCGGCCAGGGCGATCTTGCCCCTGGCGACCGCCCCTTCCCGTCGGCCGACGAGATAGGTCGGGCAGTGGGCCTGGCATATCCCGCATTTGACGCATTCGCCGATAACCTTGCTGAAGTCCTGTAATTTTTTATTCTTGCTCATCGCTTAGATCGTGCCGGTCGTGGCCGGAATTTGGCATGGGTTATCGGTAAAGATTTTGCCAGGATTGAGGATATTGTTGGGATCGAAGGCCTCTTTAATCAGCCGCATGGCGGCGATGGTCGCCGGATCAAGCTCCATGGCCAGATACTTGGCCTTGGCGGTGCCGATACCGTGTTCCCCGGAAATCGAGCCGCGCAGATTGATGGCGGCCTGGAAGACCTCGTCAAGCACCTTGTCGACCTTTTCGGCCATGCCGTGCTCCCGTAGGTCGACCATGATGTTGACGTGAATATTGCCGTCTCCGGCATGGCCGAAGTTGACGATGGGCACATCGTATTCGGTGGAAATCCTCTCCAGGGCGCGGATCATATCGGGTACCTTGGAGCGCGGCACAACGATATCCTCGTTGAACTTGTCGGGATTAACCCTGCGCAGACTTGGGCTGACATTGCGCCGCACCTGCCAGATCTCCTCCGATTCTTCATGACTTGCGGCAACCTTGACCGCCAGAACGCCAAGGGGCCGTACCAGCTCCTGTATCCGGTCGATCTGCGGATCAAGCGATGCCGCATCACCGTCGACCTCAATGATCAGAATGGCCCGACAGTCCTCGGGCAGGGGGATTGGGCTGGTATGGCGGATACAATTGATGGTGGCGGCGTCGAGGAATTCGAGGGTGGTGGGGATGATCTTGGCGCCGATGATCGCCGCCACCGCTTTGGCCGCCCCCTCGATGGTCTCAAACTGCACCAGCATGGTCTTCTTGGCCGCCGGTTTCGGCAGGAGTTTGAGGATGATCCTGGTTACAATGCCAAGCGTGCCCTCAGAGCCGACAAAGAGCTTGGTGAGATCGTAACCGACGACGTTTTTCAGGGTCTTGCCACCGGTGCGGATGATCTCGCCGGTGGGCATGACCACCTCCAGGCCCATGACATAATCCTTGGTCACCCCGTATTTTACACAGCGCGGCCCACCGGCGCATTCAGCGACATTACCGCCCAAGGTACTGAACTCTTTCGAGGCCGGGTCGGGAGGGTAGAACAGACCGAGTTTTTCCACCTGGCGCTGCAGTTCGGCGGTAATCACCCCCGGCTCGACCTCCGCTGTCAGATTCTCTGTATCAATTTCAAGAATTTTGGTCATCCTGGTCAGCACCAGGACGATCCCTCCCCGTACCGGCAGGGTGCCGCCGGTAAAACCACTGCCGGCGCCGCGAGGCAGAACCGGAATCCTGGCGAGATTGGCAAGTTTGACCACTTTGGCAACCTCTTCGGTGGTTGTCGCGTAGACCACCGCATCCGGCAAATACCTCTGCTGGGTAGCGTCATAAGAATGGGTAATCTTGTCGGTGGCGGAGGTGGAGACGTTTTCGGCGCCGACAATTGCTTCGAGTTCGGTGATAATCGTTGCGTCCATGTGTATCCTTCTCTTAAAGATCCGGTACTCAGCTCTGTGCTGAAGACGATAAGGCCGTTTCTGTAAAAGAAAACCGGCAAATCGCCTTCTCGGGCCTGATGGGTGGGGAGGTACGGAACAGCGCAGGCACCATGCAAGGTATTTAAGAACGGTACCGGCAACCTGCCTGTGAACCTTTCAATAAGACAAAGGGTTTGTGGAAAAATGTGACACCAGCTGAGGTTGCTGCCGGAGGGGTCTCTACCTTCATACCCCTCCAGCCGCAGAACTGCAGATCACCCCTTCACGTCGTGCCGGGTTCGATATATGCGGGTATAGTCCCGCATGATCCACCCGTATTGACCATTGGCAAGCCGCACGTAGTACCATTCCCCATCAACGCCGCTCACTTCGATCACATCGCCGCGATACAGCTTGCCAATCGACCGGTGACGCGTGCCCGGCCCCGAGCGGATGTTGAGATATTCAGCTCTAACCCGGACCTCGTCACCAACCTCGGCGATTATCCGAAAACCGGACGGTCTTTCAATGACGATATATTCATCGCCATCCGGCTCGTAAAAAACCTCATCGCAATCGTAGTAACGCCGGCCGTCAACATAAAGATCCGAGCATTCCTCCGGCAAGACCCGTACCCGGGCGCCGAACGGCGCCTGTACCACCACATAGCCGGCCGGGGTTTGCCGGTAATAGAGACCCGAATGGTAGAAAAACGCCGCCCCGGCCACCGACAGGGCAAAGAATCCGGCAGGGAGACTGTGGTGAACGCTGCCATGCGGCCGGTGGCGGTAATAATCCGGTCTATGGCGGTAATCCCGGCGATCGCGATAGTCGCGGTGATCACGCCTGCTTGAAACGTAGACCCGGTCCGGAGGAGATCTGTGCCTTTCCACATAAGGCACTCCCGGGACGGGCACCGGAACCGGCACCGGCACGGGTATTCCGGGGGGTAAGGGCGGTGCAGTTACCCGCAAACTCCCATGGACGCCCGGTGGAGGTGGAAGACCCGGCGGAAGGGGAATGCCGTGCCCACCGTCATCCCTTCCCCGAGCGTATGCCGGAACCAAGGGCGCCAAAAGCAAATTACCGGCTAGCACTGCAACAAGAAATACTCGGCCAAAACGACAGAAGTGCGTCACGACTCAACCTCCATTTTTGATGTTTTTCACAAACCAACACCGGTTCATCAACCAAGTGCCACCGGTTTGAACGGATGGCCGAACCTGCCACCACTCCCCGCGAATTTAGCTCTTTTTCACGTTTTTGTCTCCGAGAATCTCGCATCGGCAGGGGCGACGGATCAGCCGCCGCACCGGCGGTACCCATACATCAAAGGCCTCCTGCTCTCCCCCCATCCATTCCTAAAAGCTGGTATCGACGCAACAGCCACAAGGTGCCAAATTATTTCATTAAAAGCAATTTGACTTTGCCTGGTACATTTGCTAACACTCTTCTGTCTGCTCTACACTTTTGCCGGGAATTCTCCCCGCTACCGGCGGGAAAGCTATTCCCCACGGGCAGGTGTCATGATTGTCAGCTGTGGTATCCCGCGTTTGCTTTACCGTGCAGGAGGCAGTGGGCCTAGACGTCCTGGCGAATTCTTTTAGAGGAGATGTCGTGACAGTTCCGGCCAAGTGGTTTTCCCTGATGATCTGCTTGCTGATCCTCTCCATCCCCATAAAAAGCGGTGGCGGAGAGGTTGACGACCGCTCCATTCGCATCGGTATCTTCCCCTTTGCCCCGATTAATTTCATTGACAAGGACGGCTCGGCCAAGGGCATCAATCCCGACCTGCTGCGAGAGATCTTCCGCAGAGAAAACGCCAATCTGGCCTTTGTCCCCGGCAGTTGGGCCGAGGGGCTGCAGCGTCTGGAAAATGAAGAAATCGATCTGATGATGTCCGTCGCCTATTCCGACGAACGGGCCAAGGTCATGGATTACGGCCGAGAGTCAGTGCTGCAGCTCTGGGGCCAGGTCTTTGTCAAACCCGACTCCCATTCAAAAAACATCTCTGATCTCTTTGGGCGGCGAATCGGCATCATGCGCAAGGACATCAGCGGCAGCAATTTTATCACTACCATTAAGGGTCTTGGCGGCAACTGCGAAATCATCGAATTCCCTAGCCACAGCGATGTCTTCCAGGCAGTGCAGAACGGTGAGGTTGACGGCGGGGTGGCCCCCCAACATTTCGGTCTCCGCCACGCCCAGGAACATAATCTCATTGGCACCTCAATCCTTTTCTCGCCCTTTTCCATAAGTTTCACCAGTAAGAAAGGGCAACACCGCGAACTCCTCGACCATATCGACACCTATCTCAGCCAGTGGAAAAAACAGCAGGACTCCTTCTATTACGAAACCCTCAACAAGTGGATGGCCCCAACCGGCAAGAAAGCCCTTCCTGCCTGGCTCGTACCTGCCCTCATCGCCATCTCCCTGGCCGTTGCCATATCGATCTGTTTTATTGTCCTTCTCAATCGAGCCGTCCACCGCAAGACCCGCGAACTTCTGGAAAGTGAGGCGCGTTTTCGCGACATCGCCTACTCCATCAGTGACTGGATATGGGAAATTGATCCAGCAGGAGTATATACCTACTGCTCGGAGCACACCCTCAGTCTTCTCGGCTACCACCCGGAGGAGATGATCGGCAAATCCTGTTATGCTTTTATCGACGAAGAATCGCTGCCGGATGTCCAAAACAGGCTGCAACGCGCAGGACTGACCTTGGAGAGTTACCGCAATGAAGAACTGGTGGCCGTCCATAAGAACGGCACACGAATCAATCTGCTTTCCTCGGCAGTGCCGATACGTTCCTCCTCCGGGAAACTCCTTGGCTTTCGCGGCGTTGATGCCGACATCACCGCGCAGAAACTCGCCGAACAGGAAAGAAAGATGCTTGAGCGAAAGCTCATACAAAGCCAAAAGATGGAGGCAATCGGCACCCTTGCCGGAGGAATTGCCCACGATTTCAACAACCTTCTTGCCGCAATTCTCGGATATGCCGAGCTCGCCAAGGAACTGCAGGACCCGCAATCGGAAACGGCTGTATTTCTTGAAGAGATCCTCCGCGCTTCGGTTCGTGCCAGGGACTTGGTGAAACAGATCCTCGCCTTCAGCCGTCAGGCGGAATCCACAAAAATCACTCTCCAGCCGTCACTGCTCATTAAAGAAGCGGTGAAGATACTCCGGCCGTCGCTGCCGGCAACAATCGAACTCCGTCAAAACATAGAAAAATCGGATATCACCATCCTCGCCGACCCCACGCAGCTCAACCAGATCGTCATCAACCTGTGCACCAACGCCTTCCATGCTATGGAGGAGAAAGGCGGTGTCATGGAAATTTCCCTGAAAAGCGTTGTCCTCACCGCTCTTGACCTTATTCGGGAACCGCAGATCCAACCAGGAACCTTTGTGCGGCTGTCGGTTGTCGATTCGGGCACCGGCATCGCCCCGGAACTCCGCGACAAGATCTTCGATCCCTACTTCACCACCAAGGAGACCGGCAGGGGCACCGGCATGGGTCTGGCGATTGTCCACGGCATTGTCAAGGAATCCGGGGGGTTCATCTCCTGCTACAGTGAATCCGGCCAGGGCACCGCCATGCACGTATTTCTGCCGGAAGCTGCCGATGCCATGCCAACTGAAACCGGCGGGAAGGTGGATGAGGCAAGTTTTCCTGGAGGGCACGAACGGATACTCTTCATCGACGACGAGCCGATGATCGCCGAAATGAGCAAGGTGCTGCTGGAAAGTCTCGGCTACCAGGTAATGACTCTAACCGATAGCACCGCTGCCCTGGCAGTCTTTCGTGAATCACCGGAGAAATTCGATCTGGTCATCACCGACCAGACCATGCCGGTCCTCACCGGCGGGGAATTAGCGGAAGAATTGCTGCGCATCAGGCCGGACGTGCCGATTATTCTCTGCAGCGGCTACAGCAGCACCATGACCAAGGAAAAGGCGGCACTCATGGGTATCAAGGAATTCGCCCTCAAGCCACTGGTAAAACAGGAAATTGCTGCCCTGATCAGGCGGGTTCTGGATGAAGTAGAATACTCCCATGTGGCCCGAGACCAAAAAAACTAACCTTTGTCTGCACCTACTCTTGATTCATTCATGGCGCAGGGCCTCAATCGGATCAAGCCGTGCCGCCTTACGGGCGGGGAAGTAGCCAAAAATAACGCCTACGGCACTTGAGAAGAGAAAGGCAACGGCGACAATGCCGGGGCTGAAGATAAAGGGCATATTCATCGCCTGGGCGCCCAGGGCCGCTGCCCCGAGGCCAAAGGCAATGCCGAACAATCCGCCAAACGATGACAGCACCACCGCCTCGACGAGAAACTGCATAAGGACATCCTGTTCCATCGCCCCAATGGCCAGGCGGATGCCTATCTCCCGAGTCCGTTCGGTGACCGAGACGAGCATAATGTTCATGATCCCAATCCCGCCGACGAGCAGGCTGACCGCCGCCACCGCTCCGAGAAGGGTCGTCAGTATGCGGGTGGTGCCGGTCAAGGTGCTCATCACCTCCTGCATATCGCGCACAAAGAAATCGTCCTCCTGACCATCACCGATATGCCGCCGCTCCCGCAGCAGTTTTTCAATGTCTTCCTTGACCTTGGTGGTCGAGGCACCATCCTCGGCGGAAACGAAGATGGCATTGATGTCGGTGTTGCCGGCCAGCCTTCTGTGCAGGGTGCGCAGGGGAATAAGGACAAAGTCATCCTGATCGTTGCCGCCGCTTGATTGGCCTTTTTGCTCGAAAACCCCGATCACCTGGCAAGTGATGCCGTTAAACCGCACCGATGCTCCTAAAGGATCTTGATTGCCGAACAGTTCTTTTTTGACGGTCGACCCCAAGATACATACCGCCTTGCCGGAGCGCAGTTCACTTTCGGTAAAGGAGCGCCCGCCGGCGAGCACCCAGCTCCGGACAAAAAGAAACTCATTGGTACTGCCGGTGATGCTCGTTGACCAGTTGGTATTGCCGGCGATGACCTGGGCCGGGCGCGAGGCGTTCGGGGCAACAGCTGCAATGCCGCTGATCTGCTGGGCAATGGCCTTGGCGTCTTCGAGCTTGAAGGCCTTAGCGCTGCCGCTTGCCCCGCCGGGGCCGCGAAACCCCTGGCCGGAACGAATCTGCAGGAGATTGCTGCCAAGGCTTGAGATCTCCGCCGCAACCTGGGCGGTGGCGCCGCTGCCAAGGGTCACCAGGGTAATGACCGCGGCAACGCCGATAACGATGCCGAGGATGGTCAGCGATGAACGCATGACATTACGGCGGATCTCCCGAAAGGCCAGGATAATGGTTTCCCAGTACATCAGACAGCCCCCCCGGCAGCGGTGTTTATCCGGCCGTCGATAAAATGGATCTGCCGTCCGGCGTAAGCCGCCATATCCGGTTCGTGGGTTACCATGATAACGGTCAGTCCCCGCTGGCGATTAAACGAGGTCAACAACTCCATGACCTCCCGGCTGCGCGCCGAATCGAGATTGCCGGTCGGTTCGTCGGCGAGCAGCACCTTCGGTTCGGTGACGATGGCCCGGGCGATTGCCACCCGCTGTTGCTGGCCGCCGGACAATTCCCCTGGCGTATGGCCTTCCCAACCGGCCAGACCGACGGTTTCCAGAGCCGCCCGCGCCCGGCGGTGCCGTTCGGCCAGCGGCACACCGCGATAGATCAGCGGCAGTTCGACGTTTTCCAGGGCCGAGGTGCGGTTGAGCAGATTAAAGCCCTGAAAAATAAACCCCAGACAATTCCGCCGCATAAGCGCCAGTTGATCGCGCGACAACTGGCCGACACTCAGGCCCTCAAAGAAAAAGTCACCGGAAGACGGGGTATCGAGGCAGCCAAGAATGTTCATACAGGTTGATTTGCCGGAGCCGCTTGGTCCCATGACCGCAACGAACTCACCGGCCAGGATGGTGAGATCAATGCCGCGCAGGGCCTGCATGGCGGCACTGCCGCTGCCGTAGATCTTGGTGACGCCCCGCAGCTCAATGAGGGGCGCGGCACCCGGAATTGTCGAGTCGACGGGCATCATTTTTTAAGAGTCTCTTCACCGGTTATCAGTTCCAGGCCAGGCTGCAGATCGCCGCTGGTGACCTGGGTGGACGAGCCATCGGTCAAGCCGGTTGCTACCTGAACAGGGGTAGGTTGGTCGTTCACCAGGATCCATACCCTTTGATTGCCACCCTTTCGACCCCCGGAGGCCTCTTTTCGCTTACCGCCCATACGCTGGGGTGGATGGGGCATGAGTTTACTGAGAACGGTTCCGCCCCCCTTGCCACCGGGAGCCCCTTCGATGCCTTTCGGGACGAAGCGCAGGGCCGCGTTGGGAACCAATAGGGCGTCCGCGACCCTAGTGACGATGATATCAGCGGTGGCGGTCATCCCCGGCCGCAGGGAAAGATCAGTGTTATCGACCTTGAGGATGGTTTCGTAGGTGACGACGCCGCTGGTGGTTTTTGCCCCGAAGCGGATCTGGGTAATCTCCGCCGGATATTTCCGGTCCGGATAGGCATCGACGGTAAAGCTTGCTGCCTGCCCTGCCTGCACCTTGCCGACATCGGCCTCATCAACATCGACATGCAGCTCCATCTGGGCGAGATTTTCAGCGAGGGTAAAGAGCACCGGGGCCTGGAGGGAGGCGGCGACGGTCTGGCCCGGCTCAACCGACCGGGTAAGGACAAGGCCGTTGATCGGCGAGCGGATCTCGGTTTTTGCCAGATCGGTCTGATTGAGGGTTAAGGTGGCCTCAGCCTGGGCGACCGAGGCCAAGGCCCCGGCGTGGTCGGCCTTGGCGCGGTCAAGGGCTGCCCGGGCGGTATCCAGGTCTTTTTGCGACGAGGCCTTGTTATTGCTGAGCCTGCCGGCCTCAACAAGACGCTCGAAGGCGGTGGTGGTTTCCTTGATGGTCGCTTCAGCCTGGAGGACCTTGGCGTGGGCGGAATCAAGGGCGGCACGGGACTGCCGGACCTGGGCCGATAATTTCGAGGTGTCCAGCCGGGCCAAGACCTGACCGACAACCACCTGGTCATTGTAATCGACCTCAACCGATTTGACGGTGCCGGACAGCTCACTGCCCATGACCACCTGATTGGTGGGCTGCAGGTTGCCGGTGGCACTGACGGTGATGGTGATGTCGCCGTGGTGGGCCGGCTGGGTCCGGTAGTGGATCGGGCCGGAGGTATCGCGCAGTGCCCAGAAGCCACCTGCCGCAGCAAGCAGGACGATGGCGACAAACCACACCAGCCACTGTTTCAATCGCCTGTTCTTGGTGGTTTTCTTTTGCAGCGCCAGGGTTTCGGCAAGACCGCTACTCTGCCCTGCCGGTGTGTTGTTGGGTGTCATTGTGTCATTCCCATTTATCAGTTTAATAGAGGGCTCAAAGATGTCCAGCCGCCGCCGAGGGCCTTGTAAACCCGTATCAGATTGCCAACCATGGTCGCCCTGCTGGATGCCTGTTGATCTTGTAACGACAGCAGGGACCGCCTGGCATCAAGAACCTCGGTGAAATTAATCAGTCCCGCCTGATATTGCTGGCCGGCGAGTGTCGCGGCAAGCGCTGCCGCCACTACCGCCTCCTGCAGGGCCTGCTGGCGGTCCTGTTCCAGGGCATAGGCCGCCAGGGCGCTTTCCACCTCCTCCAGGGCAGCAAGGACTGTGGCTCTGTAGACGGCCAAGGCCTCCTGCTGCAGGGCGGATTGCAGGCGGATGTTGGCTTTGGTGGCCCCGCCGTCAAAAAGTGTCCAACTGAAACTGGGGCCGAAGGAGTAGCGGCGGCTGTCCGAATTGAAGAATCTGCCGGACGAAAGGGCATCAAGTCCAATGGAACCTTTTAATTGTAAAGAGGGATACAGCTCGGCGGTGGCCACACCGATCTGGGCGGTTTGTGCCGCCAGCTGGCGTTCCGCCTTACGAACATCCGGCCGGCGCTGCAGGGTCTCGGCCGGGATGCCGATTGCAACCGAGGCTGGAAGAGCTGGGATCTCCATGGGAATCCGGAGGTCCTCCGTCAAAACACCAGGGGGCTTACCGAGGAGCACGGCAAGGGTATTTGTCGCCTTGGCGAGACCGGTTTGCAGACTGGGAATCTGGGCCCGGGTGCTCGCCACCAGATGTTTCGCCTGCTGCAAGGCCATCTCACTGACCAGGCCACTGTGATAACGGGCCTCTGTCAAGCTCAAGGTCTCGTCCTGAGCAACAAGGTTGGCACCGGCAATCTGCAGACGGGTCTGGTAGGTACGTATTTCAAGATAGTTGAGAGCAAGCTCGGCAAGCAGGGAGACCTGGATGGCGCGAAGTTCCTCCTCACCGGCGGCAAGCTGCGCCTCAGCTGCCTCCACCGACCGCTGCCGGCCGCCGAAGAGATCGAGCTCCCATCCGGCATCAAAGCCGCTGGAATAACTCGTCGAATCAGTGCCGCTGCCACGGTTACCGCTGCTGTGACTTCTCGTCACCGAACCGCCTGCAGTGAGGCTCGGCAAGATCCCCGCCGCGCTGAGATCGCGTTTAGCCCTTGCCGCCAGGAGCCTTGCCCTGGCCTGTTCGAGATCTAAATTTTCCCGCAAAGCCCGGTCGATGAAACCGGTCAACAAAGGGTCCTGCAGGACCGTCCACCATTGGGCAAGGATCTGCTGCTCGGCCACCCCGGCCTGCAAACCATGGGATGCCGGGGCTTGCCAGGCATCCGGCGTCAAGGTAGGAGGCGGCTGATAATCCGGTCCGACCTTCACACAGCCGGCCATGGTATACCAGAATAGAACTATCGTCAGAAAGGATGCGAAACGGTTCATTGGCATAATGCCGAAAAATTCGGTTGGCGAAAGGATAATATACCCGGAGCAGCCGGTAACCATTCATGCTTGGCAACTCTGATGGATCGAGGCGGTGTGACAGCTTTGTCTGCCCTTGAAACCGGCCGCGAACAACTTGCACAATAGAGGGTTCGGGTCTCTTTGGCAATCTTTCTTAAAATCGTACTCACCGATTTGACAATTTTATTATTGTTGTGACATCATTGGCTGAAGGCAGGGCACATGTCAACAGATGCCGAAAGAGCAGGTATACGGTCTGTAAAACCATCTTTCCTGACACAATATTGCATCAAACCCACATGGGTAATTCTGTAAATAGTGACATGGGCTGGTCAACACCTGTCCATGTCAAAACCGTGCACCAATCAACAATTTAAAGGAGCGGCAAGTTATGAAAAGGGTATTCGTCTATGCGTGTCTTACTGTGTTTTTTGCTATCAATTGCCTGGCCGGCCTTGCCAGTGCCGCTGAACAGGGTACCAAGGATGAAGCGGTGGCGATGGTCAAAAAAGCTATTGAATTCATCAAAGCCAACGGCAATGACAAGGCCTTTGCAGAGATTACCAACCCCAAGGGCCAGTTTGTTGATCGCGACCTGTATGTGGTCGTCTATGACATGAATGCCAAATGCCTTGCCCATGGCCAGAAAGCGAGCATGGTCGGCAAGGAATTGATCGATTTCAAAGATTCCGATGGCAAGGAATTCTACAAAGAGCGCATCGAACTCATGAAGAAACAGACGAGCGCCTGGCAGGACTACAAGTTCATGAACCCGGTCTCCAAAGAGATCGAACCGAAATCAATGTACCTGGAACGAGTTGGCGACCTGATTGTCGGCTGCGGAGTGTACAGCAAATAATCCAGGAGTGTCACAGGAAAGTTTTTCTCGGGGTACGCATAACAGAACAATTCCGTTTGTAGTTTTAGTGCGTTTTATCGACAACGGCTGCTTCAAAACCAGCTCTGCTCCGCAAAACCAAGGCCCAATGCCTTTTTGCGGACAAAGGAGTGAAGTCAAACTCCGGTGCGGATCACGGTACTGAAGCATTCAATTTCACATGGGACCACATATGAAACTCAGCTCAAAAATAATTGCGGGATTCGGAATTGTTCTGTCTGTTGCCATGATACTGACAGGAGTTGCCCTGTATATCATGAAGGATGTTGCTGAGCAGTCACAGATTTTATCAAATCAGTATATGCCCGAGACACGCATTGCCAGCAGCATAGAGCGAGGTGCTCTCAGGGCCATCTCCGATATGAACGGCTATGATGTGGCGTACAACGAATCTTTTCTGACGAGCTCACGGAAACATCTGGGAAACGTCAAACAAAACCTGCAGGATGCAGGCGATCTGACCGGAAAATTCCCCGAGTTGACCACCCTTAAGGAAAACGCCGCCAAGGCCTCCGTCAATATAGCCGAATACGAGACCTTGATCGCCGACACGGAAAAAACCGGCAAGGAAATCCAGGCCACCCGGAAAAAACTCGATGCCGCCTCTCAGGAATACATGAAAGCCTGCCTCGAATTTATCGAAGAGGAAACCAGTGCACTGACCGCCAACATCATGCGGCAAGGCGATGTCAGCGGCAAGGCCTTAAAAGACCAACTGCAAAACCTCGGAGACATGAATGATGTCATACAGCTCGGTTATGTCATTCAGCTGGATACCCTGAAAGGTCTTTTGGCAAAAGATCCGGCGATGATCGAAAAGTCGGCAAAAAAATTTGAGGAAATGGAAAACTCCCTCAAAGCAATCCAGAAAAAGACCACCAACAAGAACAGCATAGGGCAACTGGAGGATATCAGGCTGGCCGCTTCCAGTTACAAGACGAACATGAAAAAGCTTGTCACCGGTTCTACCGCCTTGACTGAACTCGGCAAAAAACGCAGTGTCGCGGGAGATGCCGTCTCGGCATCGGCCGAGGCCACGGCAGTTGAAGGCATCGGCGAAACGTTGAAGAGCGCCGCCGGCATGGAAAGCATCGTTACCAATTCCAGCAAAATTCTCTTTATTGGCGGAATACTTGGCCTGGTGATCAGCATAACGCTTATTATCATCATCACCCGGAGCATCGTTCGCCCGATTCGCCGGACGGCCGACATGCTCAAAGACATTTCCGAGGGGGAAGGCGATCTTACCAAACGTCTCAACGTGGCCAGCTCCGATGAAATTGGCGACATGGCGACGTATTTCAACCGCTTCATCGAAAAATTACAGGGCATTATCGGACAGATTGCCGACAACACCCATTCCATCGATGCCTCTGCCAACAGTTTGACCCAGACCGCGGAGAAACTCTCGGCAAGCTCGGAAGATACCTCACACCGGGCCAACAACGTTGCCACCGCCGCCGAAGAGATGACGACCAATCTCAACAATGTGGCCGCGGCCATGGAGCAATCGACCACCAACACGTCCATGGTGGCCACCGCCGCCGAAGAGATGACCGCGACTATTGGCGAGATCGCCAATAACGCCCAGAAGGCCCATACCATCTCACTTTCCGCAGTGGAACAGGCGGTCTCCACATCAGCGAAAATGGCCGAGCTCGGCAAGGCCGGGCAGGCTATCGGCAAGGTTACCGAGGCCATCAACGAGATCTCCGAGCAGACCAATTTGCTGGCGCTTAATGCCACCATCGAGGCAGCCCGGGCGGGTGAGGCAGGAAAGGGTTTTGCCGTTGTCGCCAATGAGATAAAAGAATTGGCCAAACAGACTGCGGCGGCAACTCAAAGCATCAAACAACAGATATGGGACATGCAGGAAACCACCTCGACAACGGTGCAGGAGATAAAACAAATTACCGAGGTCATTAACGGTATTAATGAAATTGTCGCCGTCATTTCTTCGGCAGTTGGCGAGCAGTCCTCAGCAACGCAGGAGATAGCCAATAACATAGCCCAGGCGTCGCAAGGCATGGGCGAGGTCAATGAGAACGTCAGTCAGAGCTCGGTGGTGGCGGCCTCCATCACCAAGGATATTGCCGATGTCAATACTGCTTCCAATGAGATTTCCGAGAACAGCAGTCATGTTCAAGCAAGCGCTGAGAGTCTGCAGGAACTGGCATCGGTGCTCAGGCGTATCGTCGACAATTTCAAGATATAGGGTAATTCGAGATTGTCGTAATGGTGGCGGTTGGGTTTGCCATCGGTATATCACGGAACCTCTGCATCTCAATCTCCCCATCCTTGATTGAGTGTCTCCATAACAATCAAGCACCAATGGCCAATAACCAAGTGCCTGGGCTTCTGGCTTTTGCCTGGGCACCCGGTTATTGAGGACTACCGCATCGGGTTATTTATTGCCTCCCCCGCCGCCGTTACCACCGCCGTTGCCACCGCCATTACCGCCGTTACCACCGCCGTTACCGCCGCCATTGCCGCCGCCATTGCCGCCACCATTGCCGCCACCATTGCCGCCACCATTGCCGCCACCATTGCCGCCACCATTGCCGCCGCCTGAGTTACCTTGTCCTCCACCCGCTGAAGATGAATTTCCTCTCCCAAGGCCAGCTGCAGATGCATTACCGGTATCACCGTCTTTGCCTTTGTCACCCTTCGATCTCCCCATATTTGCCGCGGCCAGGGTATTCCTGCCGTTTTCAGGTGAATGTGCAGTTTGCAGACCCAGGCCATGCCCTTTGGCATTACCGGTCCTGGTGTTTCGGGCTGTGGCCTCAGCCAGTTCGTCGTCAGTGACTACCTTGGCATTGAGCCGTCCCTTCGCTTCCCCACGATTGGCTTTGGTTTTAGTATGTCCCAAACCAAGCAAACCCGGATGCACTCCAAGTTCGCGGGCTATCTCGCCCCAACCTTTTCCCTCTGTCCGCAAACCAGCAATGGCATCTTTTTGGGCTCCCGTAGCGGTCGCCAACGCTGCCGCATACGAATCTTCCGCTTCTTTCAGGGCGAGCGTCGCCGCCTCTACATCAGCAGGTGTTTTTGCATTGGCTAAGGCGGTTTGTGCCGCATCGAGATTATCCTGGGCATCTTTAACACTTGCATCAGCAAGAGCCGCCTGTGTCGCCAATTGCGAGGCATGTGCAGCCTGAGCGGGATTACTGTAATGGCTCTGCCCACTGTCATCCGCAGTTGTATCAGTTCCTGCGGTGGCGATTCCGAATGAAAAAAGTACCGCAAGAACACCTCCAATCATGGCAACTGGTCGCAGTCCTTTGTTTCCTTTTCTTTGTGTCTTTTTCATATTGAGTTCCTCCTCTTCGAATTTTCCGTTGGCGTAGTGAAAATCAGCAATCCGGTCGCCAGCCACCGCTCCGTTCCACTGGCGTCCTCAAATTGCTCGGCAACATCAAACCAACTAATCTTGATCCGGGTGGCCTGATCTCCTGGCAAATATATGGACAACTGCTCCTGTAAGGCCTTTGCTGTTTCTTTGGCTGCAATTTTGTCACCTTGATAATAAACCACCACCTGCAGCTCACTGTCTGTTACCCTGGAAGCGACCTCAGCAACCCGCCTTGCCTCCCGCTGCCTGCTTGGCGCATCCCCAAACAACAGATCTTGACTGTTAACCACCACGGTACTGCCGCCTATTGGGTAGCTGCGGTAAATAAAATCGCCTAAGCGATGCAAATGGGCGAGCGCTCGAAGGGCCCATTTCCCGGTGCGGTGCTGCGCAAGATAGCCGATGAATGCCTGTTTTGCCTGGGTAAGATCCCCCATCAAATAATAGCTAAGAGCCCGATTATAAAGAGCTACTTCATCAGCTGGGACAATTTGAAGTACCTTTTCATACTGCGCCAGAGCCTTGTGGTATTCACCATTTTCCAAGTAGCTATGACCAAGATTGATGAGCGACGGCAGATATCCCGGCTGCTCCTGAACGGAATACAGATAACTCTGCCGCTCTTTTTCCATCTGGCCGACAGTCGAATAGGCTACCCCCTGCCAATGGGCAAACTCTGCCACCCCAGGTTTCTGTCGCACCGCCTGTCCGAGAAAAACCAGGGCCTGGTCACCATGACCGGCCGCCAGCATTCCCCTGCCGATAAGGTAGTTGGCCTCGGCATCGTCCGCCAAAAGCGACAATGCCACCTTGCCTGCAGGGTTTTCAGCGATGAGTTTTTGGCGTTCATACAAGCCTCCTGCCCAAAAAGCGGCAAGGGTGATAACCGCGCTGACAGCCAGCCAGCCGGGTGCCAGGCGAATAGATCCGGGAAGGCGCCACCATGTCCAAATTCGCCGCAAAAAAGATGGTTGCCGGTCGTCCAGTTCAGCCATTATCCTGGTCAGGAGCCAAGGCGGCGCCTCCGGCTCCCGGGTTTTAGCGAGAAGCTTTTCGAGTGTGTCTCTGTCAGAATGCCTGTTTTCCATGTCATCCCTCACACAAGGGCCAAACCTATTTTGACGAAATTCATTTGCTTGAACATGCAATAGATTTTTCTAGGCTACTAAACCCGCCCTTTGCACTCTCTGCTGCAGTTCGTCGAGGCCTCGTTTAATCCGCATCTTGACCGCACTTTCCGATATCTTAAAAACCTCAGCGGCCTCCCGGATCGATCGCTCATGCCGATAACGGAAGATCAACAACTCCCTCACCTCAACCGGCAATTCGGCAAGTGCTCCGTCAATAAGCTCCGCCGCCTCTTTTGACTCAAATGCGGTCTGTTGGTCAGTTAGTTTTTCATGGAGTTCAAGGTGTTGTCCATAGGCCGCCAGCTTCATCCTGGTCCTTGATCTCTTGCGGCTCCAGTCGTTGGCATGATTGACGGCAAGTGCATATAGCCAAGGGAAAAAGTTTTCCCCCGAACGAAATGATCGCAGTCGATCATAGCCCCGGACAAACACCTCCTGGGTAAGATCCGCCGCTGTTTCGGTATTTACGGAGTATCGATACATAAGGTTAAACACCGGGCGCTGGTAGCGTTCCACCAGCACCGCATAGAGCTCCTTCTCCCCCGCCAAGACCCCGTCGACTATTTCTTCATCTGAAAGGTTCATTGGCGCCAGGTTAGTCGTTTAATCTCAGAGAATTTATTTGCTCACTAGAGGCGCTGCGTTTATTTCGCTGTAAGACACCAGCCCGCCAGGAATATTACCCAGCATCCAGTGTGCATCGGGGCTGTGGCCACTCGCCTGTTCGTGGCTTTCACAGATATATACGTCTGTCGGGAAAAAGGGTCACTTCATCCGGGTTTTTTTTTGCGAGATCGTTTTTGCCTCCTCTTTGGCCACCCCTTCTTTGCCGGCTCCCTGTTTGCTCTTGCCTATATCGGAGAGGAAAAACTGTACAGACTCCTTGCGTACCAGCTTTTTGTCGAGCACAGTGATTTCCTCGGGAACATCGAACCAACTGATGCGAATACGTGACGGCACCTGCAACTTCGGGAACTGCGACTCGAGGTAGTCACGAATGCTCATCGCCCGCATTTTTGCCAATTGCAAATTGTTTTGCTGGTAGACGACAATTTGCAATGTGCCCTTTTCCATTGCTGCAACTGTACCCCCAAGAAGATCGAGGGAAGGAAGGGCTGCCGCTGACAATGTAGCGGAAAGAGGAAGGAAACCGATTTCGGTGAGGGTGAGGGTTCGCAAGCCTAATTGATAATTGCGGTAGGAAAAATCTTCGAGGCTGTTCAGCCGGTCGGTAGCCAGTTGGGCGAAGACCCCATCCGGGAAGGACTGCAGATACAACAACCAGGCCTGTCTCTCCTCCGACTCCCTATTCAGCTTCCTGAGGATTAAGGCGCGATTATACAATGCCTGGGAGTTTTCCGGCCAAATTTCCAGAGCCCGCTGATAGCTGGTAAGGCCTTTCTCAAGTTCCCCCCCCTGCAAAAAGGAATTACCGAGATAGGTCAGGGCCTGGACGTTTTGTTTATCAAGGCGCAGGGCCTCCTGATAACTCTCCCTCTCTTTGCCGCGTGCACCATTTTCGCCGTATGCCACTCCAAGCCAGAAATGGTAACTGCTGTCACCTGGATTACCCGCCACCGCTTTTTCCAGGTACGGCAGTGCCGCCTTTGCCCTATTTTGCGCCAGAAGAAAACGCCCATAAAAGTGGAGAGCCGTGGGGTTGGTGGGGTCTTTTTTCAGGACTTTTTCGAAGGCTTGCCGGCCTCCGCCGAAGTCACCCTGCTGCATATAATATTCACCTTGAATATTATATTTCACGCCACAGCCGGACAAAAAAAATACGATCCCTAGTAATGTCAACGTGATTCGGGCCATTGTTGCCTCCTTGTCGTTTCTGCTCCTACGTAACCTGAAGGGCCAGCCGTCGCTTTTGCAAATCTTGGGAAACAATTTTTAGGCTGCCTACCGTACTGACGTGGTCGTTTTTCCGCTCAATGCCTACTCAAGGGTCGCTGCCTTTCAAGGGTAATCCGATCCATCACGAAGGGGGCTTGCCGACTTCCACCCCCAAGATCTCTTTAACCCTGCCGACCGCACCGCTTGCCAGTCGAACCTTGATGCCGTGCGGGTGGGTCGGCGACTTGGTGAGAATGGCCTGCACCCGGCCTCGGGTCAAGGTCCCGGTGCCTTGATCTTCCTTCAGGACAATTGCCACCTCCGAACCGATCCTGATACCTGCGCGATCCTTGCCGTTCATGCGTTCATGACCTCATCCCCCGCTCCGTTTGGCCTGCCAGCCACGTTTGGCCAACTCTTCGAGGAGAAAGTCACGGTGATCGCCCTGAATCTCAATGATTCCTTCTTTGACAGTCCCCCCCGAGCCGCAACGCTTTTTCAGATCCTTGGCCAAAGCCTCGATCGCAGCGTCATCAAGAGGTAGCCCGCTGATTGTTGTTACCCCTTTACCCTTCCTGCCTTTGGTTTCCCGGCCAACCTTGATGCCGCCTTTTGCCGGGATCACCGGTTTATTTTGTCGGCATAGGCAGGCGCCGACCGGCTTGGCGCAGTCGGGACAGATCCGCCCATGCTCGGTCGAATACACGATAGGCGCTCCCTTGCTTTTGTCGATGGCCACTTTCTTCTCCCAATTTTTCTACGAATTACCCTCTTCCCCGGTAGTTGGCAACGCCTTGCTCGGGCACCCACAGGCCCTTGGGAGGCTCGCCGGTCTGGAAGAAGACATCGATGGGCATCCCACCCCGAGGATACCAATAGCCACCGAGGCGCAGCCACTTGGGGGCGATGCAGTCAATGAGGCGGCGGGCGATACCGACTGTGCAATCCTCATGAAAGGCGCCGTGATTGCGGTACGAACCGAGAAACAGTTTTAGGGATTTGCTTTCCACCAGCCAGTCACCGGGCAGGTAGTCGAGTACCAGATGGGCAAAATCGGGCTGTCCGGTGATTGGGCAGAGGGAGGTGAACTCCGGGGCGGTAAAGCGTACGAGATAGGCGATCCCCTGTTGCGGATTGGGCACCCTTTCGAGAACCGCCTCTTCCGGGCGCTGCGGCAGAGCCGTCTTGCCGCCCAGTTGGGTGAGATTGCTGTAGATTGTTTCCTGGGTCATGGGTTTTTGTCTCCTGTTTTACTTATACCGCAAGGGCATACGTTTCGTTTGAGCAGGCAAGCTGCTCAACTCAGCTTTATCGCCCGCGTTTATTGCCCCAGAGAAGGACATGCAGCTGCGGCAGGACTCTGGCACCGTACCAGCGGTCTTCGAGTACTCGCGCGACCAGCCGGCGTAAACGGTCAAGGTCTCCGTCATCTTCGTGAGCGGCTTGTTCTGCAGTCCCAGGTTTGATGATATTGCAGGGCTGGAGAGTCACCGGCAGGCTGGGAAACTGCGCCGCCACCCGGCGGGCATACTGGTAATCGTCTTCATCCTCCACAACCAGTTTCAGAGACAGGGCCGCCTTGCCTGCTGAGGCAACGCAGTCTGCCAGTTTCTGCCAATCGGTTGCCATGCCGCTGGAAGGCGGTTTCGGGCTGAGGGTCAGCACCGCCAGATCGGCAAACCACGGCTGGACGATACTGCCCTGGGTCTCCATGGCAAAGCGGTAACCAGATGCCCTGCCGAGTTCCAGCAGGCCGGCCAGCGGCTGGAGGGCGGGGTTACCGCCGGAAAGAGTGACCGTCAAAGGTTGTCCGCCTGAGAGGCGCCGCACCTCGGCAAGAATTTCTTCAGCCGACAGAGTCCGCCAATCGCCGCGAAAAGCCCCATCCACCGCATAGGCAGTGTCGCACCAACGGCAGCGGTAATCGCAACCGCCGGTGCGGACAAAGACCGTCGGCAGACCGATGAGCGGGCCCTCGCCCTGGACCGTTGGCCCAAAAATTTCGCAGATGGTGATACCCGGAGAACCTTTCACGGCCGGTATTCCGCCCAGGTTTTCGGCGTCTCACTGACCCGCACCGCCGAAACCTCCGGCCAGCGGTCCTTGCACCAGGTGAAAAACCGCCTGGCCAACTTTTCCGCCGTCACCGAGTCGTCGCCAAACAGGTCGTTGAGGTGGCGGTGATCGATCTCTTCTTCAAGATAGTCCTTAAAGGCGACCAACTCACGGTAATCGCGGACAAAGCCGTAGGCGTTGAGCTCGGAGGCCTGTAACTCAACTTGAACAGTGTAGTTGTGCCCGTGCAGCCGGGCGCAGGGATGGCCATCGGGCAAGCCCAGCAGCTGGTGGGAGGCGGAAAAAGCAAATTCTTTATTGATGGTATACATCTACGCCACCCCTTGAGCCCGGGCGACGGCTTCCCGCCAGTACCGGCCATCGGCGTATGCGGTAGGATCGGCAACCCCGGCGAGGGCAAAGGCCTCCTGCCGCTCGACGCAGGTGCCGCAACGTCCGCAGTGGATCTCGCCGCCCTTATAGCATGACCAGGTACTGGCAAAGGGCACCGCCAAGCGCTGGCCGGTGGTGACGATTTCCGCCTTGGTTGCGTGCAGAAAGGGTGTATACAGAGTGATCTGCGCCAGGCCTTCCAGGGCAAGGTCCTGCATGGCTTGCATGGCCTTGATAAACCCCGGCCGGCAGTCGGGATAGATGAAATGGTCGCCGTCGTGCACCGCTGTGGCGACCGCCTCCGCCCCCCGCGCCGCGGCTATGCCGTAGGCGATGGTCAGCATGATGGCATTGCGATTGGGGACGATGGTGAGCTTCATGGTCTCCTCGGCGTAGTGACCGTCGGGAACGGAGACCGTATCGGTGAGGGCCGAGCCGCTGAGCAGTGCCCCCAGATGGCCGATATCGACCTGCAGGTGCTGAACGCCGAGGCGCCTGGCACACTGGCCGGCAAAATCGACTTCTTTTTTGTGGCGCTGGCCGTAGAGGAAGGAAACGAGACCGACGAGCTGTTTTTCGGCGGCAACCTTATGGGCAAGGGTGACGGAGTCAAGTCCGCCGGAGCAGACAACAATGGTTTTCATCTTCGGTATTTTGTCCTTGTTTTTGTTGACCGGGTAGGTCCGCGACCGGTATGCTGCCGTGGGGCAGGTGGCACAGCTATAGCAACTTTGACGCAAAAATGTAAGATTTTTCTTCATAGGCCGTGGTGGAAGCGCATTGCCACTTCAGTCCTGCGTTTATTGCATCATCAATAACATGTCCTTGCAAAAATACCTCAGGTGCCGTAGGTTCAGTCCCTGTTCAATTCGGAGGATGATCACGCTTTGACCACACACTTTCACTTCCAAGCCAGGAAAAAACCGGCAACCGACGGCTAATAATTCACGCCCTACACCGAGTTCAATCTGCAATGATTTTTAGTTCCATCCTCTTTCTCTATCTTTTTCTTCCTGTTGTCCTCATCCTCTATTTTTCGGTGGGGTACAAATTTCGTAATCTCATTCTTCTCAGCGCCAGCCTTCTTTTTTATGCCTGGGGTGAATTGGGGTACGTACTGCTGATGCTGTTCTCAATTACCGTCAACTGGATTATCGGCCTGGGGATAGAAAGGACCAAAACCCAGCCTCGGGTCTGCCGCTTCGTTCTCGGTGCCGGTATTGCAGCCAACCTGGCGTTGTTGGGATTTTTTAAATACGGTAATTTCTTCGCTGACAATATCAATACCGTTCTTGCTTTGACCTCTTTAGGCACAATTGCTGTCGCCTCCATTCATCTCCCCATTGGCATCTCCTTTTTTACCTTTCAGGCTCTCAGCTATATTATTGATGTTTATCGAAATCATGCCAAGGTGCAGCATCGCCCCGACCATCTGGCCCTGTATATCTCCCTGTTCCCGCAACTGATAGCCGGACCGATCGTTCGATACAGCGATGTCGCGCTGCAGATTGTCAAACGAACCGTTTCCGTTGAAGATTTTCAATACGGTATCCAGCGCTTCGTTCTTGGCCTCGGTAAAAAGATTCTCATCGCCAATTCCATGGGCGCCGTTGCCGACCAAATATTCTCGTTACCGAGTGAAACCCTGCCGGCCGGCCTGCTCTGGCTTGGAATGCTCACCTACACCCTGCAGATTTACTACGATTTCTCCGGGTATTCGGATATGGCAATAGGTCTTGGGCGAATGTTCGGCTTTCATTTCCTCGAAAACTTCAACTACCCCTACAGTGCCACATCCATACAAGATTTCTGGCGGCGCTGGCACATCTCCCTTTCCACCTGGTTCCGGGATTATCTGTATATCCCTCTCGGCGGCAATCGTAAGGGAACCGCCAGAACCTATTGTAATTTATTGATCGTTTTCACCCTCTGCGGATTTTGGCATGGTGCCAACTGGACCTTTATTATCTGGGGCTTATACCACGGCTTGTTTCTTGCCTTGGAACGGTGGCAGCTGGGCAAGGTATTGAGTGTCCTCCCCCGTTTTGTTCAACATATTTATACAGCCGCAGTATTTATGGTTGGCTGGGTCTTTTTCCGGGCGGAGTCACTCCCTGAAGCTTTGCGATTCCTTTCGGGGCTTTGGCGCTTCGATGCTCCTCCCTATCTCGACGCCCAGCTTTTTGCCGCGATCAATATGCAGTTCTATATCGCCCTTGCAGCCGGAATTCTCTTTGCCTTTCCAGTCCTACCGTCGATTCTCGGACGGTTGCAACAAATCGGCGATACAGGTGCCACCCCGCAACGGTATCTCGTGGCCTCTCTCACTTCGATTGTTCCAGCGATCTGGATGATGCTGATCATCGTTTACAGTTCAGCGCAATTAATCAGCGGCACCCACAATCCTTTTCTCTATTTCAGGTTTTAGACGGTCACATTATGCTCGGCAGGCGCACCCTCATAGTCACCGGATATCACTTGGCAACGCTGGCCCTCCTGCCTCTTTTGGTTTATTTTGTAACACTTGAGAAGCAGCTCAATACAGTAATTTTCACGCCGCATATCGTTGCCCCAACAAACGATATTTTTTCTGTTTATTGGCCCAACATTACTGGTAACTACGACCAGGCGAGAGCCGCTGGCAAGACCTATCCGGCCGGCGAAAGCAAGCCGGAACTCATCTTGCGGTCATTTTTGAGTAATCATCTGCTGCGCATTGACCCCATGACAACAACCGGATCAATCGTCCTCCACGGACTGACGATTGAACGTTTCGGTGTGCAGCGCCAGATTGATGCCCATGAGCTTGCCAAACACCTGGCGAAAAGTGTCGATGCGACGGTTCGAGATACGGGTTCAGGCCTTGCAATTACCTCGACCTCCCGTGATCCCCAACTTTTCTTGAAAGATTTGCCGCTGCCATTGCCATCGCTCAACGATCTCGTAATTTTAGCATTCCTGGCCGTATTTCTTTTTTCCGCTTTTGTTTTTGCAGGCAGACGTTACCTCAAATCCCCACCCGAGCAGGTGCGGTTATATTTGTTTATCGCCCCAGCCCTGCTTGTGCTGCTTTCCTTTGCCTTCCATTGGCCCCTGCCGGTCTCTTTCATAGCCTGCGGCCTGCTGTTTCTTGCCGGACAACACACAGTCATTGCCCTTGTCTTCTCACAGCCCAAACGACCTTCTCTGAAGCAATGCCGGGCTATGGCCTTTATTGCCTGTTTTCTTGGTCTTCTCTATTATCCCTTGTGGCTGACACTCCACCCGAGCAAGGCTTTCCTGGGTTCAATGCAGGAACTCGCGGCAAATCAGAAAAACGCCAAGGAGCCGAGGCGATTTGACGATATTGGCAAAAAAATCATCAAGGGAACTGAAGACAACCTCGTTCGCCACTTTTCCTTTCGGGAAAAACTCATTAACCTCAACGCGAACATCAAAATTTTTGGTCTTGGTTTCTCGCCTTCATCTAAGGCAATTCTTGGGCAAAATGGCATGTTTTTCGAGGGATATGGTGAAAGGCGTATCGAAGAAGACATCACCGCCCAGTTCGATAATGTCACCGATTATATGGGTCTCATTCCCTTCAACAACGAGGAACTCGAGGCCTGGCGGGTCTGTCTTGAGGAACGGTATTACTGGCTTAAGGCGCGGGGAATCGATTACGTCTTTGCCCTCGCTCCTTCCAAGGCCATGATTTATCCGGAGAACTTGCCTGTACAGATTCTCAAGACCAAACAAGCCCTGAATAAACCCACCCGCTTTGATCAGTTGAGCAGCCACCTCAAACAGCATTCCTCGGTTCCCTTTGTGGACCTCAGCGAAGCCCTGCTCCTTGCCAAGCAACAAGCGCAGACCGCCAACACTGCAGCCCCCTTACCACTTTACTATCGCACCGATTTCCACTGGACCTACTATGGCGCCTTTATTGCCTACCGAGCACTCATTGAGGAAATACAGCGCAGGTATCCAGCCTATAGCTTCGAACCAAGTCCTTTGAGCGATTTCACCATAAAGGTCCGGCCCGATTGGGTGCATGCGCCTTTTGTCTACGCGCTTGGTCTGAATCCAGTTTTACACCGCAACGAAACCTACCTCACCTTCATGCCTCGTCCCCATTCCATCTACACATCGATCTCCGATTTTGCCACCAAGGGGATAGATGATAAAAGCATACCGGAACATGTCTACAATAACTATGGGGGTATGCCCACCGCTACGCGCGAATTGAACAACCCCCATGGCAAGGCAACCACGATTTTTGTGATTGGTGATTCTTTTTCCGAAAAGTATTTCGGTTTCTTCAGTGCCCACGCCCAAAAAACCGTTAACTTCCGAATAGTGTATAATTTTTTTACAAAGCCTTTCGAACAATACGCCCCACAACTCGTTGTTCAGGAGGTTCTCAACATGTACCTCCTGCAAAAACCACCAACCAATCCACCGGAAATTCGCCAGGAACGGATTAAGGCCCTCACCGGAAAAACTGAGCCGGCAGATAACGCAAAGGGTTAAGGTTCGCGTGACTGAACACGGGATCCACTGCCTTGTTATTTGCCCTTTTCCGCTGCCTGTTCCGGCCCTGCCGTCTGTGCCCGGCTGATCAGGGAATCGCGGTTGACCTTCTGCAGACTGTCCACCGGCAGGGAATGAACCTTGCAGTACAAATCGCGTTCGGAATGTTTCAGGACGTAGTAATCCCCCTCCGCCTTAGCAAGACGATATTCCGCCTTGCCGCCACCCTTGCGGGTTATGGTGAACTGCAAGGCCGGGGGACCGCCAAAGAGGGCCTTTGCTGCCTGCGGATCAACAACCGCCTGCACCGTCAATCCGGCCACCTTGGCCAGCAAGTCGGCCGCCGCCTTGGCATCGGTTGTCTCGCCTTCTGAAAGTCCCGCCAGCTGCCAGGCCGCATCCTTTTTCTCCAAAACCAAGTCGGCAATGGCAAGGGCCTCAATGTCCTCTTCCTTTACCGTGAACATGTTTTTATCAAGCCATTGCAGGGCCTTGGTCTCCAGTTCAAAGGTGCTGAGCTCCACCGCCACGACGTTTTCCGACCCGGCTTTTCTGACGTGGATCTGGCGAAAGCCCGGTGAGGTGCCGGCATACAGGTCTCCCACGACACTTTCCCCGGCCTTGATGACCACATGACGTTGAAAAAGATCATCGGCAACCTTGAATCGTTTACCGGCTCCGGCAGTCGTGGCGACGGCGATGCCCTGTTTCAGTCCGGCAAGTCTTGCCAAAACCGCCGAAACCTGGCTGGCACTGGCCGGGGCGTTGAAATACTCCGGAAGGACCCAGCCATTACCGCTCTTTTGCAAGAGAACCCGGTCATTCTCCGGACCGGTGATTGTCAAACTGGTCACCGCTTCTGGGGCAAACCCGAGAAGCGGCACGTTGGCTGCCGGCTGGTCCTTGCCGGTACCGGCAAATTGCAGGGCCACCACCAGGCCCAGCTGGACCAAAAGCAGGGCAGTAGCTATCTGTATCGTCCTGTACATGGTCATATCCTCCCCATACTTGCTTGCAGCAAGGCCAGATGGCGTTTTTCCATGCGCTTTGCCACCCGTCTTCTGATAAACCACCCCCCAACCAGCCCGAAAAAGGCCAGGCCGTAGTTGAGATATTCGACAATAAGCTGCAGATCCCTGGTCATCGGTAACAGCGGCCGGGAAAAATGGCTCCTGCCGCGGATCGCCAACAGTCCACGGTCCTCAAGTGACCAATCGATGGTGTTGGCAATCAATTGTACCGGCTCAAGATAGGCGGTACGCATAACGCTTGAATTGATCCCCAGCACCGTATCACTGAGGAAGGTATTTGAAGAAAAGAGAATGATCCTGGCACTTTCCGGAGACTTATCAAGCTGCCGGGCGATGACTGGTCCCTTTTTCTCCTCCGGCGGCTTGCCGGGTATCGGTGGTTTGGCCCCTTTTTCCCCTTCTTCCGATGCACTCAGGAGTGGCGAGGGCTTGCCGGCAAAATAGGAGGCGAACTGCCCTTCTAAAGCGACCCCCAGGAGCCTTTTGCCGGGGCTGTCACCGGCGGCAAAACCGAGTTCGCCATGGGCCTTGAAATTCGGCTGGATCTTTGTGTCGGCCGAGGTCCAACTTTTTTCCGAACTCTCCAGAAGACGAAGAACCTTGCGCTCCTTATTCTTTTCGGCATCGACCTCGATCGGCGCAGCCCAGTTCATGGTCAGCTGGTTGAGGCCGACGGTCAGACCGCTGCCTTGATTCATAGCATCAGGACGAATATCGACAAAATACGGATAGTTGACCAGACGGGTCTCCTGCACCGTAAAACCGCCGACCTGGCGCTGTACCGGTACCGGGAAGGCGCTGTTCTGCGGATCGAGAACCATCTCCTCACCAATCTTGATACCGTTAAAGGCCAGCCATTCCTCAAGACCGGAGGTCTTTTTCTCCACCGTCAGGTCACGGTCGAGGCCGATGGCAAAGGGCGAGGTGGCAATCACCACCGTGCCGCCGCGCATGAGGAACTGATCGATGGCAAAAAGCTGTTTGTCGTCAACCGCCTCGGGGGCCACCACCATCAAAAGATCAGCGTCCTCCGGGCTATGGCCGGTCGCAAGGTTGGTTGGGGTGATCCGATGCTCCTTGCCGAGGATATCGTTCATGACCTCATGCGGCATACCCCGTCCCGGCATGCCATACTGGGGCATCGGCGGTGTGACCTGTGGGGTATGCAGGGCGATGGTCTTGCCGAATCCCGCCGAAAACCTTTTCAATCCGGCCTCTATCGCCCGCTTCAGACCTTCCTTGCTGAGGTCCTCCGGCAGCGGCACCTCAACCACCCGGTCGCCGCTGGCAAGGGTCATGTAATACCAGAAGACCCGTTGATCGAGGAGGCCGACGGCCATCGGCCGGAAGCCGTAGTCCTTGCTGATCTTTTCCGCGAGGCTGCCGCCATCGGCATCCGGATCAAGCATTCGGCTGGAAAAGAGTTGCCCGCCTTCTTTGGCCATGTCGGCAAGGATTGTCTGCAGGTCTTTTTTCAGGGCAACCAGCTCCGCCGGCAATTTGCCGTCGCCTGACATATAGCCGGTAAACTCAACGGGCTTACCGATTCCAGCGAAGAGGTCACCGCCACCCTGAAAGCTGTACAGGACCTTCTTGATGGCCCGGGTCATATCGTATTCGGGGTTGCGCAATTCGACCTCAAGATCCGTTTCGCCCCCGGCCTTGATCTCAACAAGATCGCGGAAGCCAAGGACCTCGAACTGATCGCCGTATTGGATCAACACATCGAAATAGGAATTGGTAACCGCCGCCTGGTACTTGCTCGCGGTCTGAAACGGCACCGGGCGTATGCCGTATTTTTGCCCGGCTTCCTGTTCAAGCTCCGGGTGCTCCTGCGGATCGATAAACTCAACTCGGACCTTGCCGCCACCGGCCACCGCATACTCCTCCATCAGATCGCGGATACGCGGCACGAGAGGCGCCAGGAGCGGATGGGTCTGGGCGGAAAAATAGCCGCGGATGAGCAGCGGTTCCTTCAGCTGGCCGAGATAGCCCTTGGTTGCCTCGGAGATCGAATAGATATTGCCCTGGGTAAGATCGGTACGGAGCACGCCTATGCCCGCCAACCAAAAATTGGCGACAAGGAGGTTGGCAATGATCATCCCAACCGCCAGCTGCCAGCGGCGATGATGGCGGTTCGTCGGGTTGTCGGCCCAGCGGATCTTTTCCAGGCCGTAGATATTCAAGGCCAGAAAGACCCCGGTGATCGAGAGATAGTAGTACAGATCGCGGAGATCGACCACGCCGCGGGTAATCGAATTAAACCGCGATCCGGAACCGAGAAGCTGCAGCAGCTCCGAGCCCTTGTTGCCGAAAAAGGCAATCAGCGTCTCGGAACCCAGGAGATAAAACAGTGAACAGACGAGGACGGTGGTGATCAGGCTGACGATCTGGTTCTCTGACTTACCGGTGACATAGAGACCTATGGCGATATACGCCGCCGCGAGAAAGAGCGTCGCCAGATAGCCGCCGAGTACCGGGCCCCAATCAAGTGGCCCGATAAAACTGACGGTGATCGGCAGCGGCAGGGTGAGCAGCAGGGAGACGCCGATCAATCCAAGGCAGGCGAGAAATTTGCCAAGCACCAGGGCCCATGGCTGCACCGGCGAGGTAAGGAGAAATTCCAGCGTCCCGGCCCGCCGCTCCTCGGCCCATAGCCGCATGGTTACGGCGGCGGTGAGGAAGATGAGGAGAATCGGCATCCATTTAAATAGGGGCCGCACCTCGGTGATATTGCCGGCGAAAAAGGTCTCCACCCAGAAAAAGACAAACAGCGTCACCGCCAGAAAGACGCCGATGAAGATGATGGCAATGGGCGAGCTGAAAAATGCCTCAAACTCTTTTTTGGCGATACGAAAAATGGTCTTCATGATTCTCCCCTCCTATTGCGCGCTGATCTCGGCGAAGACGGTTTCCAGGGTTCTTGCCTCAAAGCCCATGGAATATAGCTGCCAGCCCTGGTCATGAACGGCGCGGGCGATGGCCGCCGCCACTTCATGGCGATTGACGTGGTCCGAGAGAGTCAGGGCAAAGGTACTGCCTGGCCCTTCCTGAGTAACCGATGCGCAAGGTGCTGCCTGGGATACCCCGGTGGCCGTGCTAAACAAAGCCAGGGCCTTGTCCGCATCAGTGCCTACAGTGAGCCGCAACCGGCCTTCGGTGCGCAGATCGCCTAAGCGGGAATCAAGTGCCTTCTTGCCGTCTTTGAGAATGATGACCCGGTCGCAGATCGCCTGGACCTCCTGGAGGATATGGGTGGAGATAATGACCGTCGAATGTTCGGCAAGCTGGGTGATCAGGCCGCGCATATGTTGGATCTGCGTCGGATCGAGGCCGTTAGTCGGTTCGTCGAGGATGAGGATAGCCGGATTGTGGAGAATCGCCTGGGCTACCCCGGTGCGCTGCCGATAGCCCCGTGACAGGGTGGCGATGGGCTTGATCGCCTTGTTCTGCAGCTCGGTCCGGGCAATGGCCCGGGCGATGAGCGGCGCCCGCTCCGCCTCAGTCAGGCCGTGCAGGGCCGCGGCATAGTCGAGATAGTCGAAGACCGTCATCTCCGGATACACCGGGCAGTTTTCCGGCAGATAACCGATGTCCTGCTGAATGAGCCGGCGATCGGTGCCGATCTCCCGGCCCCCCACCTTGATCGTACCGCTGGTCGGTTCGAGATAGCCGGTTATCATCTTCATGATCGTCGTCTTGCCCGCCCCATTATGGCCGAGAAGTCCGACAATCTCGCCTTGCGATATCGCAAAAGAGACATTGTCAACCGCCACGAAATCACCGTATTTTCTCGTAATATTTTCAACAGTTATCATTATCCACTCCATGTTTTGATAAAGCTGAGTTGAGCAGCTGGTCTGCTCAAACGAAACGTATATCCTTGCGGTATAAACACCGCTTTCCGGTAAGTACCGAGCCCACCGGGAGTCCCATGTAATGGGAGCCTTTCATATCCGTTTGCGGTACGAATTTTTCTGTACCTGCTTGCGGGATAAATGGCGATCAGGAAAAGCGGCGAAAACCAGGAAAAGAGAAGAACTGCGGACCTGCATGACAAAAAATCGGGCAAAACCCCGGCAAATGCCGAAGACAAAGTTCGTTCACGCAGGATACCGGTACCCTCCCGAAAAGCCACGTCCGCCACCTCCACAGCAAGACCCGGCCCTACCCCGCCATCACTTCAGTTTTCCTCCGGAACAGCCACTTCCGGATCAAAACCGCAATCGGCACTAAAGGTAAAAACTGCCCTGGCGATGTCAAGAGGAGCCGTTAAAAAACGTTTCCGCCAACTGCGGAAATTGCTATATAAAAATTTGATATATGAAGATGAGGTGCTCAGTGACCAAGCAAAGACTCGCCCGAGGAGGACAGCATGCCGATTGTAATCTTACGTCTCAAGGAAAAAAAGATACTGGAGTATCCGCTGGCGGTTGGGCAGAGTTGCCGGATTGGGCGAAGAAAGGACAATGATATCGTCATCGATAATCTGGCGGTTTCCGGCCACCACGCCAGGATCGAATCGGTTGCGACGACCTTTGTCCTCAAGGATCTGGACAGTACCAATGGCACCTTTGTCAACGATATCAAGATCACCATGCACAATCTCCGCCATAACGATGTTATTACCATCGGCAAGCATGAACTGATCTTTGATCGCTCTGACCTTATTAAGAAGGCGGCAAAGGAACCGGACATCTATCAGGATGACAAGACACGGATCATCGACACCAGCCAGTTCATCGGCGGGCAACAGGTGGACACAGGCAGTACGGCAAACAAAAAGAGCCCCGGTACCGCAGCCGCGCCGCAGCAACCGCAGACATCGTTTTTCTCCCGGCTTCTGCAAAAACTCTTCGGCTGAGCGGCAAGCACCGTACCACCAGCAGACTACTGCTGAAAAACTGGCCGGATTGATTTTTCGATGCTTTTAAAGAAAATCCCCGGCTTGCTGCGCGACAGATCCCTCTGCAACTGCCGGAGCTGGCGATGCTGCGGGGCAATGCTCAGCCCCTGCCGCACATATTCCTTGGCATTATTGATGCGCATATTACGGTAGGCCTCCTCGGCGAGTTCGGCGTATCTATCGGCAATCCTCGCAATTCCTCGCGTCGCCGCGGAATTTTTGTCGTCCATCCTCAGAACCTGCTGATAGTACCCGTAGGCGCAATCGTCAGCCGGGGTGGTGAGGTTGTCCCTTTGCAGGGCATCCTCGGCCCTGGCGATCAATTTCCTGCTTGCTTCCCGCCGCTCATCATCAAGCCTTACCTGCAGTTCGCCAAGCCGGTGGTTTGCCGGGGCAATGGCCAGACCCTTCTGCAAATGGGCCTCCGCCTCAGAGAAATGTCCGGCTCGCATCGCCTGTTCGGCAGACACGCCATACTGCTCGCCGATATAGCGCATTCCAGCCAGGGCCTGGGCATTGTCGGGCTCCCTCTCCAGAACCTGGCGGAAAAAATCGAGGGCCAGATAGAGGTCGGGTTTTTTCCCGCCCTGACCATTCATCGCCTGTTCGGCCTGGGATAGGAGGGCTTGCACCGTGTTGTCCTGACCGTTCACCTCCTCCTGTAGTGAAGAATTTTGCGGCGATTGCTGGTGAACCTGCTGCTCAACCTCGACCTTAGGTACAGATTGCGGTGGTGAGGCCGCAAGCTGCGGAGCACCAGCCGCCTGATCGTGGCTCGGCGATTCGGCGGCGAGTTTCTGCCCTTGCTCCCCGTTCCCTCCAGACCGCAACAGCATAAACACGGCAAACAGGCACCCTAGGCCCGCCGCCATGACAGCCGCCCTCCAGCTCATCCGGCGGGAAGATCTTTTCGGAGGAGGCGGTGCAGTCGGCGGGTCAATGGCAATAGGTGCCCCCTTTTCCGGAATCTCACACACAACTGTCCGTTCAAAAACGCCATCGGCAGCCGACGCGCTACCCTCAATGGGTTTGGCCGCTCCCGCCGGGATGAGCAGGCGTTCTGCCTCGAATTCCTTGGCGAACAAACGGAGTACTGCTGTTTGCAAGGTTTCCGCCGTCGGTCGCTCGGCGAGAATGAACAGGCATTCCTCCAGGTCAGCGCGCATCCCGGCGCATGACTCGTAGCGTTCGTCCCTGTTCTTGGCGAGTGCCTTACCGACTATCCGGTAGATGGCCGGATGCAGCCCGGGAAGGCTATCCTCGAGTTTTTCGTAGTCGACGTCCATGCACTTGCGGATAAGGGTTGCCGTGTCACCGTTGTACATGCGTTTGCCGCTGAGCATCTCATAAAGCAGGATGCCGATGGAGAAGATATCCGAGCGCCGGTCGATCTGCAGGGCGGTGAGCTGTTCCGGTGACATATAGGAGATCTTGCCCTTGACCATCCCGGCCCTGGTCCGATTGTCGAACAACTCGGCGCGGGCGATGCCGAAATCGATGATCTTTACCTTGCCATCGTAGGTTACAAAGATATTGTGCGGGCTGAGGTCGCGGTGAATGATATGAAGCGGCCGCTGCTGCAGGTCTTTCAGGGCGTGGGCATAAGCCATCCCCTCACAGATCTTCATGGCGATGTACAGGGCCTGGTCGACAGTGAGAGGCCGGCCCATTTCCCCGGCTCGCTGCATAATGCTTTGCAAATCCTTGCCGAACAGATACTCCATGGCGATGAAATAATTTCCGTCTATCTCTCCGAAATCATAAACATACGCGATATTTTCATGTTGCAGAAGGGCAGCCAGGCGCGCTTCAGCGATAAATTGCGAAACCACCTCCCTGTCCCCGGCAAACTGCGGCAGGAGTTTTTTTATGACGATGAGTTTCTCAAAACCCATTGTCCCGGACATTTTACACCGGTACACCTCCGCCATTCCGCCTGACCCTATGCGGTCGAGAAGGAGGTATTTATCGCCGAGTTGCTGTGGTTGATTGGTAGCCATACGAAGTGTCTTGGTAGATTGTTGAGAAAAATGATATGATCGTTCTTTGGCCGGATAGCGTTTCTGTCCCTGTCATAATAGCATACCTCCTCCGCTGATCGATATAATTGTTATTTCTATCCGGTGAAGAGTTGGTACAAGGCAGTAAGCTGAAAAGGCGGGCTCGGCAAAACCACCTCTCAAGGGGATCTTTCCAAGAAATGAACCACAGCAGCCGCGTCGCCGCATACAGCAAAACCGATCCCGGTTTAAAACGCCCCGACAACCAGGATGTGTGCGCGGCAGACCTCGACCGCGGCTTCTTTATGGTAGCCGACGGCATGGGAGGAGTCGCCGGAGGAGAGGTGGCCAGCGCCCTCTTTCTTGCAGCGGTCACCGAGACCTTCGCTGGCCCCCGGGAGCCTTCCGTGGACAAGGGAAGAGAGCGGGTACATGCCGCCTTTCTCCTGGCAAATGCCAAAATTCAGGCCCATGCCGCCGCCACCCCGACACATAAGGGCCTGGGCTGCACCGGCGAGCTGCTCATCCTCTGTCAGGACCATATTGTCCTCGGCCATGTCGGCGACAGCCGGACCTACTGCTTTCGCCGGGGAATCCTCGACAGGCTGACCATCGACCACTCTCTGGTGCAGGACCAAGTTGACCGGGGAATACTCACCTGGGAGCAGGCCGAAAGAAGCAACCTGCGCAACGTCCTCACCCGGGCGGTCGGAATCGATGCCAAGCTCATCGTCGATATTGTCTGCCGGCAGGTTCAACCGGGCGATATCTATCTCCTTGCCACCGACGGTCTGCATGGCATGGTCGATGAGTGGGAAATCCTGCCTATACTCGGCTACGACGCGCCTCTCTCCTTCAAGGCCGATATTCTCATCAACATGGCCAACGATGCCGGCGGCGGCGACAACACCTCCGTGACCCTCGTTGAAATCCTTCCCTGACATCCCATTCATCTTTAACCAGACGGTATTGGCGATGAAGAAGAATCTGGGCACCCTTCTGCAACTTGACAGAATGTCCCCTTGCCAATCCGAATCTGCTGGCCCACTTCCTCTCCGATCGCCCCCCTCAATACCCCGGACTAGGCAACCTTCTATGGCCCTGGATCGGTGGGGTATATCGATAATCTTTTCCTGAATAAATAACAGCCATTATAAAAAGAAGTCTGTACGGGAGAGGCAGAGAGACAGCTATTTCTCTGTAAAAATACTTGGCCAAGCCTGTAAATCCGGGTACTCTGGCAATCCGTCACCGGGTTCTGGCAGGGAAGTGGCCTTTTCATGGCGTTCCGCCATTTTCGAATTGCCGGCCAGGAGGGGAATTAGCGAGAAACGAAACGCGAGGACCTACATGCTGAGGAAGATTCTTTTTGTCGACGATGACCGGATACTGCGGGCCGCCTTCGAACAAATTTTGGCGGGCTACCGTGACCATTTTACCGCGGTCATGGCCAACGATGGCTTTGAGGCCGTCCAACTGCTGAAAAAACTTCCGTTCTCCCTGGTCATTCTTGATCTGGTGATGCCACGGATGGATGGCATCAGTCTTCTCAAGCATATTCGTGACAATTATCCCGATATTCCTGTTGCAATTATTTCCGGGATGCCCCTGGAAAAGATGCACCAGCTGGCCACCACCGGCGGCATAGTCGCCTATATCAGCAAACCCTTCCAAGCCGATGACCTCATCTCAGTGATTATGACGACTCTGCGCAAGGAGGCCGAAGGCGGTACCATGCATGATGTTTCTCCGGCGGTCTTCCTGCAATTCATGGAAATGGATGCCAAAACCTGCACAATCCGCGTCCTTGACAAGGTGTCGCAGCAAGGTGGAGTCCTCTTCTTTATCGACGGTCAGCTGGTTGATGCGCGGATTGGCGAGATGACCGGCATGGATGCAGCGCTGGAGGTCTTTACCTGGGATGCGGTAACGCTTTTTCTTCGCAATGCCTGCGCGCCGCGAACGGACATCATTAACAGCGGACTGCAACCGATCATCATGAAGGCCGCGGGGATGAAGGACGAATCAGGGGGTGACGATATGGAGCCCGGCGACAGCCAGGAGTCTCTGCCGGCACCAGCGGCCATAGCCACCAAGGCACCTGTGGCCATGGCCAGCGACCTTGACGACCTGGTCCTGCCGGAAGATTTCCCCACACCTCAGACTTTTGCCGATCTGGAGGCGGTGGAACTGAGGCTTGACGAGGATGAAGAAGACGCCGGGCCGAACAGGGAACTCATTGACCTCCTCGGGAAGGGGGCCGGGATACGCTGCAGCCCCACCGACATCGATAACGAACCGGCCTTAAATATGGCCCTGTTGCAGCTCAGTGCACTTGGGGCCGGTTCACAATTCGGTGAATTTCGGGTGGGATACATCACAACCGGAGGAAAGACCGACCGCGTCCTCCTGCCCCGGCAGCCGGCGACCATTGTCAACGTCCAGCCGAACAGCCCAAAAGACAAGATAATCGATCTCCTGCGCACTGGAGCCGGTACTACACCAGTATTAAAATGACGGTGCCGCCCAACACAAAAATTTGCTGTTGAACCGCGATTATCGCTGCTTGCCGCTGACCAATAGGATCTCCGTATTGCTCAGTTCTTTTGCAAAAGCCACATGCAGCGAATAGTCGTTGCCGATAAAGTCATGGCACCGTACCGCCATGACCTTTCCCCTGCAAACAAAAGGCGCAGCCGAGGCATCGGCACCAATGCTCAGTCTGATCGCCTTGCCAAAAAAGGCCAGGGCGTTTTTCTTTTTAGAAAAACGTAAACTGATGGCAACCCCTCCTTTGGAGAGATCAAGGAGATCCCCCTTTATTGCCATTCCGGTTTCTTTTCCCCGTTTATCGAGCAGGTCGATGCTTATCCTGCCGGATATCTTTTTCCGGTCCGGATGCTTCCTGCGGGTCTTGTTGGTTTTTCTGAAGAGGACATTGGGGGAGGAAAATCTGCTGCAGAAGTCCTGGATTTTCGAATACAGGGCCGGGAAACTCTCCTTCTGTCGCCCAAGACTGGCAAGGCTCAGGAGTGACAGATCGGCCACCTTACTGACTGCATTGACCGTCCAGGCAGAGACATCCAGGAGGATTTCCCCACCTATGACCTCCCCCGGCCCGACAGTTTGCAAGGGCACCTCCCTCCCTTGACTGATGGCATAGATCTGGACGCTGCCGCTGTTGACGAAAAACAAGGTGGTTAGAAACTCGCCCTGTTTTGCGACCATCTCACCCATGGTATAGATTTTCCGGGTCATTGAATGGTACAGGGCGGAAAATTCTTCCGGCGACAGGATGTCCAGGAGTTCTTTCCAGGTCACTAAATATGCGGCATCAATGGCTGCAGTTTTTTCCTGTTCAATGATCTCGGCAGCGCGAATGCCTTCGACCAGGGCCATGGGATCAATCTGCATAAGCCAATCACGAAGCTGCTCCGCTTTTTGAAACCGTTTCGCCCTAGCGTTGCTGACGACAAGCTGGAGAACCAGGGCAACCGCCTGCCCTTTTTGTCCTTGCCCCAATAGTTCCACCACCTGCTGCTCCGTCGCCCCTACCTCGCCCGGCGGCAATACATCGGCCTCGGGCCTCATTGCTTTTTCGCCAAGTTGCGGCAAACGCATCCCCAAGGTGTTTTCCGCCGCTTTCCTTGCCTCCACCCGGGCCGACTCCAACTGCTCCACCGCCCGCTTGGCAGCGGTTCCAATTACCCCACCAGCGCCGTTAGTAATGACGGAATAGGTCCGGACCACCTTCTTTAATGGCGGCAAGGCTTCGTAGAATGCGCACTGACCAAGCACCTTGCAGAGCGAAAGCAGCAATTTCTCCCATACTCTCGGCTGGAACTGTCCACCTTTTTGAAGATACGGCAGAAGGATCTTACCGACTTCCTCATCGGCGAGGGGGACAAGGGCGTTAACAATATGCGGCTTCACTTTCTCGTCACTGTCGTCGAGCATCTTCAGCAACACTTTCTTTCTGACTTTCGGATCGGCGAGTTTTTCCTGCATATTCGCACAGGCGGTGCGGATCTTTTTTATACCTTTGCCGTGATGCATGCCGACGATGACAAAACCAAGATCGGTTGCATGCAGATAATACCGGCCTTTGTCGAAAACGAAGTCCACCGATAGCGGATTGTCCAGATCGTTGATAATTGCCCGCCACAGGGCAATCTCCTGTTCAGCCAAGGGCGAAGACTGGGCCTGACTGCCAAAAAGCAGTTCACCATGAAGGGAGAGGAGAATGACATCCCGTATTGAATCAAGTTGCGCTATTTTTGCTAAAAAGCTGTTCATAAAGACATTCAGGGTACGTTCGACAAAGAACTTCTTGGTTATCCAGTATAAAACTGAGTTGAGCAGCTTGTTTGCGCAAACGAAACTTATGAAACCTATGCCCTTGCTATATACTTACAATATGTTACAACAGTGCCGTTTTACCAATCCTACAGAAGAAGCCGGTGTCGCACCTGTTTCGGGGCATGCGCGGCAATCGACGCGAGGATGAAAATCAACAGCAAGGTTTCCCGGGGCGGCACAAGCCCATGGTACGCGGCACCCAGAAGCAACAACTTGACAAAAGTCGACACCCCCGCCAATTCGCGATAAATCTGCCGGTGCCTGATGCCTTCGGCGATCAACAGCGCCACTCCGCTGGCATAGGCAATCACTGCGTAATGAGTGGGAGGCCGGACTACCCCAGCCAGCAAAAAGGAGGAAAGTACGACAGCTGCCCCGACCAGATGGACAGCCCTGATCAAAATCGACAGGTTGAGAACCCAATACGGCCGATCACCGATGCGGCCCATCCTGATCTCCCGACCACCCTCCTTTCGCGATTTTTCGATCATTTCCACCCTCGCCCGAAACTTTACCGCACCAGCCACTATACTCGCGTAGACAATCTAGAAAGCAGTGATAGAAAAGCACAGTCGATCAACATCGTTTCATCCACTTAGGCGGGAAACAGTTTGCTGCGAAACAGGAAAAAAACCGCACCGAGCAGACAGCAACCGGCCCATAGATAATCCATGGATAGTTTTTCTTTTAGGTAAAAGACCGAAAAAGGTACAAACACGAAGAGGGTGATAACCTCCTGGAGGATCTTCAACTGTCCCACCGGCATAATCTCATGTCCCACTCGATTGGCGGGCACCTGTAACAGATACTCGAACAGGGCAATCCCCCAGCTGATCAATGCCGCGATGATCCACGGCTTATGCGCGTGGTTACGGAGATGCCCATACCAGGCAAAGGTCATGAAGATATTGCTGCAGCACAACAAAAATACGGTGATTGCCAATCTATTCATACAAAGACTCTTCTTTTCAATTCAATACCGTACAAAGCGGGAAAACCAAGGAAATGTCTTTACCAATCGAAGCAGACCCGCATATTCATTGCGGTACGGATCACTCTCAGTGTACACCACAGGCTTATTTTCCTGATAGTCAAAAAGCTGCCGCCAGGGTAGAAAAATCTCTACAAGCAGCGCCAATCCAGCTTCAAGCTGGTTCCATTTTCACCATCTCGGAAAAACTCACCACCTTGTTTTTCCCTAAGCGTTTCGCTTCAAATAGGGCATGATCGGCATCAGCCAGCAGGTCGTCGAGGGTTTGAGCATCGTCTGGATAGGTGGCGATACCGCTGCTGATGGTGATATGCACATTGAGATCGCAAAACGTCAAAAACTTCTCCTGTTCAATTGCCACGCGGATCTGCTCGGCTAGTCTGCCGCCTTCGCTACGACCATGCCTGGGTAAAACCAGAACGAACTCATCACCGCCATACGCCACCCCATAACAGCCCTCGGGCAAAAGCGGCATAATGACCTCCGCCAGTTCGGCGATGGTGCTGCTGCCGTTGAGGTGGCCGTGGGTATCGACAACATTCTTAAAACTGTCAATATCGATAAAAACCACCGAAAGCGGAAGATTCTGTTTCTTTTCCAGCTGGACCTGCAGGGTTTGATACAGATAGCGGGTATTGTAAAAACCGGTGAGATCGTCGAGGATGGACAAGTTGCGGTAGCGGATAACGCTTGCCTGGAGTTCTTTCTGAACCTTGCGCAGGGTCATATGGGTTTGCACCCGGGCAAGCAGTTCGGCACGGGTGAACGGTTTGATGATATAGTCCTGACCGCCCGCCTCAAAACCGCTTACGATATCCTCCCGCTCACCTCGGGAAGTTACGAAGATTACTGGAATATAGGCAGTGCTGGGGTTCTGTTTAATAGTTCTACAAACCGTATAGCCCGATGTGCCGGGTATATCGACATCAAGGAGAATGAGATCTACCTTGTGGGCATCCAGACTCCGCAAGGCCTCCTCGCCTCCAGTGACAACTACCACCCGATAGCCGGCACGGAGCAACAGCTCTTCAAGAATCTTGGTTATGACCGGGTTGTCATCGACCACCAGAATGGTCGGGGAATCTTCTTCCGTTTTTTTTTCCATATCAGTTTGAGAGCGTGAAGAGAAGCACCCGTTCACCTTGCGCTCGGCGCGCAGAGCCATACCTGAACCAAGGCTGAGGAAACCACAAAACATGGCCGGCCCCTCGCCAAACAGCCAAACACCGCAGTTCTTTGGCCAACCTGGTCTTCCTCGAAAGGCAGTTTTTAATTACCACATTCCCGAACAATGGCAAAAGAAAAGTTTTCCCTCGCGACCCGCCCACAGCCGGTGCAAGGCCGGCAACGAAGGATCGCCGGTCGGCAAGAAACTAATCCTGCCTCGACATACCGGTGCGCCCTGCAATTCTCTTGAAATAATTAGCAATCCGTATTCAAATCGTTGGTAACGGTGCAAATAAAACCGGTTATACCACAAGGACAGGTTTCGTTTGAGCAGACAAGCTGCCCATCAAGCACACCAACAACCAGGGGGATCCGAACCATGAAGTACGGAATAATCACCGCCATTGCCCTAGCACTGACCATGATCATATCAGGAACATTTTGCGCTCAGACAATCTCAGCCGCAGCTGAACCTACAGGTGCCGCACCAAAGATCAACATTGAAACGAGCCTTACCGACAACCTCCTCGCCTACAAGGGCAAGATGGTCACCGTCACCTTATCCTCCGGGCAGACGATTTCGGGGGTGGTGGCAAACGTCAAAAACGGCCTTTTGCACCTGGAAAAACTCAGCCAGAAGGAATTCTTCGACGCAATAGTCGTCATCGACAGGATCAACGCCATCGAGGTGCGGGTGAAGGTGCAATAGACACCATTTTCAGCCCCTTATCACAGCGGTTTTGCCAGGCCCAATGGTGACAGAACCTGCAGGTTAAAACGGTTCATGATGAGCTCATCCGAATCGTTGCCGATCATTGAGCAGATCGCCTGGATCTGCTCGGCCAGCGCCTGGTTTCTGTCCCAACAGGCAATTCGCGCCTGCTCGACATGCTGCCAGTCCCGATCGGCAAGAAATTGCGGCCAGGCGGCCATGATCTCCGGAAAGAGCCTTTGCCGAAGGCCATCGGCAAAGGACAGATAAAAACCAAGGGATGACTCACGCTGTTCCCTGGTAAGATACGCCAAAAGGCCGTGAGGATGCGTGTCGGCCAGGAGATCTTTGACCGCCCTGCCGACATGTTCGATCACCGTACCCGGGAAATGCCCGACTATCATCTGCAGTGCCTCCGAATTTAGAGTGGTCTGCAGAATCTCACCGACTTCGTGATACACGAAGAGGTTCATCTCTTTTTCTACGATGGTGTCGAGTTCCGTTTTCAGCAGTTCCTGGTCAAGCAAACCGTCTTTGAAGACCGGATAGGTGCGCAGTGCCTGTAGTATGGAATTTCTGCAGGAAGAACGCACTTCCTGGATCTGATCCCAAAGAAAAAATCGCAGCGACTCCTTGCGAATGAGGATAAGGCCATCCTGAACCATGGCAAACGGACTAGCCATCTCTCTGGCAAATTCTTTATCGAGGATAATCACTGGACAGCTCTCTATCTCCCTCTTTTCAACGACTTCGGCGAGAAAAAAAATGGTCTTCATCGACCTCCCGAATCCGGCTCCATACACCAGGGAGGTTTCTGCAAGAGTGCCATTGATCTCTTCGAGCTGGAACGGATCGAGGGTTTTGCCGGCTAGCGGCAGCGGAAAAAGCGCCTCTCCTCCTATAGTTGCCCAATAATTTTCCTTTGCCTCAATCCAGTCGAGAAGCTCAGCTGCATCAGGCTCTTGCCACGGCTGGAGGCCATTCTCCCACTTATAAAGATTGCGGAGCTTGAGAACCATCGTGCACATTGAATAAACACCGTGATCCCGGGCATCGGAAACATCACAGTTATGCTGAATAATCTGGAGCAGTGCAGGTGGCGGAGTTGGCGATTTCATAGATTTCCTTATGGGACAAGGCGCTGTTCACGACCTTGTGTTTGATTGTCTTGTGCTGCAATGTATGGAGAAAACAAACATGCTTACCACCTTCAGACAGTATAGGGCGCAGCCCCCCTCCCATCAAGAAGGACCGGCATATTTAATGAATTTCTATAACGCTAAGCCGTTGTTGAAAAATGACCCGGCTACAGGACAATGCTCAAAGCGTCAGACATATCGCCAAATGACTTGGTAGTTGCAGCCAATTTCGGTTGCACCCTTAAAGTATCATCCCTATCCTCTTTAAAAGCGGGCTATTATCCCCTCCCACTGTAGAGGGGACTCTTTTTAGTGCCCCCTTGAGGGGTATAAGTACCTTGGAGGTACCTCGATTACCAAGGTTTTACCAAACCCATATTCTTGGTTTTTATAGCAGCTTTTCAGGAGTAAGCTACTAAGAGATTACCGAGAATCACCGCCTTGCATATAAAACACCCCTACCAATAGTTGCCGGTTTATAATACTATTACAAACCAGTGCCAACTATTGCCGCCTGAGGAGGGCCTGTTATTAAAGACGCAAATCCGATAAACAGGAGGTTATCATGAACCACAACCACCCAGAGGTATCCCTTGGTTTTACAGCGGAAAAAGTTCCTATCGGGACCCACTTGTGCCTGGTTTTCACCAGCGAGGAAGAGCGAGTCGACTCGCTTCTCAAATTTCTCCTTTCCGGTCTCCAAGCAGGTGAACGCACCGCATGTTTTTCTGGAAGACTGACTGAAGATCAAATCAGGGCGTATCTGCACACCAACAATATCTCCTACGATGACCGGAAGGCACAAAACGCCATCATTTTCGGGGGAACACGAGAGGTATATTTTAAGGATGGGGTTTTTGACCCTGATCGCATGCTGGAGATACTTACCACGTACTATAACGACGCACTGGCAATGGGCTTTCATGCCGCCAGAGTTATCGGCGAGATGACTCCGGAGGTGCAGCAGGTTCCCGGCGGAGAGCGTCTTCTTGAATACGAATCGCGGGTGAGCATGCTGCTGAGGGATCATCCAGTCACCGCAGTTTGTCAGTATGATGCCAACTTGTTTGATGGGGCGACGATTCTCGAAGTACTCAAGGTTCACCCGCAGATGATTGTAAACGGCAGTGTAATCAACAATCCTTTTTATATCGAGCCGGAAGACTATCTGCAGGGAGACGGATCCGATGAGCACCGCCAATAGCCTTTCGGTCGAAAATCTCGGGCGAATCACCATACTGCAGAGTATGGTTACCCTCATGCCAAGCCAGACATCGATGCTCGATTTCGTTTGTCAGGGGCTCAAGGGGGTGGCTGGCATAAAGAAATTGTCGTACCGATTCGGTTGCCAGACTTCTCCTCCATCAGTCAGCGCCACCCAAATTTCCCCGATGACCAGGATTCTTCCGGTTAAATACAAGACAGTTACCTATGCGGAGTTGTATCTCGAAATTGCTGAAAGCGATGTCTTTGAGCCGTATGTGCCATTTTTACAGAATTTCACCAACATGCTCGGCGTGGTTTTTGAAGAAAAGGCCCAGAGAACACTCAATGAGGCCCTTATGGCCGATTTGGAGCAGCGGGTGGTGGAAAGAACCATGGAACTCCAGGAGAAACAGGAAGATCTGCGCATCACCCTCAATTCCATTGGTGATGCGGTAATCTCTGCGAATATAGAAAGTAAAGTCACCAACATGAATCCGGTCGCCGAGGCCTTGACCGGATGGGTGGCTGAAGAGGCCTTGGGAGTCGATCTGTCCACGGTTTTCCGCATTGTCAATACCCACACCTTGCAACCGGCCCCCGACCCAGTCAAAAGCGTATTGGCCTCAGGAAAAGTAGTCGATCTTGCCAATCATACCTCGCTCATTTCAAAATCCGGGGTTCACTATCAGATTGCCGATTCTGCGGCACCTATTCTTGATAATACTGGAAATATTCGTGGTGTAGTCCTGGTCTTTCGAGATGTAACAGACGAATATCGGGTTGCCGAGGAACTTGTAGCCAGCGAGGAGAAATATCGGAGGATTGTCGAAGAAACCAGTGATCTGATTACCAGAACTGATGAAACTGGCCGATTTACCTATGTAAACCATTGCGCGGAAAGGATTTTCGGATTTCCACCAGAGGAATGTCTTGGAAAATCTGCTTTCGCCTTTATCCATCCGGAAGACCTGGAAAAAACAGAAAAATGGTTTAGCGATTGTACAAACCACCACCTCCTGCGAAGCTCATTTGAAAATCGCCAAATCAACCAAATCACCCAGGAAGTTTTTCACTTACTGTGGACCTGCAACTTCCATTATGCTGATAATGGCAACCTGCGGCTCGTGCATGGTGTAGCCCACGACATCACTGAGCGAAAACGCATTGAAGAGGAAAAGTCACGACTTGAAAGTCAGTTGCTACAGGCTAAGAAGATGGAGTCGGTTGGCCAGCTTGCCGGGGGAGTAGCACACGACTTTAACAACATGCTCGGCGTTATCCTTGGCCACACGGAAATGATCATGGAGCAGCTTGATCCCTCTCAACCCCTGTATGCCGACCTACAAGAAATCCATAAGGCCGCCAGCCGATCCACCGATATTACCAGACAGTTACTCGCTTTTGCCCGCAGACAAACAATTGCCCCAAGGGTAATAGACCTCAACGACACCATTGAGGGTATGCTGAAAATGCTCCGCCGGCTCATAGGCGAGGATATCGATCTTGCATGGTTGCCCGGCTCCGGCCTGTGGCCCGTCAAGATGGACCCATCGCAAATTGACCAGATTCTTGCTAACCTCTGCGTTAATGCCCGGGCCGCCATTGCCGGAGTCGGTAAGCTCACGGTTGAAACGAGCAACAGCACCTTTACAAAAGAATACTGCGGCGAACACGCAGGCTTTGTATCCGGAGACTATGCCCGAATAACTGTGAGTGACAATGGCTGTGGCATGGATAAAGAGACATTGGCTCATATTTTCGAGCCATTTTTTACCACCAAGGGAGTAGGAGAGGGAACAGGCCTCGGGCTCGCCACCGTGTACGGTGCCGTGCGGCAAAACAACGGATTCGTTAATGTTTACAGCGAGCCAGGTCAGGGAACCACTTTTACAATTTACTTGCCCCGGCACAGTAGTCAGGCAGAACCAAAACAGACTGCAGACTTACCCACCCTCCCCGAAAGAGGTAACGAGACTATCCTTGTGGTTGAGGACGAGCCGGTGCTTCTGAAGATGACCACGACCATGCTCCAGCATCTTGGCTACACCGTGCTGACAGCAGCCACACCACATGACGCGATCAACCTCGTTGGCAATCACGCAAGAGACATACACCTGCTCCTCACCGATGTCGTGATGCCGGGAATGAACGGCCGAGACCTGGCCAAAAAGCTGTTGCAAAACAATCCGCATCTCAGATGCCTGTTCATGTCGGGATACACTTCAGATGTTATCACTCTGCAGGGTATTCTTGATGAGGGCATTCAGTTTATTCAGAAGCCATTCTCAAAACATGATCTGGCAAGTAAGCTCAGGACGATCTTTGAGAAAAACTGACCCCGCAAACCAAGCGCGCTCGCATTTTACTCATCGTAACCTGGCTGTATCTTTCTAGATACAAACCAGAGATACCTTTGCCGCACATGAAAAAAGGCCAATCACCTTAATGGTGACTGGCCTGTATTGTACTTAAAAAAAGCCTTGAAGTACCGCAGCGGGGCTTCAAAACGTAGCGGTGTTACCCCAGACGTTCGGCAACCATCTCCCTAAATTTCTTGGCCTGTGCGGCAGAAGGTATCTCCTCGGCCAGGGCCTCGATGGCAGATTTCAGATCCCCTATCGAACTGAAATGGTCCTCGCAGATTATTGCAGCCATGGGGCCAATACAATCGGCCATGCAGGCCTCGAGAACGCTTTTCTGCTCGGCACTCAGACCGCCTCCGGTAGGGGCCTTTTTTTCTGGCACTGCCGGCGCTGCCCAGGAAGAGGTGACACTCTGACTGGGGGCGCCACTCAATGCTTGAAGAATCTCCTGGTTGGACGGCAACGCCATACGGCGCGCCACAACTCCTCCCTCTTGAAATCGAAAGCGGCCCTCTTCAATCTTTGACATCAGCATGAGGGCCTCCTGGCCACGTTTGCCTGAAAAGAAGACGAAGACAATCTCACCTCTATCGAGCATGATTTGGGCACTGCGGTTGTCACTCGTCGACACAAACAATGTACCGGTTGCTTTCTGCTTACATATCTTGCCAATTTCGAGAATAATTTCAGAGAAAGGAATATAATCCTGGTTCATAGTCATTTACCTTTTCCGTAGTTTTTCACCCGCCGTATGGAGACTGACACCGCCCTCTCTAGACACCCAGTGTCTTTAACCCCTCATTTCTCACTTTTGCCAGTTTGCAACCGATTTTGGCCAGATGACAATCTCATTCTTCTGTCTGACCTACTCAAAACCTTATCAAAAAAAGGTACAGCAATACATGCCACAATCGCAATATGCAATTAATGCATCTCACAAGTATGCTACTCCTCATCGATTATTTATGCAAGAACCGCAAGCGAGAACACTAATCTTATCACTGCGTTCAGACTCCGTCTTCTGCCCGGTTGAAGCATCTTGGCTGGCTGCATCCCGTAATCCCATTAAGCGATCGAAGCGCAACAGAGAGATAGTCGGCCAGCATGGAGATACCTCCTCCCATAACCTGAAGGAGGTCCAGCGCGTACGGACTAGCCACCCAGTATCACCGGGAAATATTCCCGGTGACTATAATAAAGAGGCAGGTCTCCGTCATTTCTTCCCAGGTTCTGGCCATCGAATGGTAAAGACAAGATGAATCCAAAGCGTTTGCAGCGGTAATCGACTTCAGCAACGGAGTTTGCGCTTTGCTCTCCATGTCAAGAACAGCGCTGTTAGGCACTGTACTAACCGCTACAATTAATTCATAATTGTCCAATCATCAATGCTGCTTCAAAACTCTCAGCGTTTCCGTTCAAGCGCTGAAATATGTTGGCGGTTCATTCCAATTGCGACTTGTAAACGCCCGCATACCATCCCGCATAAAGGAGTTACAACCACTGTTCATGGTGATGGGAAGCGCATATAAGATATACGACGGCAACTCACAGGTATTTGTTGGGTGAATGGGAAGCTTCGAGTATCTCCCTCTCTTCCTTTAAACCTAGCCGATAATTGACCACCGCGCAAGGCATTTCAAGACGACTCAACCTCTGGAGATAATTTGATAATCATCAATTATCCAGACAACCTATCCCAACACAGTCAATGGCCGGCAGTTGACCATTTTGAACAACTTGCACACCTCGGATGGCAAAGGCCCACTGGGAACGTATCTCCTAACTGCTTTAGGTTCCTGCCAACGCTTCTTTTGCACAACACATGCGCGTCATTTCCTGGATGGCACAAGTCTTATCATCCGCCCTTAACATGGGCAAACTGGGCTCCCGGCACTTTCCCAAGCCCTGGTATAGCACCCTTGCCAATCCAAGAAAATTTCTGTATTTCGATCCGAGAGAATTTGTCAAAATCATGCGAATAAGCTAAGTTGGGCAGTCGAAGGGCAGGACCATTGCTTTCCAAACCATCTTTTTCGGTTTCCACAAGGCATATACCTGTATTCACAGAGGGCTCTGAGCATAACACCGGGATCTTTTTCGATCTTTTGCCAATCAGAAGGCAACATATTGCGAATCCTTCCCGAACTGTATTAATTTCTGAAAACAGTAACGATTTAAAATTATTGCAATATATTATGAGATTAGATAGCCATCCTTTTTTGTTGTCAACTATGCTTGCCGTTTTTCTCCTTTTTGCAAGCGTGTTGCATCCGCAGGCACAAACCGCCGAACCTGCGGAACAGCTGCAATTGTTCTTTTACCTCCCCGATGGCCCCTCCCACTTTCTGGTCGTCGAGAAAAAACATCAACGCCTTAAACTTTTTGAACAAAAAGACGGATTGCGGATGCTCAAGGAATTCCCCTGTGCAACCGGTGAAAATGCCGGCACAAAAAAGACCAGCGGTGACGCTCGAACACCTGAAGGCATCTACCATATTACTGAAATCTACGAAGATAAACGAATCACCGTATTCGGTAGCCGCGCCTTTCACCTTGATTATCCAAACGCCTTTGATACCCACGCTGGACGTCTTGGAGACGGCATCTTCATCCACGGCACGAACAAAAAACTTATTGCCAACAGTACAAACGGTTGCATAACTCTTAACAATACTGATCTGGATGAACTGGCTCCCTACCTTACCGTCAATTCAATCCCCATCATTATCCTCGACACCGAGTCGGAACTCGTCCTCGGCGACAATCTACTTCTACAGAAAAACAGTCCCCAATTCAAAGACGCACTTGAAAAACTGTCTGTTAATCCTGGAAAAGTCCCCATCGACAACATTAAGTCCCTTTCGTACATCAAACGCGGTGAACAAATCGTCGTCTCGGTCCACTACACCCTGTTTGACGACAAACTCACCCAATACAGTGAGCGGAAACGCGCTTACCTTGCGCAGCTGCCCTCTGGTAACTTGCGTACACTGTATGCCGTCCAACAGCAGGATACCACACCGAAGATTCTCGCTGTGCGTCCGACAAAAACCGACCTTGTCGAAAAAGCCAATGCAGATACTATGGTTGTCGCTGAAAATAGCAGTCCTAAACCAACCGTTCCGGCAGTGAAACCGGTCGTTCCAGCGACCAAGCCCGCCCCCGTCCTGGCTAAAAGTAACGATCCAGGCAGTAAGTCAACTCGACCATCAGGGGCAAAACCAGCTGCCGAAAAAGGCCAAGATAAAAATCAAGATCTGCTGGTTTTTGTGGAAAAATGGCGAGCCGCGTGGGTTGCCAAAGACATCGATTCCTATATCAATTGCTACAGCCCCTCCTTTAAAAGCGGCAATCTGAACAGGCAGGAATGGCGGGCCAAGAAGCAGTATTTAAATCAGAAATATAAGTATATCACCGTAAATATACGCGACGTATCCATCGAATGGACACCTGTAGGAGCCAATGTCACCTTTCAGCAAATATACAAATCCGATCAAATCCAGAGCAGCGGCACCAAAACGCTGCAACTGGTTAACAAGAAAAATCGTTGGATGATCGAAAACGAGATCATCTAACAGCCAAAACACTCATTATGTTAAATTTATTATGTATTTTAAATATTTCCTTGTCATTTTTCCGCCATCCACTGGGGATAAGAACGAGTATTCGGGAATATTTTCAAGGTGCAACCTTCCCATCCACGGCTCTTTGGCTGGTCACCTGCGGAATCGTTACCCTTGGTACAACACTCCATTGCGCGACGAGCTCTGCCGACACCTACCAACACCAAAGCCTTCATGACGTCCACCTCGCCAACACCGAACACGAATTGCATATTTACCGGATTTATGGCAAGGAGCCTGGCAAGACCATCATGCTTGTCGGCGGGATTCAGGGAGATGAACCGGGGGGATATTTGACCGCCGACCTGTACGCCGATATCAGTTTAAAAAAAGGCAACCTCATCGTCGTCCCCCGAGCTAACTTCTACTCCATTTTGCTGAACCAGCGTGACGGCCTGACCGGTGATATGAACCGCAAATTCTCAGAGAAATCTGATGCCGACAAAAACATGGAACAGGAAATTGTCACCATTTTAAAGAAATTAATCGGCGAAGCGGACTGCCTACTCAACCTCCACGAGGGATCGGGTTTTTACAATCAAGAATGGAAGAGTGACATAGAGAATCCTGATCGATTCGGACAATCGATCATCTTTGATGCAAAAACCTATTTCAGTGACAAAAAACAAACCACGATCAACCTAGAGTCCCTCGCCAAACAGGTTGTCGAAAAGGTCAACCAGCAGATTGATAACAACCGTTACCACTTCCAGCCCAATAATCACGACACTATCTCCGAAACCACACGCCACCTCGAACAACGCAAATCGGCGACCTATTACGCCCTTACCCAGGAGGGAATTCCGGCTTTTGGTGTGGAAACATCGAAATCAATAAAGTCCAATTCGGCCAAGGTCGGTTTTCAGAAATTGGTGATCAATGCCTTTATGGAAGAATTTGGCATCATCCCGGAAACCCCTGGTCTCCACTCTGAAAATACTAAACTGGACTATGTCCTGGTGCGAGTCAATGGTGGCTTGCCCTATGCCGTATCAAACGGCGCAGACCTGCCAATCGATAGCGGGGATGAGGTTATTGTGACCGATATAATTGCCAATTTTAACAGGGGACTGACTGCTGATTTTGTTAATATGGGGAATCATAATGATACCAAATTACCCTTCCACATCGCATCGCCGACAAAGGTGCTTATCCGTAAGGATGCCGAGACCTGTGGCTTCATCAACATTGTCATCAAATCCGGAAAGACACAAACCACCGATGTCAGCCAGGGCCCCAAAAATAAGATGAGCCCCGGCAAGAGTGCGCCTTCTTCCAAGCAGCAAGACAATCTTCCGGTCGAACTTCGCGCCGAAAAATTGTTGCTGAATGTCAACGGCGAATTGGTCGCCGTTTCCGAGGGAGAAGAAATCGTTGTTTCCAGAGATAAACTTTTAATTATCCGAGGAGTACGAACAAATATCAGCAAGCTCGACAATCAGATCATGGCCAATTTAAAAGGCTTCTCCCCGTCCAAAGCCAAAAATGACGGCAACGACATCAATTATCCTCTTTACCCTCAGCATGATTTGTTATCTCGCTTTTCCGAGGATAAAAAGGGCCTTCGCTATCCCATCAATGCCACCTACAACAACAAGGAAATCGGGAGCTTCTGGCTTAAACTCAATTAATTCGACGCTTGTTGCAAAGTGCACAGCAACCACCTGCCTTTCGCATCCCCTCACTTTTTCTTAGTCTGCGCCTTTTTTTCTGCCCATTACATTCATTTAGACCTCACTTGACATTAACAATCATTCCTATTATCATAAGCATCAAAGTTCTTAACCTGCCTCTTGGATTATCATTTCATTTGTGTAAAGAAGGGCTAGCAAAGTGACTGCCTCCAGGAGAAGGGCAATAGGCGAATGCTTTTGTATGAGGTAACTTTCACGTATTTAATGAGGAGGGTGTGATGCAGAAATGGGAATGTCCTTGTGGTTACATTTACGATCCGGCGGAAGGTGATTTTGAGCATGGAGTTGAACCAGGCACACCCTGGGAAAATGTCCCCGACGATTGGGTTTGTCCAAAATGTGGCGCCGCCAAGGAGGATTTCTGGAAGTATGCGTAGCCAATGCGCGATTGAAAGCTCACTTAAAAAACAGCTGGGTATACGGCACGGGCATATGTTTCGTATGAGCAGACCAACTGCTCAACTCAGCTTGTAACCGCCTACAACGAGGGGTGCACGGATGAAGATATCGGTAGATAGAAACGTCGTTGAAATTACGCCGGAATCGCAACAAGAAATGTCGAGCCTCGACACTCTCTGGAAGATCGTTATCGACTGCTACGGCAATAATAAAAAATTGGTCCCAATGGGCCAATACGTACCCGGAGTAGATACCCTTGCCCGCTTTAATATTGAAGGGGTAAAGGGCGGTGCCACAGTGTATTCAGCCGATAAAAAAGCGCCGAGAGACGCCACATATTACTGCAGTACCTGCAATAAATACATGAAGGTAAAAAGCGGTGGAGCCGTGCCGTTATGCTGCGGCCGCGACATGGAAGATATCGAGTAATCATAAAAGGCCCTCTCTTGCACGGAGAGGGCCTTTTCCCCACGGCCTTTTCTGGCCTTCAGGCAATACAACTCTATTGACCTGATGAAGAAGACCTATGAGGATTTAGAAACGATTACAGGGTTTGTAGGAAGGGCTTTATTTTTGCCAGGCTTTTATCGCCAATTCCCTTCACCTTAACCAGTTCATCAACGCTCTTGAAATTGCCGTTTTCCTTGCGATAGGCGAGGATTGCCTCGGCAGTCGCAGGACCGACGCCCGGTAAGAGAACCAGGGTATCCTTATCGGCTGTATTGATGTTGACGTCCTTGGGAATTCCCTTAGCAGCTTTGACCGCACCGCCTTTATCGCTTGGCGCAACCTTCACAGGTGCCTCGGCCTTGTCAACAGGGGCAACGACCTCTTTTTTGTCGGTTGCCGCCAAAACATTGCCGGATACCGCGGTGAAACACAGGGTGAAGGTGAAAAGTACAGCCACGAACAGATGCAAAGCTTTCATAAAACCTCCTGAAATTGAAAGAATTTTGAGTGGGACGGACGTCCCTTGACCTCCTGGTGTTACCCTCCGGAAGTCGTTACCTTGACCAACAATCGACAACTTCATCATCATTGTTGCCCCACCATATCAGCCCGTTCTTACAATTTTCTCACCGTACGCCCTGCCTGTGAATTTTTTTTAAAAGTGGCGAAAAAAAACGGGAGGTCCGAAACCGTAGCTTCCGACCTCCCGCACTATCCACAGGCAATATCTATTTTGAGCCTTACATAATCGGCTTCATCGCACTCATATGCGAACGAAGCTCTTCCCCCACCTCCTCAATGACGGTATAGCGGATTCCCTCGTTGACCTGGATAAGATCGAGATTATCAACCCCGTTATCAACCAGATCAAGGCCTTTACCAATAACATCGGTATCAACGGTATTCATAAAATCTTTGAGGAGGGGCACAGCGGCGTTGGCAAAGAGATAGTTGCCATACTCGGCGGTGTCGGAGATGACCACGTTCATCTCGTAGAGTTTCTTTCTGGCGATGGTATTGGCAATGAGCGGTACCTCGTGCAGGGACTCATAGTAGGCGGATTCCTCTTTAATGCCGCAACTGACCATAGTATCAAAGGCCAGTTCCACCCCGGCCTTGACCATGGCGATCATCAGCAGGCCTTTGTCATAGTATTCCTGTTCCTTAATTTCAACGCTAGTGGATGGCGCCCGCTCGAAAGCGGTCTCCCCGGTTTCCTTGCGCCATTTGAGGAGGTTAGCGTCATCGTTGGCCCAATCGGCCATCATCGTCTTCGAGAAATGGCCGGAGGCGATGTCGTCCATATGCTTTTCAAACAAGGGCCGGAGGATATTCTTCAGTTCTTCGGCGAGGATATAGGTCTTGATCTTGGCCGGGTTGGCAAGCCGATCCATCATCGCCGTGATGCCGCCCAGTTTCAGGGATTCGGTGATCACCTCCCAGCCGTTCTGCACCAGCTTGGCGGCGTAGCCGGCGTCGATGCCCTGCTCGATCATCTTGTCATAACAAAGCAGCGAACCGGTCTGCAGCATGCCGCAGAGAATGGTCTGCTCGCCCATGAGATCGGATTTCACCTCAGCGACAAAGGAGGACTCCAAAACGCCGGCCTTATCGCCGCCGGTGGCGCAGCAGTAGGCCTTGGCGATATCCCAGCCCTCGCCGTTCGGATCGTTTTCACCGTGCACGGCGATGAGGGTTGGCACGCCGAAACCGCGCTTATATTCCTGACGGACCTCAGTGCCGGGGGCCTTCGGGGCAACCATGATAACCGTTAAATCCTCGCGGATCTTCATACCCTCTTCAACAATATTGAAGCCGTGGGAATAGGAAAGGCAGGCGCCTTTTTTCATCAGCGGCATGACAGCAGAGACAACCTTGGTATGCTGCTTGTCGGGGGTCAGATTAATCACCAAGTCGGCGGAGGGAATGAGCTCTTCATAGGTGCCGACCTTAAAATCATTGCTGGTGGCATTCTTCCAGGATTGACGCTTTTCGGTGATTGCCGCCTGCCTGAGGGCATAGGCGACATCAAGGCCGCTGTCGCGGAGATTGAGTCCCTGGTTCAGCCCCTGGGCACCGCAACCAACGATGACAATCTTCTTGCCGCGCAGGTATTCAACGCCGTCGAACTCCTCCACGTCCATAAAACGACACTTCGACAATTCCTCTATCTGCCGACGCAGCGGCAAGGTATTAAAGTAATTTTCACCCATTTTTATCTCCTTGTATCTGTATTATTTTTCGTGGCTCAACCGCTCATCGGTAACGCTCCATCTGATATATTGGGAAACACCTGTTGCGTCAAGTGATTTATTCGTGATATTGTATTGCAAATATTGCAACAATTACCTTTCCACAGTGAGTTGAACTGCTTCCCTCCGATGAATATCCGCGAACTGGAACTCTTTAAACATCTGGCGACCAGCCTACATTTCGGCCGCACCAGCGTTGAGTGTAACATCACCCCGTCGGGCCTCACCCGGACCATCCAGCGCCTGGAGAGCGAGGTGGGAAAAGCCCTTTTCAGCCGCAACAACCGCTCGGTAGGACTTACCCCGGCAGGCCTGCACTTCAAGGAATATTGCGAGGAGACCCTTGGCCGGTGGAACATTCTCCAGAACCATCTGAAGAGTGACACCGCCCTGCGCGGCGAGCTCACCTTATACTGTTCGGTTACCGCCATATTTTCCATCCTGCCGCGAATTTTCGGGCGGTTCCGCAAGACCCATCCACAGGTCACCATCCATGTGCAGACCGGCGATGCCGCCAAGGCCCTGCCGAAACTGCAGACCAGTGAGGTCGATATCGCCGTCGCCGCCCTCCCAGACCGGCGACCCGATGGCATTGAATGTATAGAACTTTTACAGACACCCCTGGTATTTATCTCAGCAAAATCCTATCCTGAGCTTATCAAATATGACCAAGATATGATAGACTGGCAAAAAACTCCGGTGATCCTGCCGGCGGAGGGACTGAGCCGTATCCGCGGAGAAAGATGGTTTGCCGAGAAAGAGATTCGCCCAAAGATTTATGCCCAGGTCTCCGGCAACGAGGCGATCATCGCTATGGTCAGCATGGGTTGCGGCATCGGCATAGTTCCCTTGCTGGTTCTGGAAAACAGCTACCTGAAATCCGAGGTGGAGTGCATTGAGCTGTCGCCACAACTGACACCGTTTACCGTCGGCATCTGCACCCTGATAAAAAATAAACGCAACCCGGTGGTGCAATCCTTCTGGGCAATTGTCGAACAAGAGATGGTGGAGGCCTCCCCACACAACCCATGAAAACAATCCTCATCACCAACGACGACGGCATCCACAGCCCCGGCATCGAGGCCCTGCAGCAGGCGCTCGCGCCACTCGGCCGTACCGTCGTCATCGCCCCGGACCGCGACAATTCGGCGGTGTCGCACTCCCTGACCATGAACCGGCCCCTCAAGGTGGTACAGGTCAGAAAGGGTGTCTATACCATTGACGGCACCCCCACCGACTGCGTTGCCGTCGGTCTTAAAAAGATTCTCACCGTTCGCCCCGACCTTCTGGTCTCGGGAATCAACGCCGGTGCCAATCTCGGCGACGATATCTCCTATTCGGGAACCGTGTCGGCAGCCATTGAAGGCACCATGTACGGCATACCGTCCATGGCCATCTCGGTAGGCGGCGAACCGCCCTACGACTACCGGGCAGCGACCCAGATCGCCGTGTATCTGGCCGGAATCATCCTCCGCAATTCCCTGCCCGGCGACACCCTGCTGAACATCAATGTGCCGAGCGGCAGCTCCTATAAGAAAATCCGCGTGACCCGCCAAGGACGCAGGCTCTGGGAAAACTCCATCCACGAAACCCTCGATCCGCGCGGCAGCAAGCATTACTGGATCGGCGGCGGTACCCCGGTCACCGACCCAGGTGAAGACACCGACGTGCACGCCTTTGCCGGAGGTGATGTGTCCATTACCCCCATTCAACTCGACCTCACTAACCATGCAGGGATAACCTTTTTGAAAGAAAAGTGGCTGCTGGAGGATCCTGAAACACCATGAGAACGGCATGACCACCAATCATCGACATAAAAGAGGCATCCTGGCAGTCAACGTCGGCCTGACCGCCAATGCCCTCCTGGCAGTCCTCAAGACCTGCGTCGGCATCATCGGCCACAGTCCGGCGCTGCTCGCCGACGGCATCAACTCGACCTCCGACGTAGCCTACGGCATCGTCGTCAAGATCTTCATGGGAATCTCCAGTAAGCCTGCCGACCAGGAGCATCCCTATGGCCACGACCGCCTGGAATCGATAGCTGCGGTGGTGGTCGGGGCCTTTGTCATCACCACCGCCATCTCGATCTTCTGGTCATCAATCAGCAGCGTCTACGACCTCCTCAGCCACGGCAGCGATTCGGCCGGGGCCTCGCGGCTGGCCCTGTGGATTGCCCTCTTTACCATTGTCATGAAGATCTGGCTGTCGGCCTGGACCAACAAGATCGGCAAGGAAACCAACAACAATGTCCTCTTGGCCCTGGCCGCCGACCACCGCAACGACATCTTCTCGGCCCTGGCCGCGACCATCGGCATCCTCTTCGGGCAAATGGGCTATCTCTTTGTTGATCCCCTGGCGGGTGGCGTCGTGTCGATTATCATCCTGATGACCGGAATAGAAATCATCCGCGAATCGGCGGCCGACCTGATGAACACCCTGCCCGGCCAGAAGCTTACCGAGGAAATTCGCAATAAGATGCAGGAACTCGACGAAGTCCTTGATGTCGAGGAAATCCACGGCCACCGATTTGGCCTGTATATGGTGCTCAATATCACCATCGGCGTGTCTCCAGCGCTCACCGTCGCCGAGGGTGACCGCATCGCCACTTTGGTCGAGGATCTCCTGGTCAGGGACATCGACTTCATACGCCGGGTCTTTGTCCACTACCACCCCGTCCAGGCGGCCGGCACCACCATCCACGCTACGCCGTAAGAGGACCAGATCATGAATGTCGTCTTTCTCTCGCCGCATTTCCCGGCCCACTATCACCTTTTCTGCCGACAGCTGAAAAACTGCGGCGCGGCGGTACTGGGAATCGCCGACGCTCCCTTTGACCAGCTGCCGGAGACGGTACGCGCATCGCTGACCGAATACTACCGGGTGAGCGATATGCATAACTACGATGAACTGGTTCGCGCCCTCGGGTATTTCACCCACCACTACGGCAAGATTGATCGACTCGATTCCCTCAACGAATACTGGCTGGAGACCGAGGCGCGTTTACGAGACGACTTCAATATCTTCGGGGTACGCGGCGATTCCATAAACACCATCCGCCGTAAGTCGGCGATGAAAGAAATCTTCCGGGCGGCCGGGGTCCCGGTTGCCGCCGGCAGGGTGGTGGCAAACGAAGACGAGGCCAGGGCACTCATCGCCGAGATCGGCTACCCGGCGGTCGCCAAGCCGGATGGCGGGGTCGGCGCCCTGAACACCTTTCGTTTAAATAACGATGCCGACCTGTCGGCCTTTTTTGCCAACAAACCGGTGGGTGACTATATCATCGAGGCCTTTGTCGCCGGCACCATCGTGTCTTTCGACGGCCTTACCGATGGCCACGGCGAGATTGTCTTCCATACCAGCCACACCTTTAGCCAAGGGATCATGGAGACCGTCAACGAGGGCCAGCATATCAGCTACCATTCCCTCCGCGATCTGCCGCCAAGGTTTGAGGCTCTTGGCCGCACCTGCGTCAAGGCCTTCGATGTCCGCGAGCGGTTCTTCCATATCGAATTCTTTGAGACCTCGCCTGACGAATACGTCGCCCTGGAGGTCAACATCCGCCCGCCCGGCGGCTACACCACCGATATGTTCAACTACGCCTGCGATATCGATATCTACCGGATCTGGGCGGAACTGCTGGTTGCCGGCCGCCACACTCCCTTCACGCGGCAATACCACTGCTGCTACGCCAGCCGCAAAAATTCCTGCCGCTATCGCCATAGCCATGAGCAGATCCTCGCCACATACGGCTCGTTCATCGTCCAGGTGGCAAGCGTCCCCGGCGTCTTTAGCAGCGCCCTGGGCGATATCGGCTATATTTTCCGCTCACCGGCAATGGACGACATCCGGACGATAACCGCTTTTATCCAGGCACCCGCGGAGGAGCATCACCATGCACATTGAAGAGCATCGCTGGTACAGTCCAAGTCTCGGCCAGGAGATGGCCTTGAAGATCTACGGTCATTATGGCCCGCCGCTCCTTGTCTTCCCCTGCTCCCGCGGTCGCTATTTCGATTATGAGGGGATGGGGATGATCGGCGCCATTGACCACTTCATCGATGGCGGACAGATCAAACTGTTCTGTGTCGACAGCGTCGACAGCCAGTCGTGGTATAATTTCGACCTGTCGCCGGCCGACCGAAACGGCCGCCACGAGGCCTATGACCGCTATATTGTAAGCGAGGTCGTGCCCTTTATCCGCGACCATTGCCGCACGCCGGAAATCCGCCCGATCACCAACGGCTGCAGCATGGGCGCCTACCACGCCGTCAACTTCTTCTTCAAACACCCCGGACTCTTTGCCGGGACGATTGCCTGCAGCGGCCTGTACCGCCTCGACCGCCGGGAATTTAACCTCTCCGCCGCTGACATCCCGGCGGTCTACTATAATTCCCCCCTCTCCTACCTGGCCGGCCTGACCGAACCCTGGCTGCTGGAAAACTACCGCCAGGGCAGGATCATGATCAGTGTCGGCCAAGGCGCCTGGGACGAAGAGGCCCTGGAGGACACCCGCGCCCTCCAGGCCATCTGCCAGGCCAAGGGTATTCCCGCCTGGATCGATATCTGGGGCCACGATGTCAACCATGACTGGCCGTGGTGGTTTAAGCAGATGAACCACTTTCTGGCGCATCTTTAATGGCGATATCCATCCACTGTTATGGTTGGAGACGAAGAGCGACAGCGGCAGATAGACCAGTGCGGCAAGCCTTCCACCCCTGGCTGAACAGGTACTCAAAATACGCCTTCAACGGCTGAAAATATCCCGGTAATTCATTGAAATCCAATATCTTTGCAAAGATCGTCGCTTTCATTCTGGGGCGGAGGGATGAGGATCATTACTATCCTTTCCAGGATCCGCACAATTTGTACTCCATGCGGCGTAATGTCCTTATGTATCTCCGCAATCTTCTCAGTATTGTTCTCGAAGCGGCGCTGCTCTTGACGGCAACCTGGCTGCTCTCCACCTTCCTTTTATATGCCGCTTTCGCCCTGTGGAAATTATATAACCAAACCCCTATGGGCACAGAATTTGCCCTCTCCTTTCCCGAGCGCGTTGCTACCATAAATGAAATTTTCAGCTATCAGGCATCCCACCTCGCCGCCAAGGTAACCCTGTCGGCCTTTGTCCTGTGCATGGCACTCGCTGCTGTAGGTCAGGTTTTGCATGTCAACCGCTGTCTTTTCTATTCCCGGAATGTCCTGGAACGGCTGCTGTTTTGGGGGCCGGGATTGACCGCACTGGTCAGCTATTATCTGTACTACACGGAATACGCGTTCTCCAGCTGGGAGATCATTGCCGTCGTTGCCGCAATTCCGACCTTTTGCCTGTTTTCTAAGTGTTATGATTACGCTGGGCAACTCTTTCCGGAGATAGGGGACCTGCTCCAATTCCTGGGTGAACAATTAAAGAAGCTCAGACAGAGAATTGCTGCGACTAAGGAATGACTTAGTGTTTACAAAGAATCTATCCCTGGAATGCCAAGCGCCTGGATACGCAAAGCATTTCGCCCCTCCTCGTAGGCCAGAAGTTTCCCTTCCAGGCGCTCGACGCGAAAGGCCAGGGAGTAGGCCAGGACACGGATAGGATAATCGCGGGGCAGCTGCTGCAGGTAGGGCTGGGCGGTGATGAAGTCGGTCGCCCCGTACTGCTTCATGATAAAACGCAGGCCGCCGTTGGCCGGGCCTATATTATAGGCGAGCAGGCCAAGGAAGAGGTCGTCCTTCATCTCCGACAGATAGTGGCGCAGGGTGGCCGCCCCGAGGAAGGCATTGTAGCGCGGCTCGGCGATCTGCCGGCTGTCCTCCGGAAAGATCCGGTTGACCGCAGCTACCACCGCTGCCGGGGCCTGGGTGATCTGAAAAAGCCCATGGCCGCCATCCGAGCTGGTTCTTGACAGGAAGGATGATTCGGTGGCGGCAAGGCCCTTGAGAAGATCGGCATCAAGTTTATACACCGCCGCCGCTTCGTCGATGGCCTCGGCATAGGGACCGGACCGGCCTACCATTCGGATCAATTGCGCCGTTTCCAGCCGGCGATAGGCAGCGTATACCTGATGGGCAAGGGTCACCCGCCCCGCTTCCTCCTTACCGCCAACCAGCGTCCGGTAATAGCCGAAGGTGCTGGTAAAGTATTCCCGCGGCACGAACACACCGATCAACACTGCCACCAGAACAACCAGGGCCGGAGGGAGCCAGATGAAACGGCTGCGCAACCAGCGCCGCGCCTCCTTCCAGAGGCTAAGGAGCACCGCCGCCACAAAGATGCACAGCAGTATGCCGCCGGCAAAGGGCAGGAGGTTGTGCAGTAAACTGGTCCCTGAGAATCTGTTGGCAAAAGTACCAAGCAAAACGACGATGGCCACCACCCCGACGGTCGCTAAGCCAAGGGCCTCCAGGGCGATGAACAAGAAATTTTGCCAAAGCTTGAGCGGCGGTTTTTTCTTGCCGCGACGCCCCTTTTTCCGTCCTGGACGGGGGCCTTTTGACCGCTGCGATGTGCTGCGCCGCTTTTTCGGCGCTGGGGCGACCGGTGTTTGTACGGGTAGTATTTCAGCCATAAAAAAAGAAAACAAATCGATGTGTTGAAGTGCCATGTCGCGGGAGGGTAGCCCCTGCCTTGCACCAGTCTTGCCGGATTTCAGACCTTATTCGACGGCGGCTGGCCGGTCAATTACAATCTTTTCACTTAAAAGCGATAAAGAGCTGGTTACCAAAACCATTCAAAACCACGATCTTTTCATGGCTTATTGAAAGTCCCCTGATTTTTTGCTAAAGTTTTCATTGTCATATGCACTTGCCCGGTGACCGGAAATTCTCGCTTATTCCCTCAATGCAGGAGCCAATATGTCAATCCATAACCTCGATAAACTGTTTCGCCCCTCTGCCATAGCGGTGATCGGCGCCAGCGAACGTCCCGGGCGCATCGGCACGGCCCTCATGGACAATCTCGTACGAGGAGAGTTCAAAGGGCGCCTGTACCCCGTCAACCCCGGATACCGGCAGATTATGGGCCTGCCGGCCACTGCCGCCGTCAGAGACATCGGTGCCCCCATCGACCTCGCCCTTATTGCCGTGCCGATCAATCAAGTCCCCGAGATCATTGGCCAGTGTGTGGCATCCAAGGTGCCGGCGGCGATCATCATCTCCGCCGGCGGCAAAGAGACCGGGGCAGCAGGCCAGGCCATCGAGGCACGGATCGCCCAGGCCGCGGCCGGCAAAATTCGCATTCTCGGGCCAAACTGTTTAGGGATAATGGTCCCCGGTTTCCGGCTCAATGCCAGCTTTGCCGCCGGCATGCCAAACGTCGGCAACCTGGCCTTTGCCTCGCAAAGCGGCGGGGTGTGTGCCGCCATCCTCGATGTATCCTTCAAGGAAGGTCTCGGCTTCAGCCACTTTATCAGTGTCGGCTCGATGCTCGACGTCGATTTCGGCGATGTCCTCGATTATCTTGGCCGCGATCCGGCGGCGAAAAGCATCTTGCTCTATATCGAACAGCTGTCGAATATCCGCAGGTTCATGAGCGCCGCCCGTGCCGTGTCACGTATCAAGCCGATCATCGTCCTTAAGGCCGGCAGCAGCCCCGCCGGCGCCCAGGCCGCCGCCTCGCACACCGGCGCCCTGGCCGGCGAGGACGCGGTCTATGACACGGCCTTTAAGCGGGCCGGTGTGATCCGGGTGCGCAGCATTGAAGAACTCTTCGATTGCGCCGAACTGATGGCCAAACAGCCCCGGCCTGCCGGACGCCGCATGGCGGTCATCACCAACGGCGGTGGCCCCGGCGTCATGGCCATCGATGCCATGGCCCGCTACGGCCTGGAACCGGCGACCTTGAGCACCGCAACCATAGAGGCCCTAAACGGCGTTCTCCCGCCGTACTGGAGCCACCAGAACCCAGTGGATATCCTCGGCGACGCCGACGCAGAGCGCTACGCCAAGGCGGTGACCATCCTGAGTAAGGAGGGGGGCCTGCATGGCTTGATGCTCATTCTGGCGCCGCAAGCCCTCATCGATCCCCTCCATGTGGCACAGGCCCTGGCACCATTGCTGAAAGGCCTTTCCTACCCGGTGGTCGCGGTATGGATGGGCGGCCGGGATATCGCCCCTGCCGTGCAGTTTCTCAACGACGCCGGTATTGCCACCTACACCACCCCTGAGCGGGCAGTACAGGCCTTAACCTATATGGCCCAGCATACCCGCAACCTGGCGATGGCCATGGAGATTCCGCCGCGTCTCCAGCGCCGGCTCGACTTTGACCGGCAACGGGTTCAAGATATCATTGATCGGACCGACCTCAGCGACGGCCGCTTTCTCACCGAGACCCTCACCAAGGAAATCCTCCAGGCCTACCGCATCCCGGTCACCGCAACTGAACGCGCTGACACCGCCCAGGCTGCGGCAGCGGCGGCTGCAAAGATCGGCTGGCCGGTGGCGCTAAAAATCCTGTCCCCGGACATCAGCCATAAAACCGATGCCGACGGCGTGCAGCTTGATCTACGCAGTACCGCCGAGGTCCTCACCGCCTACGAGCGGATCATGGCCGGAGCCAAACGTTACAACGACAAGGCGATGATTGAGGGGGTGTCGGTCCAACCCTATCTCGCCCATCCGGACTACGAGCTGCTGATGGGCATCAAACGTGACCAGGCCTTTGGCCCGGTCATCGTCTTTGGCCTCGGTGGGATCTTTACTGAGGTACTGCGCGAGCGTGCCCTCGGCCTGCCGCCCCTCAACCGCCTGCTGATTCGCCGCCTTATGGAAGAAACCCGGGTCTTCAGGCTGCTCCAGGGCTATCGTAATCGCCCTGCCGCCGATATGGCCGCCCTCGAGGATATGCTCCTGCAGCTCTCCCAACTGGCAATCGATTTTCCCGAGATCGCCGAACTGGATATCAATCCGGTCATCGTCAAAGACAGCCGGCCGATCGCGGTAGACGCGCGCATCCTCCTGCGGCCGGCACCGAAGCCCTCACCCCTGCACCTGATAATCAGCCCCTATCCGGCCCAGTACGAACTCTGCACCACCGCCAGAGATGGCCGGCACCTTCTCATTCGGCCAATCCAGCCCGAGGATGCCGGCCTCTTTGTCGAGCTGTTCAAGACCCTGTCGCCCACCAGCGTTTACTACCGGTTCTTCCGCCACATGAAGGAGCTCTCGGCGGAGATGCTGGCGATGCTGACGCAGATTGACTATGACCGGCATATGGCCCTTGTTGCCCTCGATGTGTCGTCGACACCGGAAAAGATGCTCGGGGTGGCGCGGATCATCACTGACCCAACAGGCGAACATGCCGAATTCTCGATCATGGTCGGTGACCCCTGGCAGGGACAGGGGGTGGGTGCGCAGCTTCTGCTCAATCTGCTGAAAGCTGCCAAGCAGCAGGGGATGGAACGAATCTGGGGGACGGTCCTGCCGGAAAACACCCACATGCAGCGACTCGGCAAGAAATGCGGTTTTACCATCAAGTACAATAATGAAGAGGGGGCCTTTGATCTGACCATCGATCTCAAAGAGGCGGAATTGGAGGACTAACCGGGCCACCCCACGATTTTTGCCCGGAAAACCTTGGAGGAGGTCGACCTTTTATGTCGAAAAGGGGGCAGATTTCCTCGCATCCTGAATTTGAAGGAGCATGGATAGTATGAAAAAACATTTTCTGGTAACCATCAGCAACGATGTTGAACACCTCTACGGCGTCCGCTTTCTCTGCTCCTTTTTCAATACCATCTCGGAATACCAGCTGACCCTTCTGCATATCTGTCAGCAGGACAAAAACGACATGAACCGGACCCTCAACCAGATGTGGAAGGGCCCAAGTGGCGACCCCCAGGCCCAGCTCTCTCCCCAGGCGCGAAAATCGATCAACAAGGCAAAGGAACTCCTCGCCGGGAAACGGGTGGCCATTGACCAGGTCATGACCAAGGCCAGTGTCGAACGCTATGGCAAGGTGAAAGATATCCTCCTTGAAGGGGCAAATGGCCTCTATGATGCTATCATTCTCGGCAGGCGAGCCTCCTATGCCCTGCAATTTATGTTTGAAAGACCGGCCGACGAGACTGCCCGGGCGATAGTCAGCGACAGCGGCTGCACCACTCCGCTGTGGATCTGTCCCGAGCCGCTTGACGACCGGAAGAATGTTCTGGTTTGCCTTGACGGCTCGGAAAACGCCTACCGGGCGGTCGACCATGTCGGTTATATCCTCACCGAACAGGAACAGCAGAACATCACCCTGCTCCATGTCGAGACCGGATCCGGCCGCCAGGCACAGGCTATTTTCGACCGGGCTGAGACAATTCTCCGGGAACATGCGATTCCTGCCAGCCGCATCAACCGCAAGACGGTACGCGGTCTGAGCGTCCCCGGCACAATCAACGGTGAAGCGGAGAAGGGCCGCTATGCGGTGATCGCCGTGGGTATGTTCGGTGAGAAACAGGAGGTGGCGAAAAAACTTACCCTAGCGGGAGGCATCACCACGAAATTGATCAGTAAAGTTGAAAAGGCTGCACTGTGGTGCTGCCCGTAAAGTAAAGAGGCCCGCCGCTGTGGCTGAAGGCCCTCGGATGGAGCCCCGTGGTTCTTGGAGAGGGGGATGGAAAACTTGGCCGGCAAAGGGTCGTATGAACCCTTTGCCGGCCGAGGAAAGCAGCTACTTCAGTACCAATTCCTTATCATTGACAAACAACTTGCCATCCTTGGTCTCGGCCTTGTGCACGGCCATGTTGCCATTTTTGACAAAGATACCGGTCTGCATCCCCGGATAAATCGGGGCAAACAGCATGGGGTCATCGCCCACCAGTTTATCCGGCAGACTGAGATTTGAGCGCAGCGTAATAATATCGAGGGCCAGAGACGGCTGACTGACCACCGGAACAAACTGGGCAAAGGTCATGTCTTTTTTCAGGCTGACCGTCACATCCCCTTTAATTTCGCCCTCAGGGGCCTGGAACCGCAGGTCGGAAATTTGCAGCTCCAGCCCTTTGGTGAGAAGCTTTTCACCTAGGGCAACCATCTGAAAACCGACCACCGCCATCTTCTTGTCGAGGAGCTGTTGCATCTTCTCCGGGTCGTCCTTGGCCGCGGCGATATCACCCATCATGGCACTGACCGTTGAGGTGTAGGTCTTCATAAATTCTTCGTAATTCTTGGCATCCAACCCGCTGATACCAATCCGGGCAAAGATATTGCTGATCTTCTCCTGCCCGAGGGTGACGGTGTCGACACCGTATTCCGCCTTGGCTGATAAGGTATTCTTGTCCTTATCGTAGTTCAGAACGTAATCGATCTTCAGATTGGTCAGATCAAGATGCCCCTTGTTGTCATCAATCTGGGTATTCTTCAGGCCCATGGAGACATTGCCATCCCAGATAAACGGCGAGATCATGGTCAGGGCCGACTTCATCGACACCCCGCCAACCGCCAGCTGACCCTCCAGCCCCAATCCCTCCCAGGAGGCCTCGGAGGTGAAGTGCTTGAGGCCCTTATCGCAGGCGACAACCACCTTCCCCGGTTTGATGGTCACCGCCTTGCCGTCCGCCGCCGGCATGGAAAAGCTGTCATTGGCAAGGGTAGACTCAATCCCCCCGGCAAGCTTGTAGGCGGTGGTGATATGCAGAGGGTCCTTGCCGCCCAGCTTTTTGCTGATAAAATCGGTATACCAGGGGTTTTTCTCAAGACTGGTTTTCGACACAATGCCGCCCATGCCATGCTCCGCCCTGTCAACAAAGACAATCTCATCAAAGCCGTACAGGGCCTTCATTTTTCCGAACTTGACCTTCCACTCAATCTCCGAAGAACTGAATCCCCGGTCATAGCGAACGATCTCAATGCTCGTGTCGTGGCCGCTGCTCGCATACATGGTATTGGCATTGCCAAAGGTGTCGCGGACCACCCGCTCCATCAATATGCCGCTGCCGAATGGGGCGCTAACCGCGGCAATCCCAAGGATCACCACGACGCCGATAATAATCTTCTTCATATCTTCTCCTCAGGTAACCTGGTAAAATTCACCGTTATTCTCTATATAATCTTTTGCATCCGGGGTGTTAGTCCTATTTCTGAGCAAACCATTTGCCCACCCCGGCAACGACGTGCCTCACCCTATCCGGAATTTACTCCACACTCAACAATTTTCGGTTGCGAATGGGGCAAAAATGGCGGAGGAAGAAGGAACAATCAAGTGCCGCTCATTGTCTATAACGAAAAATGTTTAATTGCTTCATTCAAAAGAAGTCCATCTATTTTTATGCAGAATAATTAAAAAGGGCATCGAAACGAAGATTTTCGTTTTGATGCCTCTAACCTTGCGAGGCAAAGCCGCGATAATCGGTCCCCGGGATTTTTTGATGTGTTATGAGAGGGACCTGGCAAGAAAATCCCACTCTTTTAAATTCCATCAGGTTCTTGGAGGCATCTCCGAAATCATTGCGCCACCTCCCCCTCATCCTTCTTCGCCCTCATCTTCTCCATCTGGAGTTTAAAGGGATAGGGGATGGTTACATCCTGCTCGGCCGCTTTTGTCGCTCCTTCAATTTCGGTAAAATCGGTGAAATCGCTGAGCAGCGGCTTGGTTTTCTGCAGTGTCTGCTTGATCATCACCGGACCGGCCCAAAAGATGTACTGTTCGTTGTATTCGGCCTCGGCGCCCGCCGACTGCGGCGGCATGACCAGCTGACCGGTCAGATGGTCGACCGCCAGGACCTCCAGGGCGGTTTTGGCGCGCAGGATCTCGTTATTGGCGATAAACCACTCCACCCGGCTGCGCACCGTGCCGAAAACATCGATGGTCACATAGACATCGATGTCCGCCTCGGACGGCGGCACGACATTGACACCGCGAAGGAACAGATAGGTTTGGAGGAGACCGGTAAGATATTGCAGATCATTAGAGGTAATTTCCTCGGAGTTTTGGTAGGCACCGATACCCTTATACTCAGCGCCAAACTGGCCAACCCCGCCATGGCCTTTTTGCTGGGTCTTTTTCGAGTCGGCCATCGGCAAGACACTGTCGGTCGTACTCTCGCTGACCGTCGTGCTGTGGTTGGACGTGGAGGTGCTGGTGCTTCCCGTCGACGTATCGGACGCGCCGGAGGTCGAGGATGTCGACGAGGTGGACGAGGTATAACGGGGGAAGGTGGAGCTTTCTTTCGTTGGCGGGGCCTGGATATAATCGCCGCGCAGTTGCGAGGCCACCGAGAATCTTCCGCCCACCAGGTTACCTGCCCCGGTGTCGCCGATGGCATTGACAAAGAGATTGATCTTTTTACCACGGATCGCGCTCAGGTCGATCTGCTTGATCGCCCCGCGGGTCGCCGCGGCAACCAGCTCCTGTTCGACGGCAAAGCGCTTGCCGCCGCCATGTCCCGGTAAACCGGTGAGGGCGCCACAACCGCCGAGGACAACAAGCAAAGGCAGGGCGAAAAGTCCATGAATCCAGCGTAACGTGTTCATAGTCATGATGTTCTGTGAGTACGTCTTTTAAAGTTGATTGGCATCATCCGTCATGATCAGGTCTTATGGCTCGCGCATACTCTCATCAAAGGCCCTGATAATTGGGTAGAGGAAGTACGAAATAACACTGCGCGTACCGACCTTTATCTCGGCCCGCACCTTCATTCCCGGCATGAGGCGGAAACCGGCAGGGACATTGCGCAGGCTGGTTGAAAGCAGGCTGACCCGGGTCTTGTAAAAGGCAGTCGCCGGTTGTTCGTCGGACGATGTCTCGACCACCGCCTCCGGCGGATTATTGCGCTGGTAGGCGTCTTCGCTTATGACCCTGACAATCCCCGGCAGGGTGTCATGGCGCTGAAAGGGAAAGGCATCGAGCTTGACCCGCACCGCATCGCCGGGCCGAATCCGCCCGATATCGCGGGTCTCAACATCCACCTCGACCTCAATGGCGCTGTCGCTCGGCACCAGGGTAATCAAGGGCTCGGCCGCCTGGATGATCGAGCCCACCGAGCGCTTGGCCATCTTCAGGACTATGCCTTTTTCCGGCGCCCGCAGCGACACCAGCTCGTGCATCCGCTTGGCCTTGTTCAGCTCTTCGAGGACCTTTTCCAGCTCGGTGCGCAGCTTCACCTCCTGCTCCATCAGTTCGCCGTTCTGTTCCTCGATAAAGCGCTGCCACTCCGACTGGACCTGTTTCAGTTCATTGCGGGTCACCTGCTCTTCCGCCTGCAGGCTTTCAACGGCATTGGCCGCCTGTGCCCGGGACTTTTGGGTTTCAAGGAGCCTCAGCCGGTATTCCGGGCCGTTTTGTGGCAACTTGGCGGTCGTCCCTTCGAGGTCGCGCAGCAGCTTTACCTGCTGCTCCTGGCCCTGACGCTGGACGGCGTTGAGGGCGAGCTTGGCCTCAAGGGCGGCGCTTTTGTCCTCGGTCATCTGTTTATTTTTATTGTAGATTATCTTACGCTGGCGAAGCAGTTGTTCCTGCAGCAGACCATCCTCTCCTTCCTCCGGGCGGGCGGCAAAGGGCTTATGGGCCAGTTCTGCCTGGATGCGCCGGATCTGCACACCGAGGGTGAGGTTTTGTTTGGTCAGCTGGCTGAGATCGGCGCTGGCGAAGGTTGGATCAAGGGTTACCAGCACCTGGCCCTTTTCGACGGTATCGCCAATCTGCACATGGATCGAGCGGACCACCGCCGTGCTCAGCGGCTGGACGACAATGGTCGGCGAGGTGGTTATCAACTCCCCTTCGGCGACGACAATGCGATCCACCTGAAAGATGATCGCCCCAACCACCACCGCAATCAGCGAGCCAAGGATCAGGTACAGCACCCAGCGAATCCTGCCGGGAACTGGGCGCTCCTCAATCTCCACCGCATCCGGCTGATATTCGAGAACATCTTCGGAGAGTTTTGTCTTGCCCTTGTTCATTTCAGCTCCATCTGCTGCTGCCAGAGGTGGCGGTACAGCTGGCAGTTCTCCAGCAATTGCCCATGCGACCCGTGGCCTACCCGTTCGCCACCCGCCAAAACCAGAATGCTGTCGGCGTCTTTGAGCATCGACAGGCGGTGCGAGACAATGATCACCGTGCGGTTCTTGGCGATTTGCACCAGATTCTCGCGGACAATCCGCTCACTTTCCGGATCGAGGGCACTGGTCGCTTCGTCGAAGATGAGGATTTCCGGCTGAGTGAGGAGGGCCCGGGCGATGGCCAGGCGCTGCCGCTGGCCGCCCGACAGGTTTTTGGCACCCTCTTCGAGCATAGTGTCATAGCCCTGCGGCAACTGGACGATAAACTCATCGGCACCGGCCATGAGGGCGGCGTGGATGATCTGCTGCCGCGTCGCCGAGGCCTGACCGGCCCTGATATTTTCGGCAACCGTCGCATGAAAAAGGAAATTCTCCTGCAGCACCACCCCCATGTTTTGCCGGAGATGGGCAGTGTCCAGCTCGTTGAGGTAGCAGTTGTTGATCCTGATGGTGCCGGTCGTCGGGAAATATACCTTCTGCAGCATGCGGGTAAGGGTGGTCTTGCCGGAACCGCTCGGTCCGACGATGCCCAGGGTTTTGCCGGCCGGGATGACGAGCGAAATCTCTTTCAGGGCATTGGGCAGGTCGGGGGCGTAACGAAAACTCACCCGGTCGAAGACAATATCGCCGGCGAGCGATGGCCGGACGCCGTGCCGGTCGGCACCCCATTCCTGCCGGGCATTCATGACCAGGCCGAGTTTTTCAACAGACAACGCCGCTTCCTGATATTGATTGATAAGGCCGACCAAACGCACCAAGGGCGAGGTCACCCGGCCGGCGAGCATCTGGAAGGCGATGAGGGCGCCGACAGTAAGCGTCCCGTCAAAGACCTGGCTGGCGCCCATCCAGACCAGGATGACCGTCATCATTCTCTCTAAAAACTGGGTGATGGATTTGGCGGTGATGGAGATCTTGCCGACGAGAAACTGCATACTGACCGCCTTGGCCACCTTGTTTTCCCATTGTTTGCGCAGCAGCGGCTCAATGGCCATGGCCTTGACCGTGGCCATACCGTTGATGGTCTCGACAAGCATCGCCTGCCTGCTGCCCTCGGCCTCGTAGAGGGCGTTCAAGCGCCGCTTAAAGGGGACGATCAGGACCCCGATGACCAGGGCAATGGTCACGGTGAAGACAAGGACAATGCCGGTGAGCTGGAAGCTGTAGAAGAACAGAAAGGGCAGGAAGACAAACAGCGAAGTGGCCTCAAGCATGGTGAGAAAGACGTTGCCGGTGAGGAAATTGCGAATCTTGGCGGTCTGCTGCATATGCTGGGTCAAGACACCGGCGGCGACGTGCTCAAAGAAATCGAGGGGCAGGTTGAGGAGATGTTTAAAGGTGCGTCCGGTTACCCGCAGATCGATCTTATTGGTGGCATGAAGCAGCAGGTAGTCGCGGAGAAAATCGAGTCCGGCATTGACCGCCAACGCCCCGGCCATGCCGATGCCGAGGACGTGCAAGGTCGTATAAGCCTGGTTGACCAGAACCTTATCAATGACGATCTGGAAAAAAATCGGCGTCACCAGGGAGATGGCGTTGATAAAAAGCACCGCCAGGGCAATATCGATAAAGGTGATTTTTTGTTTGAGAATCTCCGGGATAAACCAGCGCAGGCTAAACGGCTGTCCTTCGTCGGTGAGCTTGTACGGCCGTTTCAGGACATAAACCCTGCCGGCCCAGATCGCCTCAAACTCCTGGCGGGTTAAACGGACATGGGCACCACCGCTGCCGGCCAGGGGGTCGAAGCAGGCAACGACAATTTCACCCGGCTTATCCTGCTCGCCCCGCGCCGTCACGCCGGCGATGACCATATGCCGGCCATTCTGCAGGACGGCGATTGCCGGATAGGCCTTCTGCAGATTAACCAGGCTGTTCCATGATAGTTTGAGGAGCTTGGCCTTCAGGCCCATTTCCTTGGCCATCCGCAATAGGGTATCCTTGGGGATTTCGTCGGCGACAAGGTTATATTCGTGGAGCAGACGCTCCCTTGTCAACTCGATCTTATGCTCGCGGGCAATGAGGGTAAAACAGACCAGGGCGGTATTGATCTTGTCAAAACGCAACAGGCCACCGGTCCAAAGCGGCTGGAGGGCCTGCCGCGTTACCTGCTCGGCCTGCATTTGTCCATCCGGGCGGGGAATAAGCACGGTGAGTACCTCCGCCCCCGGGTCTTTGCCAGCGGCAATTCCGGCAAAGACCAGATAACGGCCGTCACGCAACTCGCCAACCGCCGGCAGTTGCCCGGCGAGGGTGGCCAACTGGTCAGGCTGCAGCCGCTGGATAACCGTCTGCAAACCGGCAGCCCGCCCAACCCGGACCACTCCTTCGAGAGTCTCCTGCCGTCCCTGCGGGCCGAAGCCCTCCCGGAGAGTATCGAGCTGCGCGGCAAAAACAGCCTGCCCGGAACTCACCGCCAGATGGCGGCAACAGGCCAAGAGGCCCGAGGGCGCTTCAGCTGCCGGTGCGGCGGTTGCGGTTTCGTTCGTCATTGATTCATCTTGCGGTTGTGTGATGTATTACTGCTGAGCCGTTTGCCAAACACCCCTTCCGGAAAAGCCAATACATCCATAACAAATTGAAAGGAACGGATAATCTTCCACAGCGAAGATTCTAGCCAGTTTCACCTAACAATGAAACTATTAATCACCGGCTGCCCGCAAAACATAGCCGGATGTGTTGGAATATTGTTTATTCGAGCGATTACCATACAGATTGGATCGATTATTGCTCCAGAAAGGCTGAGTCACCTATTTTGCCTCGGAGAACAAGATGAAAATCGCTACCAAGATATTAATGAAATTCGCTGTGCCACAGGCCGGTATTGTCAATGCCGTTCAATACCCCGGCAAGACATGGCAGTCAACAGCAGCCACAAATAGTAATTCAATTACCACACAGCATTTCAATTACCATATTGCAACCGATCCCCACAGGATACGGACAGAAGGATTGCCGGAAAACGCGCCACACCCCGGCCATCACCCTGCCCCGTACATCTCGATGACCGGCGGCAAAAGAGACATCTCAACCGAGGAAACGATAATCCCATGACAACAACATACACAGGCAATGGTAACGGGATATATGGCAACAGGGCCTCGGTGAGCTATTACAACCCGACGGCTGTAGGCTCGACTTCTGCTAGCATCACCAATTTGCTGGGTGGGTCAAAATGGGGTGGTGGCATTGGCAGCGGCGTGTCTCTGACCACCAGCTTTTCCACCCTCAACTCTCGATACGGCTATAACACCGGCGATACGGCCAGGGTCACAGCTTTTTCGCTCGCGCAGATTACCGCGGCGCGCAGTGCCATGGCCGGCTGGGCTGCCGTCGCTAAAATCACCTTTACCGAAACCACCGATTCATCAACCAATGCCGGTGATATCCGCTGGGGACAATCGAACGATTACTCCAACCCTACTGCCTACGCCTGGTATCCATCGACTACTGCCAATGGCGGCGATATCTGGTTCGGCCCGAACTACCCGTCGTATTACAATAATCCGGTGGTCGGAACCTACGGCTATCAGACCTTTGTCCACGAACTCGGCCATGCCCTTGGCCTGGGTCACCCGCACACCGGCCCGGTAGCCCCTGTTGCCGGCCAGGATCAGTTGAAATACAGCGTCATGAGCTACCGCTCCTATAATGGCGATGACCTCAACGGCTACAGCAATGCATTTTACCCAACCTCTCCGATGCTCAACGACATCCGGGCAATCCAGTTTTTGTATGGTGCAAACATGACCTACAAAACCGGCAATGATATCTATCGCTGGGATGCAAACAAGAAAATCTTTGAGACGATCTGGGATGCGGGCGGCACCGATACCCTTGACGGCTCGAACCAGTCACAGTACGTCATCCTTGACCTGCGCTCCGGCTACTGGTCGAGCATCGGCGTCAGTTTCTGGAATGGCCAATCCTATGTCCGGGATTGTTTGACCATCGCCTACGGCGCAACCATAGAAAATGCCACCGGCTCGGTCTTTAACGATACCCTTATCGGCAACGATGTCGCCAACATCCTCAACGGTGGAAAAGGTGCCGACCGGATGATCGGGGGGCTCGGCAATGACAGCTATTTCGTCGATAACGCCGGTGACATCATCACCGAGACCAGCACGCTCGTATCGGAAATCGACTCGGTCTTTGCGAGCATCAGCTATACCCTTGGGGCCAATCTTGAAAATTTGACCCTTACCGGAGTCGCTGCCATCAATGGTGCCGGCAACGCCCTTGCCAACACCCTCATCGGCAACAGCGCCGCCAACGTCCTGAGTGGCGGCACCGGTGCCGACATCCTAAATGGCGGGGCAGGCGCCGACAGGATGATCGGGGGGATCGGCAACGACACCTACTACGTCGATAACGCTGGTGACATCATCACCGAAACCAGCACCTTGGCCTCGGAAATTGACTCAGTCTTTGCAAGCATCAGTTACACCCTTGGGGCCAATCTTGAGAAGGTGACCCTTCTTGGTACCGCCGCTATCAATGCCGTCGGCAACACCTTGGCCAATACCATAATCGGCAACAGTGCCGCCAATATCCTGATCGGCGGGGCCGGTGCCGACATCCTGAATGGCGGCCTTGGCAACGACAGATTATATGGAGGTGCGGGAAATGACAGCTTGACAGGTGGAGCTGGCTCCGACATCTTTGTCTTTGACACTGCCCTCAGTTCCACCGGCAATAGAGATGCCATCACTGATTTCGGTCATTTGCTCGATAAAATATGGCTTGACCGGACCATATTCACCCGCCTCTCAACCCTCGGCACCCTCAACTCCGCCTTCTTCAGGGCCTCAGCCAGTGGTCTTGCGGGCGACAGTAATGACTTCGTCGTTTACAACACCACCTCAGGGGCTCTCTTATATGATTTCGACGGTACAGGCGCCGGAGTAAGCGTGCAGTTCGCCACCCTCACCACAAAGCCAAGCACTGTTTCCGCCGCTGATTTCTTTGTGGTGGCGTAGAACCCTCTCACAGACAAAACTGGAAGGAAGTTCCTGGGATTTTCGCCATCCGGAACTTCCTTTCAGTGTGTATTCTGGTATTCTGGGGACAATTTATTTATCTCCAGCAAGGAGAAAAGAACCTTCACGAAATCTTGTTGTTCTTTTTGGGCCCGGGTTTTTGAGGTCTTAAATTTCTCTTAAGGGCAACTTCCATTTGTACAACAAAATCATCCCTCCCCAAAGGTCGGCCTGTGCGCTCATGACGGTGAATCACATCGACTTCATTTGGCGGTGTAAGCTTTAAAAAATTGCGCCAATCGGGAACCAACTCGAGCAGAGGCATGACCTTGACCAAACCATCATTCTCTCCAGCGAGATGTGCGTGAGCACTGCTCCATCGGTAATCCTCAGGGTTTTGCACAAGCTTTGCAGCAACAGGGTTCATTTCAATATATCGGGCTGTCGCCAATAAATACGACTCATCCATGGGATAAGAGGCAAATCGTTCCTGCCACAGATGACCCCGCCATTTCTCACGAAAATTGATCAGCCGGGTGTAACGGCGATGAGCTTCCCCGATAGCACGGGCCAGGCCATCCTCATTTTGCGGTACGGCGATTAGGTGAATATGGTTCGGCATCAGGCACCAGGCCCAGATCTCGACATGATACACACTGCACCATTGTGTCATCAGTTCGATATACGTCAGGTAGTCGTCGTCGCAGAAGAATGTCTGCTGACGACGGTTACCACGTTGGGTGATATGATGTGGATAGCCAGGAACTACTGCACGCGCTATTCTTGCCATGTGGTAGGGTTTACCAAAATGAGCCAATTATTGCCAATGATAAGTATACTGTCCCCGGAATTCCCCATACCAGCTGTAGTCGGTAAAGCCACGATCAAAGACAACACATGCTCCTGCAGGAAGGCGGAGAGTTCGCGCCCAGTCCATTTCGTGTTTTTTACCGGTAGTCATGTCCATAAAGACCGAGAGATGGCCGTCGGCATCGAGGCCAAAATGGAGTTTGACCGCACCCTTGGCCCGTCGGAATGTAGCCCAAGGAAAAATCGCAAGGCACAACTTGATGGTGGTGGCATCAAGCAGATAGATCTTCCCCTTGAACTTGAACTGATGCTTGGGTGCACGTGCCTGGCATCGCTGTAACAGCTGGAAGAACAGTTCCTTGTAGATGTCATAGGGCTGCTGGTCATTTACGCGGGCAAGAGTGGCCCTGCTGGTTGTCCTCATGCCCAGGTGGTAGATCCGCTTTCCTTGAACGGCAATATTGCCGACCAGGTCACGCAGGCTCTTTCTACCACTCAGCTGGGCGATCATCATGGCGAGGAATTGGCTCCAGCGACTGAAGGAGCGGAATTTCTGCCCTCGATGATGTTTGTTGGCCAGATTTTCAAAATCATGTCTCGGGAAAAATGAGGCAAGTTGATTGAGTATTGTGTTACAATGCGCCATGGCTCGGATCTCCTTGGTATTATATTGTTTTTCGCAAACTCATTATAACACAAGAAGCTCTCCGGGCCTTTATTTATTCGGTTTTCCTCAACTAATTATGAGACAGCAGTGAAATGATACATAACCAACCCTGCCACTATTCCCCAACGAATCGGACTGCGGCCTCTCTTCTTCGCCCATCGCACCACCAGCTTGACGACACCAATAGAAATCAAACCATAAAGAAAGAGGGTGCCTAATACGGCGATTGCCATCATAAGATTAATCCTTGGTTATTGAGGTTATTTTTTAAGCGGCATTGCCACTGGGCCCACAGCTCCAATTGGGGTCGGACCAAGCTAACCAGCTGTTTATTCGCCATAAACATTCAAAATGAATAGGAATAGGTAAGGCTTGATAAATGGGCATTGATCCCCCAGCTTCTTTCCTCACTAAAAAGCACCAGATTCACAAATAAACCCGGTTTATATATTTTTTCAAAGGTATTTCCCCATCCTTATTTTGGATTATTTCCTTACATTCTCAGCAAGATACAGAAAGCACCTGTATTATCAATGCCTCCAAATAATTTTTATAATTGCTTACATTTAATGCGTTGGTAATCATCCAGTCTTAATGGCCAAGGTAAAACATCGGCTGCTCTGTACAAAATCACTCAAATATGGATTTTAACCGATACATTACTCTCCTCGAATTTTTCGGCTCACTAAAGAAATTTTCGATTCGCAACAATTAGCACCATTCTCAAAAATCATCATGGAAACAGCACCAGTCTTCAAACAGGACATGGGATGGATAATTCCTCAACAGTAGTGAAAGGTCATGGAGAAAAGCGCCGGAGAAAGTGATGCAGAGGATTTGGTCGCTATTGCCAGCGACAGAGATGTTCAACTCCCTCGGAGCAAGGAGCCGAAAAGCCGTCATCCCCAGAAATCGCAGTGAGAACACTCCCGTCAAGTCAGCCCTGGTCCTGTCCTCAATTCTTCTTAAGAAGAAAACTAACAAATCTGTCACTCTCCCAACAAATGCTTTACAATTGTGTGAGTACCCCCGTACAGGAAAACACCAACTGCTGCCGCTGGAATATTATTTTTCTATTAATATTCGGTATGTTGATCAAACACAACAATCCCTGGCCCGATCTTTGCTTTACCACCTGCAAGCCCGTACTCGTTGAGACCGGATTGCTCACCGTAGCCAACGGTCAAGATATCGGCACAGTCAGTCTGACACCAGTAAAGGTCCAGCGGTCAGGAGCTGCGCCAAAAATCAAAGAGAAATTCAACCAGGAGCAGAGAAAGAAATGAAAGGGAAAATGAGAAAGTATATTGCCATCGCCGCCGTTGTCGCGCTCACCGGTCCGGTATTCGCCTATGCCGAGGAGGAGGCCAAGCCGACAGCAGGTGTTGATCTTGGAATGTTCAGTCAGTATATCTGGAGGGGCTTGGAACTTAGCAAGGACAGCGTGGTGATTCAGCCTTCGATGACGATCGGCTACCAGGGATTCAGCTTCAATATGTGGGGCAATCTCGACACCGATAACGATGCCTATGGTGGCAGCAAGTACAACGAGACCGACCTGACCCTCTCCTATGCCAAGACCTTTGGCATAGCAAAAGTCACCGGTGGATACGCCTATTATGCCCTGGACGGTCTGACCGACTCCCAGGAGGTCTTTGCTTCATTCGGCCTCACCACCATTCTCAACCCAACAATCTCGGTATACCGGGAGATCGCCCACACTCCGGCCTGGTATGTGAGTGTCGGGGTGTCCCATTCCCAGGAACTGGTCAATAAGATCACCCTCGATGTGGCGGCGTCCGCTGGCTACTACTACTCCGATGACACCGGCTTTGCCGAAGCCAATAACCCGGGCGAGGAATATCGGGCATTGCATAATGGTTTGGTCTCCACCGGCCTGACCATACCTTTTGGTGATTATTTCTCAGTAAAACCGATCATCGCCTATTCCTTCCCGCTGTCCAGCAAGGCGGAGGATTATATCGAGTCGGTGAGCCTGAGTGATGAATCGGATTTCATCTACGGTGGGGTGACGGTTTCCATGGCCTTCTAATTCCAATTTGCAATCAAGCGATACCTTCAGCTGCGGCGCTGTGCGGCTCCTCGCCGTACCAAACTGTACTGTCTCGTCGCTGCTCGCTTGCAGCTTCGTTCTCATGTCGATTGCAAAATGGAATAATAGCCGTTGTTACCCGCTGTAAAACTGATAAAAATAAACAAGGCACCGATCATGTCAGGGGGCATGATCGGTGCCTTGGGTCTTTTCGCTATTCTGATCTGGAATCAGCGCTACGCTACTCCACCCCGGCAACCGCCGTCAGCAGCATAAAGCAGTGGGAAAAGCGCCCGGACTCCGGGATAAAGCACAGCACCTTCTCACCATCGCGCAGCCTTCCCGACTTGAGCAGAGCCTCCATCAACAGATAAATCGAGGCACTACCGACATTGCCGACCTCGGCTAGATTGGTAAACCACTTCTCATAGGGGATTTCGAAGCCGGAGCCCTTCATTCCCTGATAAAATCGATCGCGGAAATAATCGGAGGAATAATGGGGCAGGTACCAATCGATATCTGCCGGGGTAATGCCCTGTTTGGCGGCGATATCCGGCAGGGCCCGGGCCATGGCGGTAGAGACGATATATTCGTCGAGGAGCTTGACGTCCTGGCGGACGGCAAAATAGTTGTTTTCCGCCGCTGTGAGGCTGCTGGGCATCTGCCGCCAGGCCTGCACCCGGCCGTCATCCTGCTTCTTGCCACCGGCGTACATGCAGGTTGCCAGCTCGCCGGCATAGGAGCGGTTTTCGATCCACTCCACCTTGTAGCACATACCCCTGCGGTTTTTCTGCCCCGAGACATAAGCGGCACCGGCGCCATCGGAGAGCATCCAGCGGAGGAAATCGGCATCAAAGCCCAGTACCGGCTTTTTTTTCAGATCGCTCTCCGGGTCGGCCGCGGCAGTAAAAAAGCCGGCCCGCATAAAGGATGAGGCCAGTTCCGAGCCGGTCGCGACCGCGTTGGTGACCGTGCCGGTCGCGACATTCATACAGGCATATTTCAGGGCTGTCATCCCCGCCACACAGATTCCCGCCGTGGTAACTACATCGCAGGGCGGCAACTGCAGTTCGCCTGCCACCATGACCCCGTGCCCAGGCATAAGGAGGTCGGGGCTTGAGGTACCGCAACACAGGCATTGAATGGCCGCCGGCGAAAAATCGTCGGTCGGCCGCAGGCGCCGCACCGCCTCGGCGGTCAATTGGGCGTTGGTGTGGGTCGCCTCGCCGGTTGCCGGATCAAGGGCATAATGCCGGGTGTTGATCTTGTTGTTGGCAAGAATCCGCCGTTTGGTCCGCGACGGCAGATCACCCACCCGCCCCAGGACGTCCTCAATGTGATCGTTGTCCACCGGTGCATTGGGGAGAAAGGTGGCGAGGTCGTTGATATAGATATCCATGTTCAACTCTTGGTAAGGTGTTGATGCAGATGCTTCATGAGATCTGAATAGAGGGTGTAAAACTCCTTCTTGGCAAGCCTGGTCGGCAGCACCGCGTTGGAGAAGGTATAATAATCTAGATCGGTGATTTCAAGCTGTGCCGCCAATTGCCGGTACAAAACGGTCCCCGGCAGGGGGGTGAGGATCGACGGGATCGGCAGGGCGATCGGCGAGGCCTCGATAAAGCGGGCCAATCGCTCGAAGTCGGCGTGGTCGTAATCGGGTGAGATGATGAAGTCGCCAACCACCCTGATGCCGATCTCGGCAAGGATCTGCAGGGCGGCGAGGTTTTTGTCGAGACTGCTGCGCTTATTCATCTTCGCAAGACGGGCATCGTCGATTTCCTCGAAACCGATGACCACGGCAACAAGACCCGCCTGGTGCCATAATTTCATAAGTCCGGGATTGCCAACGACGGTATCGGCCCGGACATCGGCAACGATCTTCTTGCCTAGCCCCAACTCAAGAATTTTTCTGGCCAGGACCTCTGCCGTGACCGGATCGCCGAAGGTGTTGGCATCGACAAAGCGGATCAGCGGGATATCGCCCAAGAGTCCGATGTCGCGAATGATCGCTTCGACACTGTGGCTAAGGTAACGGCCACCGGTCATCGCCGGGATGGAGCAGAAAGAACAGCTATGGGTACAGCCAAAGGCAGTGGCGACAAAGCCGACCTTGCCCCCGACCCCGCTCATCACATATTTGTCGCGGTGGACCTCAACCAGATCATAGCGGGGCGGCATGCCGTCCACCAGATCGTCGACGGTGTATCTGCGCCGTGTCGGCGACAGCGGGCCGCCCGGCCGTACCGGGAGGATGCCTGGAATATCAGGGATTTCACCGCCTTCAGCAAGGGCGTCAACCAGCAGCCGAAAGCTCAGTTTGCCGAGGCCAACCACCACATAGTCGATAGCCGGGCGGTGAAAATACCCCGGATCGTTTGAGGCGTGATGGCCGCCAACGACGATGACCGGCGCCTTGGCGTAGGCCCCTTGAATCCGTTCGGCAAGTTTGATAACCGTATTGGCCTCGCAGGTAACCGCGGTAAGGCCGATGATATCAGGGCCGGGGACCTCGGCCAGCAAGGCCTCCAGCCCATCCGGATCGGCCTTCAGATCAACGATCCGCACCGTGTGACCAGGCAGATTGCCGGCGAGGACCTCAAGGGCCAGCGGCTCGCCGCGGAAGATCATCTTCAGCGAGGTGATGCCGAACTCTTCCTCGGGGATGGAACGCCCGCAATTGGGCGGGTTGATAAGAACAATCTGCATGACCAAAAAAATTCCTCTGAATAATCCCGTCTCTCTACCTTCTTGAGACGGGGAGATCGAAACCGGCCGCAGGTGGGCCCGAGGGCATCAGCAAAACACTCCCGACGGTGTTTTTCAAGAGTATTTTTCGAAGGGGAACCGGCAGAGGCCTCGGAGTGAATCAAACCCAGGGCACCGCCGCCATTGCAGCAGTTCCTTGGCAATGGATATACAGCTTGTCGCCAATCATCGCCATTCCTCCTGCAACGACATGCCGGTCTTTGTAAGAAACAGCTCGCCATGGTGGAGGAGGGGAGATGCCAGTAAATTATTTAAGTATATGAAGGAGTTCCGCGTAGATTTTCCGTTCGCCCCGCCCGCACTCGCGGAGGATCTCAGCGAGCCCGGCGTAGGTGTCGTCAGGCATCGCCCGTCCTTTACAGATCCTCGCCCCGGAGACGGCGAAGCGGCGCCAGGTGTCACCGACCAGGGTCATCTCCTCGGACAGCTGGAAAAGCTGCGGCATCTGCAATAATTCGGCCGCTTCCTGGAGAAAGGCCGCAAACATGAAGCGGAAGCCGCCCCCGCCAGTACCGATCTCCTCCTGCATGCGGATGAGCTGGCCAAGGTACAGCATGGCCTGCTCGTCGCCCAGTTTCTGCGGCCATTTTTCCAGGCGGTCGGCGAGAAAGGCAATGCCCTTTACGCCAAGGATGGGCACCGGGTTGCCGGCCATGCGCTTACAGGCGGCGATCATCCCCTGCCGGGCCGCCGCCGCCATGTCGGGAGCCTGCGGCACGGTTTCGAGGTAATACATCGCTCCCTTTGGTGCCAGCGCCCCCCGGGCAAAGCGGGCGCGTTGCAGATCGTCACGCCTGCAGCGGACTACCTGTTCAAAGACCGGATCGGAGATCAGGTATTCGTCACCTTCTCGGCCAATGACCACCAGGTTGTGCATATTGAAATGAAAGCGAAAGGCCGGTGGGAAATAGGGCAGCCAGTAGGCTCCGGTCTGACAGCCGACCGGAATCCCCTGCGCCAGTTTTTCATCGAGGACGTCCATGGCCCTGGACATCGAGCGGAACTTCTGCCGATGCACTTTCACCCCCAGGCGTTTGTTGACCTTGGCGAAGATACTACCGACACTGCCACGAAATGTCGTCAGCGGCAGGCCGTTGATCTTGACAAAGGGCAGGTAGCCAAAGAAAAGGCCCTCGCCGATACCAAAGGCCATGGCCTCGGAACATGCAACCCCGTGAAAACGCAGGAGGTTGGCGGTCACGCCGGTTTCGCAGTGCGCCGACTGGCCGTGGGGAAAGGGTATATGGATATCCATTATCGCTGGCGGATGCATTCAGGGGAAAAGGTCTCGGGGACGGTCTGCAGTTCGGCGATCGACACGCCGAAGACCTCCGCATACCGGCGAAGGATCCGCTCGGGCAGTTTCCGGAAGATCTCCGGACGGCGATGCCGCTTCACCCGCCACTTGGCCATATCGACATAACGGGACAGCAGGCCGATATCCATCTGGTGCCTCGCCTGGTAATAGGCGATGGGGCTGAGTTCGCCGCGCTGAACCTGTTCGTGCATCCGCTGGGTTTCTTCGGCGATGGTTGCCCATGCCTGGTCATTGACCACGTTTTTCGCCTCCCAGCCAAGGCTGGGCGACAAGGTGTAGCGGCCGTTTTCACCGATGGCGTAACAGACCTCGTGGCCGTAGCCATCGCCGATCATGCCTTTATCCTGGGGTACTTCGTCGACTTTCATAGGTGATGATCCTGCCTGCGGGTATTGAGAGCCTGTCCGGTTGAGGATTGTTTGCCAGCTATAAAACTCAATACCACAGAGGGTGTCAATTGCTATTTCCGACCGGCGGTCGACTCGCTGATATCCTGCTGCATTCCTTCAATGACCTGAATCGGGTCGGCGGCCTTGGTGATCGGCCGGCCGACCACGACGTGATTGGCGCCTCCGGCGATGGCCCGGCCGGCGGTGACGATCCGTTGCTGGTCGTCCGCTACGTCACAGACATTGGCCCCCGGCCGAATGCCCGGGGTGACGATGAGCAGTTTGTCGCCGAGATCACGGCGCAACTTCTCCGCCTCAAGACCCGACGACACAACCCCGTCGCAGCCGAGTTCCAGCGCCCTTTTCGCCCGGAAATAGACAAGGTCGGCCACCGAGCCGGTCATGCCCATGGCCCGCATGTCCTCTTCACCAAAACTGGTGAGGACGGTTACCGCCAGGAGCTGCATATCGCCACGGGCGGAAACCGCGGCGCGGATGATCGGGTCGTTGCCATGGATGGTGGCAAAGGTTACGCCCCGGCTGTTCACCTGTTCAACCGCCAGCTTGACGGTCTCGGGGATATCGAAAAATTTCAAGTCGAGCATGACCTTATGACCGCGATCAACCAGCCAGTCAACGGTCTCAAACCAGCTGCCCATGAAGAGCTGCAGGCCGACCTTATAAAAGGAAACGTGCGATTCACACCTTTTCACCAGGGCCTTCGCATGCTCCGGTGTGTCCACATCAAGGGCGACGATGATCCTCTCGCGCAGCGGTATTATCGTATTGCTCATAGTGCCTTCCACTCTTTGATTGCCTTCCCATATTATAAAAAAAATCGTCAATACTAACGGTCGCCATGTATTACCTGCTCTCGCCCTCTTTGGCAAGCTCGGCGAGGATCAAGCGGCACTGCTGATGCAGCGTATCCGGCCCGTTTATTCCCTGCACCAAGGGGAGAAGGGCGGCAATTTTTGCCTTTTCGAATCCTTGATCGGTTTGTGAGGATTGCAGCTTCACCCCCCGGGCCACCATCTCCGACCAGAAGTCCGATTCGCTGCGGCCGGCTTGACAGGCCAGGCGCAATTCATTGAACCAGGCCCCGGCATCCGAGGCCGCCGGGACCGCTGCGGCTGGGAAAGCGGGAGCCCGGGCCACCTTCGCTTCGCCGGAAAAAACCGCGGCGTCCTGTTCAACCAACGGTGCCGCCTCCCTCGCCATCTTTACCGGGGCGGCCGCTTTTTCTTTTTGCCGCTCCTCCGGCAGCGACCCAGCGGCCCTTTGCGGCGGCGGGGCTTGGTTCACCGTCCTTCCCTTTACAGCATCTCCGCCCTCGGCAACCGATGCGGCAGGGGGAACGGGGGAGGGCAGCCTTTGGGGCTGGACCTGCTCCGCCACTTTTTTCGGCTCGGCCCTTTCCTCCTTGGCCGCTGGAGCCAATGGCGGTGCCGGTATTGACGGTACCGGCGCAATATTTTTATCGTGGAGGATGACCGGCGGCATCGGCACCTTTTCAACGACTGCCATCTCCATGTCAACGACATTCAAGTATATCGCAATACTAGCCGCTGCCGCCAGGGCGGTACCGATATATGACAATTTTCTGAACCTGCTGAGATGGTACAGTCGGCCCCGGGGCACTGCCTGCTTATGCGCACCCTTTAAGAACAGCCATTCCGCATAGCATTTCCGGCAATCGGCAAGGTGGGCCCGCAGCTCCGGCAGTTCCCTCCCTTGCCCCGCCGACCGGCCATCAACCAAGGCCGCCATCTCCCCATCACTGAGGCAGGGTCCGTGCACCTTTTCCCCTGTGGCTGCAAGGGTTAAAAGTACCCGGGCCTTTGCAGCTTTTTTCTCGTGGTCATTGTCGGGAGTTGTAGCCATGGGCCTCATCCGCTCTCTAAAGGTACTGAGGATTCTTTCAACCTATTTGACGGACAACATCAGGGTTTTTGTCCCCCGCAACCGTCCTTTTCTTACTTCCCGAGCATCTGTTTCAGGTCTTCAGCCAGTCCGCAACGCTCAAATTCCAAGCGTAGACGCTGCAGCAGGCGGCGCATCCGCCCATGTGCCTGGAAGCGGTTCATGCCCAGCATATCGCCGGCTTCGGTCACCCCAAAGCCATCCTGGTAACAGAGTTTAAGGAGAAGCTTGTCCTCTGGGGCCAATGCCACCTGAACCTGGCGGTATTTTCGCAGCAGATCCTCGCCGCCCGACCGTTGTTCTTGTCCCAAAACCAACTGAAAAACAGCGCTCAACAGATCCATCTGCTCACGACTCTCGGCCTTTCCAGCCGGACCATCGCCGCCAGCCGTCGCTGGCTCCTCTTCCTCGAAGGAAACCTCCAGTCCTTGATGCATGCCGCAATCGGGGATCCTCGCCAAGAGTTCATAGGCGGCCTGTTCGATGGCCATCTTTTCCGCCTCGTCCTGGCGCTGATGAACGAGCTCCACCGCGTCACCAACCGGCAACCGTTCAAGACAGAGGGCCCGGAAGAGCCTTTGCCAGATGCCGCCGAAGGTCTGTACCCAGAGCGGCGGACGGACCCGGCCAAAACGTTTTCGGGCAAAATCCTCAAAGAGCCTGGCACTGACGGTCAGGACAAAGGAGGAAAAGGAGGCCTGCCCCTGGATGGCCCGGACCCGCTGCCAATCACCCGCGGCCATGCCGTCCATTGCCGCCAGGGCCGCCTCCTCGGCAAGAGGGCCGGGACCAAAGCGACGCACCGCCAGGGCGTTTATCTTGTCCCAGTGGGACAGGGTTTTTTCTTTCCAATCGACCACGGTATTCCCCATTGCCAAAAACATTGGCCGTACAATAGAGTGATTATAGGTCATACTCCAGAAAAAAGTCATTTTCCCCCGACACAATTTTCCGAGGCGTCCGTCACAAGGGGTGAATGTCAATCACTGCTAGTACAACCATCTGAACTGGATAAAGGAGACCCCATGAACATCGACACCAACACTATTCCCCGTATTCTCTTTCTCTCCACCCTCATCCTTCTTTTCGGCTGCAACGGCGCAAACCTGTCGGACAAAGAAAGGGATAAGGGGCCACCTCCCCCTCATCTCATTGCGACAACACAACTTGCCGAGCAGCCGGTGAATGCCGAACATAAAGGCAAGGCCGAACCACAAATGCGACTGCCACCCCTGCCTGCCTCGATGCCCGCCCAGCAGCAGGCGATGCAAGCCGGCAAGGCCATGCACCAGGCTGCGCCGGCAAAGATGGCAATGGAGGGGGGACTCAGGGCTCAGCCGCCGCTCCATGACATGGTGGTAAGCGACGGCGAGGCCCGGATCGGCGTTCCTCCCCAGTTCGACCGGGAATCCTATAATGCTCTGGCTGAAAATCCGCTGGTGGCAACGGTCAACGACCCGCTTTCGACCTTTTCCATCGATGTTGATACCGCCTCCTACAGCAATGTCCGGCGCTTGTTGACCGGCGGCGTCCTGCCCCCGCCGGGGGCGGTGCGCATTGAGGAGATGATCAATTATTTCTCGTATTCCTACCCGGAACCAAGCAACGGGCCGATCGCCATCGCCACCGAAGTTGGGCCCTGTCCGTGGCGGCCGGAGAACAAGCTGGTGCGCATCGGTCTCAAAGCCAAGGATCTTGACCCGCAGAAGATCCCGCCATCGAACCTGGTATTTCTCGTCGATGTCTCGGGCTCGATGAACCAGGCCAATAAGCTGCCCCTGCTGCAGCAGTCGATGAATATGCTTGTTGACCAGATGACCGCCCGCGACCGGATCGCCATTGTCGTCTATGCCGGTTCCGACCGGGTCGTGCTGCAGCCGACAGCAGGCGACAAAACAGCCGAGATCAAGGCGGCAATTGCCTCCTTGTCGTCAGGCGGATCAACCCACGCCTCAAGCGGCATCAAGACCGCTTACAACCTGGCCCGGCAATCGTTCATGCCGGGCGCCAATAACCGAATCATCCTCGCCTCGGACGGCGACTTCAATGTCGGGGTCACCAGCCGCGACGAGCTTGAACGCCTGATCACCAAGGAGCGGGAATCGGGCGTCTACCTCACCGTCCTTGGTTTTGGCATGGGCAACTACCACGACGACACCATGGAGATCCTCGCCGATAAGGGCAATGGCAACTACAGCTATATTGATTCCCTCCTGGAGGCCCGCAAGGTCCTGGTCAAGGAGCGGACCAGCACCCTCTTTACCCTGGCAAAAGACGTCAAACTGCAGGTCGAATTCAACCCGGCTCAGGTCGGGGCCTACCGGCTGATCGGCTATGAAAACCGGACCCTGGCCGACGAGGATTTTCATGACGACAAGAAAGACGCCGGAGAAATCGGCGTCGGCCATACGATTACCGCCCTCTACGAGCTGTATCCGGTGGGCTCCCCGGCCATCCCCAAGGTCGATAGCCTGAAATATCAATCGGTGACCCCGGCAACCAGCGCCTCGGCCGAACTCTTGACGGTAAAACTTCGCTATAAGCCACTTGAAGCCAAGGACTCGCTGCTGATCAGCCAGGCAGTGACTGCCGGCAGCCAGACCCTTGCGGCCAGCAGCGACGATTTCCGCTTTGCTGCCTCGGTCGCAGGTTTTGGCATGCTCCTTCGTCATCCCGAACCGCCGCCGGCGCTGACCTATCCACTGCTCCTTGAACTCGCTAAAAACAGCCGCGGCAAAGACCCTGAAGGCTATCGGGCGGAAATGCTCCGGCTCCTTGAGACCGCCGAGATGCTCAGCAAGTACCCGCAAAAACGTCCGGCCAATGGTTGACGGGTGGTATTTTCTTCCCTGGCGATCGGATGAAGACTCTTCGCCCGGTCGCCTTTACTTTCGATTTTTTCCATACTATAATTTTTTACGACTTTGATTTTCCGTCGTTCCCCCTTTTGTCCATGATCCTTGAAGGACTTTGAGACAAGGCTTATACCGCACATACGTTTCGTTTAAGCAGGCACGCTGCTTACTCAGCTTTATGCAGGTTCTTTCATAAAGGAGGCACCGATGACCGTAAAAATTTTCATTAAAAGAAAAGTTTCCCCGGAAAATGTCCTCGAACTCACGACTCTCCTGAAAAGACTTCGCAGTCTTACCCTCAGTCAGGCGGGATATATCTACGGCGAGACCCTGCGCCGGGTCGACCAGCCCGATGAAAATATGGTTATCAGTACGTGGCGGTCCCTCGATGACTGGAATGCCTGGATCAACAACAGCGAACGCATTGCCATACAGGAGGAGGTCGATCGCCTCCTCGGAGAGAAGACCGAATATTCGGTATACGAGGTCTGATAAGGAGAACAGCGGTGAGCCAAAAGGTTATTCAATTCATGGACACCTCGTTTCGCGACGGCTTTCAGTCCGTTTTCGGCGCCAGGGTATTGACCGATGACTTTCTGCCCGCCGTCAAGGCGACGGTCGATGCAGGAATCACCAATATTGAATTCGGTGGCGGAGCACGCTTCCAAAGCCTGTTCTTCTACTGCGGCGAATCGGCCTTTGACATGATGGACCGGTTCCGCCGGGAGGTCGGTCCGGATGTCGACCTGCAGACCCTTGCCCGCGGTATCAATGTCGTTGCCCTCAGTCAATGTCCTCGGGATATCATCGACCTGCACGCCAAGATGTTCAAGAAGCACGGAACGACCACCATCCGTAACTTCGACGCCCTCAACGATATCCGCAACCTCGAATACTCCGGCGAGCGGATCGCCCACCATGGTCTGCACCACCAGATCTGTATCACCATGATGGAGCTGCCTCCCGGCTGTAGCGGCGCCCACACCCCCGAGTTCTACACCGATAAACTGCAGCAGATCCTTGATGCGGGCATCCCCTTTCAGTCCATCTGCTTTAAGGACGCCTCCGGCACCTCCAACCCGAGAAAGATCTACGACACCTTGAAGGCCGCACGGAAGATGGTCTCTGCCGACACGGTCTTATGGTTCCACACCCACGACACCGCAGGGCTCGGCATCACCCAGAACATGGCGGCGATCAGAGGGGGGGCCGACGGCATTGATCTGGCCAAATCGCCGGTCAGCGGCGGGACCTGCCAGCCGGATATCCTGTCAATGATGCATGCCCTGAAGGGGACCGAATACAGCCTCGATCTCGATTACGAGAAAGTCCTCCGGGCGATGGATGCCTTCGAGGTGGCAATGAAGGACTATTTCTTTCCACCCGAGGCGAGGATGATCTCACCAGCGGTCACCCTCTCGCCCATGCCCGGCGGGGCACTGACCGCCAACACCATGATGATGCGCGATACCGGCACCTTGCACCTCTTTCCGGCGGTCATCAAGGAGATGGCCGAGGTCGTGGCGCGGGGCGGCTTCGGCACCTCGGTGACCCCGGTTTCGCAATTCTACTTCCAGCAGGCCTACCTCAACGTCATCCAAGGCAAATGGAAGAAAATCAATCCGCAATACGGCAATATGGTTCTCGGCTATTTTGGCCGTACCCCGGTGCCGGCCGATTCGGAGATCATCCGAATCGCCTCAGAACAGCTCGGCAAACCGGCGTTCACCGGCAACCCTCTCGACATCCTTGAACCGGGCATCCCCAAGGCCACCAAGATCCTCCAGGACAACAACCTGCCGGTAAACGACGAAAATATCTTTATCGTCGCCAGTTGCGAGCAAAAAGGCCTGGATTTCCTCCTCGGCAAGGCGGTGACCAATATCCGCAAAATCACCGACCAGGCGGAAGCCGCCAAACCGGTGGAGCAGAAAGCGCCGCCACCGCCTGCAGCACCAGCCGCAAACGGTCTGCGCTCCTATATCGTTACCGTCAACAACCACTCCTATGACGTTACCGTGGAAGAGGGGTAGCAGGCCCCGGGATGGCTTGCGGCAGGGCGGGAATCACCCCACCGCTTTGCTGACGATTTCTTTATCGAAGTAGTTGACCGCCATCCCGGCATCAACGACGATGGTCTGGCAGTTGATCCCCGAGGCCCTGGGCGACAGGAGAAAGACTGCGGTGTCGGCCGCCTCCTTGGTGGTCAGGGCTTTTTTGCGGAGAATCGCCTTTTCGGCATACAGATAACTATCGACATAACAAGGAATTCCCGCCGATGCCGAGGTCTTCAAAAGTCCAGGGGCAACTGCGTTAAAACGCACCTGGGAAAATTCGGAAAAACTCTTGGCGAGAAAGCACAGCGACGAATCGAGGGCGGCTTTGATCGGTGCCATATAGCCGTAGTTTTCCGCGGCCATCCGTGTCGTCGAGATGGTGATGGTCACCACCGAGGCATCAGCCGCCAGCAGGTCCTTGAAATGGTTGGCAATGCTGATAAAGGAGAAGCAGGATACATTCACCGCCTGGAGGAAGTCATCCTTACGGGTCATGTGGAAGGGTTTCATACCATCGGAATAATTGGCAAAGGCAATGGAATGGACAATGCCGTCTATCCGTCCGCCCTCCGCCGCCCCGATATACTCGGCAATTTCATCACGGACCCGGATAATATTCGCCTCATCTTCGACATCGCAGATAAAAACCTGGGAATCCGGAAAAAGCTTGCGGGCATTGGCCATCCTCTCCTGCGAACGCACGACATGGATGACCTCCGCCCCCTCATCCACCAGAATCTTGCCGATGGCACAGGCCACCGATTTTTTGTTGGCCAGGCCAAAAACCACAAATCTCTTCTTTTTGATGTCCAGAAAGCTCATAACACTCTATCGATGATTGAGAAAAACAGTGAGCCGGGGAGGGGATTGACGAGAAGGTTCCGGCCTGCACCCACCCTGGATTCCCGGACACTTCCGGGTAGTATTTCCCGACTCTTTACGGTATATGGACTCTATATGCTCGTTTCGTATGAGCAGGCAAGCTGCTCAACTCAGCTATAATCGATAACCACCGTACATTCAAAAACAAACTGCACATATCAGCTTTCGTAATCATGCAAAAATATATAATCGGTATCGACACCGGCGGGACCTATACCGATGCGGTCCTGATGGAAGTTCAATCGGCAAAAATCGTCGCCACGGCCAAGGTCCAGACCACTCACTTTAACCTGGCCCTGGGAACCGGCCAGGTCCTGGCGGAACTCCTCGCAAAAAGCGCCACGGCCCCGGAAGAGATCGGCAGGGTGTGTATCTCCTCGACCCTCGCCACCAACAGCGTCGTTGAAAACAAAGGGGCCAGGGTGGCAGTCATCGTCATCGGCTATGTTCGCCATTTCAAGCTGCCGGTGACGGCGGTGGTCTTCGTCAACGGCGGCCACACCATCCTTGGCGAGGAGGAACAACCCCTCGATATCGACTATCTGGTGAACCTGGTCCAGGGCCTGAAAAACGAAGTCGACGCCTATGGGATCTGCGCGGCCATGTCAATGAAGAACCCCACCCACGAGCTGGTTGCCGAAAAGGCCATCGCCATGCTTGATCCAAAGCCGGTGTTCTGCTCGCACCGCATCAGCCAGCTGACCGGCATGAACGAACGCGCCGCCACCGCCGGGCTCCACGCCAAACTGATGCCGGTGATGAGCGCCTTCATCGGCGGGGTAGAATCAGCCATGGCGGGGCTGCAGCTGCGCTGTCCAACACTGGTCATCGGTGGCAACGGCCAGGCCCTTGAGGCCCAGCGGGCGGTGGCGGAAGCGGGGATGACCGTGGCCAGCGGCCCGGCCTGCACCGCCCACTTCGGCGCCTCGCACACCAACCAGAACGCCCTGGTCATCGATGTCGGCGGCACCACTACCGATATCGCCATGGTCGAAAACGGCCACCCCCTTCTCGCCGCCGACGGTTGCCAGATCGGTCTGTGGAAGACCCATGTCGAGGCGGTCGATATGCGTACTGCCGGCATCGGCGGCGACAGCCATGTCCATGTCTCCGAAAGGGGCGAGCTCAGTATCGGCCCAAACCGAGTGACGCCGCTGGCCATGAATTGTGATGGGCAGTATCCGCCGACCGACTGGCTGGGGGTCGACACGCGGTCGCGGCTCATCGTCCTTCGCCCCGAGGCGATGAATCTTGCCCCGGAGGGCGAACTAACCACCCTCCTCCGCGAAACCGGCCGGATGACCCCGGCCGCCATCCGTGAGCGCACCGGCCTCGGCGGTATCCCACTCGACGTGCAACTGGAACACCTCACCCGCAAAAATCTGATCTTCGAGTGCGGCTTCACCCCAACCGACGCCCTGCATGTCCTCGGCACAATCAGCCTCGGCGACCGGGATGCCGCCCTTGCCGGGGCGACGATTCTCGGCAGAGCACTTGGCCTCAGTCCTGGCGAGTTCTCCGAGATGGTACTGGCGCGTACCGAAGAGCTCATCGAGAACATGATCATCGACTATGTCATCGAGCGCTCCTGGCAAAACTCGCTGGCCGGTTTTATTGCCAGCCGGAAGAACCATCCGGTGCTGGGGGTCGATTTTTCCATCAAGATCCCCCTCATCGGTATCGGCGCCGCCGCCCGCTTTCTCCTGCCCCGGGTTGCCGAACGCCTCCACACCACGGTCAGTTTCCCTGAAAACTGCGAGGTCGGCAACGCCATCGGTGCGGCCATGATCGGTCTGGCGGACGCCCGGTAATATGAAAATCCTCACTGTCGCCGATACAGTGGTCAAAAACCTGCTGGAACCGGTGGGCGGCGGCCCGGCCATAAGCGGCATTGACTTGATCCTGTCCTGTGGCGATCTGCCGCCGGAGTATCTGACCGCCCTGCGCAACCGCTACGAGGTGCCGCTGCTCTATGTCCTCGGCAACCACGATATCCGCTACGGTACGTCTCCGCCGGTTGGCTGCTCGCACATCGACCGGCGGATTGTCCACGCCGGCAAGCTGAAGATCGTCGGTTTTTCAGGATCCCGCTGGTACAATGGCAATATCAACCAGTACACGGAAGAGCAGATGGCCAATTTTATCAAACGGCTGCGCTTTGCCCTGTGGCGCAACCGGGGCGTCGACCTGGTCGTCACCCATGCCCCGCCGCGCTTTGTTCACGACGCTGAAGACCTGTGCCATCGAGGCTTTCGGTCTTTTCGCCTGTTTATTGATAAATACCAGCCGCGCCACCTGGTTCATGGCCACATCCATGCCCACTTCACCGATGAGGCGGAACGGACCACTCGGGTAAACTCAACCTTTGTCACCAACTGCTATGGCTACCATATTCTCGAAATTTAATCCCTTTTCGGCATTAAAACGGGTTGTGACCGGAGGCGAAAACTCCTGCGAGCCGGAAAACAATCCCACTAACTTTAACGCCCGCCAGGAACAGGAAGAGGCCTACGAGGCGATCGAACGGGGCACCCTGATGGTGCCGCTGGACAAAATTGTCGGTAGCGTCGGCCGCTACCACGACTTCGACAACCAGTTCAGAACCCATTCCCATACCGTTGACGAACGGCTGAAAAGCATCATCGATGCCATGAAGGAGGGTAAGACCCTGCCGCCGATCTCCTTATACCAGATCAAGGACGACTATTTCATCGTCGACGGCCACCACCGCTTCCGGGCAGCCCGCGAACTGGAACACTCGCATATCCGCTCCCGCATCATCGAGCTCCTGCCGTCAAAAAATACCCTGGAAAATAAACTCTATATCGAAAAAGTCGGCTTTCGCGACAAGGCCGGCCTGACCGACTGCATCGATCTCACCGAGCTCGGCCAGACAGAGCATCTGGAATGGCAAATAGAGGAGCATCGACGCTATCTCACCAAGGAGAAGGAGCAGGAGATCACCTTTAAGCAGTCGGCGGTCGACTGGTATCGCACCATCTACCGGCCACTGGCAACCATCGTCGCCAACAGTGGCCTGGTGAAATCCTTCCCGGGACGAACGGTTGATGACCTCTACCTGTATATCTCCGTTCATCAATGGGAACAGGGCAAGAAGCGTAAATACGGAATCGGCGTCGATAAACTCATCCCTAAAGACATGGAGGCCTTCCGAAAAAAGATGGCGGAACACACCGAGCAGGAATATCCGGAGATGAAGCGGGAAATAACCGTGTTTATCCTCCTCAATGTCGACGGCAAGAATGAACAGCAGATCTTCGACAAACTCCTCGCCTTAAACGAGGTGACCGAGGTGCACACGGTGTATGGGTCGATCGACATGATCGTCAAGGTCACCCTGATGCGCGACCTGTTGTCCTCCGACGCCGAACTGCTGTCGCAGTTCATTATGTCGACCATCCGGCAATGGAAGGGGGTTCTTTCGACCCAGACCCTCATCCCCGGCATGTCGAGGGTCAAGGACAAGGACCGCTGCCTGCTGTGATATCGGCCCCTCGCTTACATACTTCCTAGAGGTTTACACCTTCAGTTGGATCATCAGCACCCGGCCGGTGGCACAGAGGGTTTCTCCGGCGAAGAGGCTGAGATCGACCCACACCTTGCGCCCCTGAATCTCGGTTGCCCTGCCGCGAATCTCAAGCTCCATCCCCTGCGGTGTCGGTTTGGCAAAATTGACACTCAGGGAGGCGGTGACGAATCGCCCGATGGGTTCGCCGCTTTCCCTGGCCTTGGCTGCGGCAGCGGTCGCGGCGCCGTGACAGTCGATCAGCGAGGCAACCATCCCGCCGTACAAAAACCCCGGAACGCCACCGCTGTATTGCGGTTTAGGGGTATGGCGGCAGACACATTCCTCCCCCACCATAAAGCTTTTCAGATGCAGGCCGTCAGGATTGTTGCGCCCGCAGCCGTAACAATGGCTATACTCTTCGTGATACAGATCCTGAATTGCTGATTCGCTCATCGCGTACACCTTGGTTGAAGACTGGAATTGTCTGCCGGGGTTCTCCACCCTATTTTGCCGAAGCCGCCGGTTGCACGGTTGCGCTCTTTTCAGTACCAGCAGGCGCTTTAAATATCTTTGCCAAGTCCTTGATATAGCCTTTATTCCAGGCGAACCCCAGGGCCATTACAAGAACAACGAGAAACACCCAGAATTTCCATGGGGTCTTTTTCTCGGCAAAGGGGTCGGCAAGGCTTCGCTCGGCGCCCTTCGGTAAAACAGCCATCTTGGTCAAAGTAGCGCCGAAGGGAATGTTGATACAGGCCTTGGTGTTGACCGCCCAGCCATTGGCGTCAAGGATCGGTCCGAGATTGCGTTGCCGGAGCTTGAGAAAGGCTATGAGCATGGAAGGTCCGGACACCACAAGGAGGAGTCCCGCCAGGGCGAGGGGCATTTGCCAGACCGGCAGGGCGAGAAAAACCCCAACAATCGAGGCAACGGCGGTTCCCATGGCCCCTAAGGCTAAACCAAAGGCGGCAAAGATGCCGGCAAATTTTCCGACGTCAAAGGGCAGGGGTGGTGATGCCGGTGGTTTGGGCGGTGGGGGAGGTGCCAGTGGTTTTGCTACCGCCCCGGCTATGCCTGTTGCGGCCTTGCTGTCTACTGCCTTATCCTTGGCTGCGGCAAATTTTTCGATCTGTTCATTGATCATCCTGCCTATTCGTTTATAGGGGGCCCAGAAGGCCTGGGAAACGCTGATCGGATGGTCAATAATTTTAACGATTGTCGCATCCCAGTCCTTCCCGTCCCGGTCATAAAAAACACCATTGCGGCCCAGCATCAGATTGTCGGAGTCGCCGCCAGTAAAGGCCGCGGCGATGAATATCCGCTGGTCGCTGCCCCGGCGCCGGCATTCGCAATAGGCAAGATAGGTACGGCTGAGGCTGGCGAGAGGACTGTGGGTTTCAACACTGGGCACTCTGATGCACAACTCACAGGACCGACCGTCTATGTATAGGGTCCCGGATTGAAAAACCGCTGTACAATCATTGGAATAAAAATCACGGAAGGAAACAAAATTGTTTAACAACCGGTAAAGATCGCGGTTGAAATGGACGAGCTGGGCCACCTTATCGATGGCTTCGACTTCCTCGGCGAGCTGCAGATCTTCATTGATGAGATCAAGAAGGAGATCTTTCCCCTGGCTCTGAAGGATCGCTTCCACCCGTGCAATACCCAGTTGCTCCACGTCTCCCCCGGCTTTTTTGCCCATCCATGCCGCATACGGCAGAAAGATTTTTTTAATTTCCTCCCACTGGGCGGCCTGGAGATGCGTGCTTTCGCCGAAAAGGGGCACAACCACCAGTTTGGTGAATTCTTCGACCGTTGCAACCCATGCCGGATTAATCCCCCCGGCAAGAGGCAGGGGCTGACCGGCAATGATATGGGCAAGGGGAAAGCTTTCTACCTCGGCACTGGCCACGGTCAGATCGTGAATAGCAATGGCCTCATAGGTGACCAGGGAGGGGTTGAGGGGTGCCTCGGCTCTGGAATCGTAGGCTGCCAAACCGCAGCGCATGAAGTAGTCATCGAGCTTGGTACGAAGACGGGCAAAAACCGCAGCGGCGGCTTCGGTTTGCTCACCGAAGGGCAGAATATCGGATGAACTCCTGGCCTCTTGCCACCACTGGGAATACTGCGTGGCAGCGGTAAAAAAAGCCTCTAGCCGCTCCCCGGAAATACCCTGCTGTCCGCTGCGATCCTGGTCGCTGCCGACACAGGAGATAATCTCGCTAATCAGCGTCGTGATTGCCTCATCATCACTGACATTCGGGGTGATAACCCCATCGCCGTTGAATTTGGAATCGTGGAGCAGGGCTTCGGTGTTGGCAACATCCTCCATGGAGACGCTGTCAGCATCGGCCTTGCCTAAAAAGGAGAGGAGCCGTTTGGCCGAGGCGATCAACTGCCTGCCTTCGGCATGGCTTCCATCTATGGCCTGGAGGGGCAAATGGTCGGCGCCGGCAAGAAAACCATCCAGCGAAGCCAGAACAGTGCTGACCCATTGGGTTGCGGCAAGAATTTCCGGCACCCGCACACGGCCGTCAGTGTCACTGTCAAGCATTGCCAGGGTCCGGGAATCAAACTCCAGTCCATCCACTGGGCAACTGAGTGCCGCCCAAAGTTTCTGATCTAATTCCCCCAGGTGTCTAATGTCTTCAGCGCTCTCCAAACGGACTTGATCAAAACCGCCTAGCCGGCAAAATCGCCAGCGATGTGGCAAGTCCATGGTTTTCTCCATATCTCTTACCTCCCCGGAAATTCAGTAAGTGTATTGCTACTCGACAGGCTTCTTACTTTCTCCGCAAGCAGCGAATGTGCTTTTGCGGTACCTGATGACTACCCATTAGGATACCAGGCGAACTCAGAAATACTATTATTTTTTCAGCCATCTTAAGGAATGTAGTGGTCAGTAGAAAAAATCTCCGGGATTTGCCTGCAAACCATGATACAGTAATCCGTCATTTTGATAGACAATGACCAAAGCACCATTAGAAAACAACCAATATCCACACGACAGGAACTCCATATGCAAGATCTTGACGCACTCTTTAATCCGTCCTCGGTGGCGGTGGTCGGAGCCTCCAGCACACCTGGTAAGGTCGGTCATGATATCTTCGTCAATATTCTTAAAGGGGGGTTCACCGGCACCCTTTACCCGGTCAACCCCAAGGCCAAATCGATCGCCTGTGTACGCGCCTATCCTGACATTCGCGACATCCCCGACCCTGTTGATCTCGCCATTCTTATTTTACCGCCTCGACAGGTGGAAACCGCCATCGCCAATGCCATTGGTCACGGGGTAAAGGCGGTAGTCATCGTCTCGGCCGGTTTCCGGGAGGTCGGTGGCGAAGGTCTGGCCATAGAACAGCGAATCGTCGCAATGTGCCGGGCAGCCGGTGTGCGGGTGGTTGGGCCAAACTGTCTGGGAGTCATTAATCCGAAGCCCCAGGTGCGGCTTAATGCCAGTTTCTCGGCGCGGATGCCGGCGGCAGGCAATATCTCTTTTATCTCGCAAAGCGGTGCACTCTGTACAGCGGTCCTTGATTTTGCCGCTGACAAGGATTTTGGTTTCTCAAAGTTCGTCTCCATAGGCAACAAGGCCGATGTTGACGAGTTGGATCTGCTCCGCTATTTCCATGCCGACCCGGAGACCGAGGTCATCATGCTGTACATAGAAGAGCTGCAGCGCGGCCCGGAGTTTATCCGCGAGGTAAAGGAGATTACCGGTGGCGATCGTCCAACTCCGGTACTTGCCATCAAATCGGGAAGAACCGGTGCCGGCGCAAAGGCGGCGGCCTCACACACCGGATCACTTGCCGGCAGCGAAGCAGTGTACGATGCTATCTTTGACCAAAGCGGTATCATCAGGGTCGCCTCTATTGATGAGTTATTCGACTTCGGTATCGCCTTTGCCTATAAAAACGAAAGCGCCACCGGCAAGGTACGCCGCAAGGTACCGCACGGCAACCGGGTGGCGATCGTCACCAACGCCGGAGGGCCTGGAATTGTCGCAACCGACATGACCGTCTCATCAGGCCTCGAGCTGGCAACCTTTGCCGACGACACCATCGAAGTGTTGAAAAGCCACCTGCCGACGACGGCTAACGTTAACAACCCAGTGGACGTCATCGGCGATGCCGCTCAGGATCGCTACGAAAACGCCCTGTCCACGGTAATCAAAGATGAAGGGGTAGATGGTGCCCTGGTCATCCTCACCCCGCAGAGCATGACCAACGCCATTGGCACCGCCGAGGCAATCGTGCGCATCGCCAGCCGGTCGTACAAGCCTATCCTTTGCTGCTTTATGGGGATTATCGATGTATCTGCCGGGGTAAAACACCTGCAGGAAAGCGGTGTCCCGGTGTACCGTTTCCCGGAAAGCGCCGCCAAGAGCTTTGGTGCCCTGTACCGCTACTCCAGATGGCTGAACCGGCAAAAATTGGCACCGTTTCAGGTTACCCATGACAAAGAAAGGGCGAACGCAATCATCACCCATGCGCTTGCCGCCGGCAAGTCGTATATCGGCGAGATAGGTGGCACCGAACTGCTTCAATGCTACGGCTTTAATGTCCTGCCGACAATGCTGGCAACAACTGCAGCTGAGGCCGGGGACGCCGCCGACCGGATGGGTTATCCGGTGGTCATGAAGATCGTCTCGCCGCAGATCATCCACAAAACCGACGCCGGAGGAGTAAAGGTCGGACCGGACAGCCGGGAAGCGGTGGAAAACGCCTTCTCGACCATTATTGACAATGCCAAAAAATTCGATCCGGCGGCAACCATCGAAGGGGTGCTGATCCAACGTCTTGCCCCTCGGGGTCTTGAGGTCATTCTCGGAATGAGCCGTTACCCAATTTTTGGCCCATTGATAATGTTCGGCATCGGCGGGGTCTTTGTCGAGGTCTTTCAGGACGTCGCCTTCCGCCTCGCTCCGCTCACCCGTAATGGTGCAAGAAATATGGTACGGAGCATCAAAGGCCACAAGCTCCTTGCCGGGTATCGTGGGGCGCCTCGTACCGATATCGCCAGCATCGAACGGATGCTGGTGGGCCTGTCGGAGATGGTCTGTAACCACCCGGAGATCAGTGAGCTAGATATAAATCCACTGCTCGTCCATCCAGAAGGTGATGGTGTTACCGTGGCCGATTGTCGTTTTATTCTAAAAACGCCGGAGACATAAAAACATCCACTATTCACAAATCATCCTGTAAACCGCCACACTTACCTTGCGGCAACAGAAGTTCAGTGGACTAACCAGTTGCTTACCTGTCTCTTGGTGGTATATTTGCCACCACCTCTAGGTTGAATATAGACACTTCTGGCAGAGGGCAATATGATGTGGCCATTTTCCGGGGAAGGCTCCGAGGTACATTTGTCTGATTAAGGATCTGGAATGATTTTTTTGCAAAAACTTGTAGTTATTTTATGGGTTGCTCTGCTTGTATCCTGCACTGCTACCACTCCACCCGCATCTTTACAGCTTTCCGGAATCAAAATGAGTTTTGATTCCCCTGTCAAGGCTGTTACGGACATGGCTATATCCAAAGACGGTTCCCGGCTGATAGCCATTGATAACGGTATGACGATAGAAAGCGGCTCCGGTAGATTGTCTCAGGGGCAAAAAAGCTTGCACATCTGGGATTTAGTTCAAGGACGGCGTATAAAAAAAATTGCCATCCATGATCTCCAGGATATTTCCTCCATAGCCCTATCTCCTGATGGTAAATACGCTCTGATCGCTGGTCGCCCTGTGGGTAGTCAGTCAGGCCTAGGTCTCTGGGACCTCGACCGTGGCGTGCAGCTACGGACTTTTCCGGAATTGAAATGGGAGGTTTCCTCTGTGGCCTTCTCTCCCGACGGGAAGACCTTGGTTGCAACCCACAATACCTTTGCCTCCCTTTTCAACACCGATACCGGCGCCTTCATTACCCAGTTTGATGCGGGCTACCAATCCTATTTTCTTCCATTGCCGATACGTCTTCTGGCAACTTTTTCTCCTGACGGACAGTACATTCTCACAGGAGGAACCGACGCCACCTTAAAATTATGGGATATTGATTCGGGCAAAAAGGTCCAAGTCCTCATTGGTCATGAACGAGGTCATGCTGGCGGCATAACCGGCATGGCTTTTTCTTCTGACGGTCAATTCGTCTTCACCAGCTCGGCATCAGACAACGCTGTTAGAAAGTGGGACATTGCCAACGGCCAGGTTATACAAAAGTTTTCCTCAGGTCTGGGTAGCGGTGCCTGGGGAACAGCTATTTCTCCAAACAACAAATTAGGATTTGTCTCCTCGCACCCGCTGTCCCTCTGGGATCTTGAAAACGGAAGGGCTTTTTTACCTCTCAGTTTATACAGTGCTCCTGCCCAACCATCTTCTTCGGTAAAACCGGTGAAGGCTGTTTTTCTTCCCAATGGTAAATCTCTCTTACTACTTACAGGGGACGCTGCAATCCGTTTTCTCGATGTAAAGTCAGGAAAACAACTGGCCTTACTGGTCGGTTTTGACAGCGATGAGTGGATCACCGTGAGCTCCGAGGGATACTTTAACGCTTCGGGAAAAGGGGCAGATAGCCTGAAAACAAACCTTGAGGGGAAAAACATTCCTTTAGGGCAGTTTTACGATAGTTTCTATCGCCCAGATATCATAATGACTATTTTACAAGGAGAAAATGGTCGAAATGTTGTGACGCCAACCCTGGCAGAAGCGGCGAACACCCCACCTCCTCTTGTTCAATTTACAAACACACCTGATATTTCCAGTAGAAACAAGGTCTGTTACCAAGCAACGGGTAAAGATGGCATAGGTGAAATCAGACTGAAACAAAATGGTAAACTTATAATGTCCGATGGGTATTATAGGGAAATGGTCAAATCGCCATCGGAAAGAATACACATCATGGCCATGAACGGTCCGGCCATTCAGGAGCAGATGCGAGCTCTTTCTCTTATAGACCCAAGCAATCTTGTGCCGGCTTCAAGCCAGGAAAAGGGGACGAATTTTACCGATTGCATGGAAGTAGAAAGCATTACTGGAGAAAATGAAATAGCCATAACCGCATTCAATAGAGCCAACACCTTTCAAGGTACCTGGGAAACCTTAAAGTTTCAATCAGCTAAGCCTCGCCTCTTACCTCACCTCTACATTTTATCTATTGGTATCAATAAACATAAAGAAAAGGCAATTAACCTGAAATACGCCACTAAAAATGCTACCGATGTTCAGCAAAGGATTCGTCGTCAAGCGAGTAGTCTCTTTTCCCCAGATAATATTCACCATGAGCTCCTCCTTAACGATACGGCAAACAAAACAAATATTCTGAAAAAGATTAATGATTTAGCTACAATTATTAAACCAGAAGACAGTTTTATTCTTTTTGTCGGTGGGAATGGCATTCTTATCCAGAATCAGTATTATCTCTTAACCAGTAATTTTGACGGAGTATTGAGTGATGCGAATACTATAAGCTCTAATGAACTTGTCGATATTTCTAAGAAAATAAAATCGCTCAGCCAGTTGTTCATTTTTGATACCTGCCATGCCGGAGGGGTCGATGACATTGTCGGTAGCCTTTATGAAGCGAGAATGTCGGTTTTAGCGAAAAAAATGGGTGTAAATATCTTTACGTCCACCTCTTCGGTGCAAGAGGCACTCGATGGTTTCCAGGGAAATGGCCTTTTCACCCTGACCCTGCTTGACGGCCTTAATAATAAGCAGGAAGTAGACCGGAACGGCGATAAAATGGTAAGCATGCATGAACTTGGACATTATGCTAACCAAAAAACAACATCCCTCTCCCAAAAGCTTGGCTTCCAGCAGGCACCACTTATTCTTTCTTTCGGAAAAGATACGCCAATATATATGCTACCGTAGTCCGCAAACAAACATTATAGATGTTTGACTCAAATACTTTTTAATCAGATATTTTTCTTCTTGTTCCTGCTCTTAAAAGTGAGACGGTGATATACCTTTGTTAGCACTTTTTCTCCAAGACTGCGAACACCGGCAATTGGATTTTTTAAGCGCATTGTTGACCGGTTGCGAATTACCTTGCCCATAGTCAAATTTGAAATTTTCTTCTCCTGATCGACAATATTGCTACTAATTATGGCAAAAAGGTTCTGTTCTTCAAGTACTCTCCGCCTTGCTTCAATAATATAAGGTAGCCGATCTCTATACTCATTGATAGTGAGATGGCTTTTAATAATTTCCAGAGATCTCTGGTAATCATTTATATCAATAGGAATAAAACTATCTTTCGGAAAATATTCTGCTGCGTTTGGAGCGCCATGATAAAAAGGCAATGAATAACCAAGAAAAGCATCAGGTAATTTCTCGGTAAGGTGATGTTCATGGACATGGTTTTCAACGGCAATATGAAAACGATATGGATCTAGCGCTTCCGCCTTATCATTCATCGGATTTACCCCATGTCCATAGATATCCAGTTCAGGCAAATTCGTTTTAAGACGCCAGGTGAAATCCACTCGTGTTGAGTGAAGAGTTATATTACCTGTCCTTTGTGAACATACGGTAGAAATCATTTTTGTTTTCTCTATTGGTGGGGTTGATGCTAATGTATCCCAATTTACAAACTCCCCACTTTTAAAAGGCAATCCATAGTGCCACATTAAACCAGGATGAGTAAAAATGACATTTGGATGCCTCATTGCCCACTTTTCTTGAAAGCTTAATATACAGCCGAATTGACGCAAATAATCGATCCCAAAAACGGTAATTGTTGATGGTTCACCCGTTATGAGCATTGTTCTTTCCCTAGGACAAAGAAGTTTTTCTTCCGTAAATACCTTGTCACTACGTGGCAAATCTTGATAAACCACCAGCCAATCGTAATCCTGGCCATCAACATCAAAGTCAAAAAGACAATCGCCCCATTGAGGATAACAATTTGGAAATTGACGCAAAAATCCATCAAAAGAGTGGCCGCGACGCAGCCCACGATGCATAAACTTTACCTTTATTTTTGGGATGTTCCATTTTTTTTGTGAGATTAATTTGTCACTTGAATATTCTAATTTTCTGTTGAAAGTAAAGAAATTACTCGGCATGTTTTTTCACTCTCTAAGAGCATAATCCTTAATTTGAATATTATAGACCTTCTCAATGTTAGCAAGGCTCAACCATTGCAAAAAAATACTATCCTAGTGCACAGTTACAATGACAGCAACACCTTTTCTTGAAATATATATATGAAGAGAAATTATGCTTACAAC